>CANQTO010000026.1 GCA_947626785.1 uncultured Oscillospiraceae bacterium
AGGCTGAGCTCAAGGTGACCATCGCCGACGAGAAGGAAGCCGCCGCGAAGAAGTAAGCGGCAGACCCAGCGTCCGGGCAGGACGCCCGCCCTGAGAAGGACGGCCGGAAAGGGTATCCGGCCCTCGGGCCGGATACCTGATCTGACAAAAAAATTTCTTATCCAACCAAAGCGCACGCTTTGGTTGGAAGAGGACGAGCGGCGGAACGAGTGAGCTTTCCTGCTTGCAGGGAAGCGAGACAATGTGAAGCTTGCGAGGACGAGGCGGAGCTGCCTCAAAAACGATAGAAAACTCTATGAGCTTTCATAGATGCTTTGGTTTGAAAAGGGGGTGCGTGCTTCGTGAAAAAATCCACATTAAAGGGGTTACTCATCGCCGTTGCGGTCATAGCTTTGATCGCGCTGGGGATCGCGGGATTGAATTTCGTGGAGCATCTGAGCGAGAAGGCTCCGGAGGGGGCGGGCACGGCCTCCATTCCGGTAGGGAACCGGACAGGAAATACGCTGACCATAGACGACGTGGAATATACCCTGAATCCGGATTTGTCCACGCTGCTGCTGATCGGCACGGATGATATAGAGCTGGAACAGCACGAGGGCTACTGGACTCAGGCCCTGGCGGATTACCTGGCCCTGGTCATACTCAATGACGCGGAGAAGAGCTGTACGATCCTCCAGATCGACCGAAACACCATGACATCGGTCCCAGTGTTGGGCGACGGCGGAAAAGTTGTCGGGAGGAGCACACAGCAGATCTGCTATGCCCACGCCTACGGCGACGGAATGAAACTGAGCTGCGAGAACACGGTAGACACGGTGAGCGCCCTGCTCTGCGGTCTGCCCATCGACAATTATCTGTCCCTGACCATGGGCTCCATCGCGGCGCTGAACGATGCGGTGGGAGGCGTGACGGTGACCATCGAGGACGACTTTACGGGAGTGGACGACACACTCGTGAAGGGCGAGACGGTCCACCTGATGGGGCAGCACGCCTACAACTTCGTCCACGAGCGGATGCGGATGCCGGAGGACGACGCGAACACCTCCCGAATGCGGCGGCAGGCAGCGTACGTGAAAGCGTTGACGGAGGTCCTGCGGGACAAGGTGGAGGCGGACGACAGCTTTGTGCTGAAGCTCTACGACGCGGTGGCGGACTATTTGGTGACGGACTGCGCGGTGGACGAGCTGTCGAATTTCAGCGAGAGCCTGGCGGAATACACCCTGGAGGGCTTCGTGTCTCCCGAGGGAGAGAACGTCAAGGACGAATACATCGAATTTTACCCGGACGAGGACAAGCTGGAACAGCTGGTGATCGACTTGTTCTGTGCGCCGGCTGAAAGATAAAAGAAAAACTACAAAAACAAAAAAGGTTGGGATGGAGTGAACAGAGGACCTGAGAAGCAGGGCAAAATCGCGGTGGCCGGGATCGGCTATGTAGGACTGAGCCTGGCGGTGCTGCTGGCACAGGAGCACACCGTAGTCGCCACCTGCAAGCACCAGAGCAAGGCGGACATGCTCAACAAGGAAAAGCGCTCGCCGATCCGCGACGCGGAGATCGAGCAGTACCTGACGGAGAAGGACCTGCGCCTGACGGTGACCACGGACGCGGCGGAGGCCTATACCGGGGCCAGCCTGGTGCTGGTGGCGACGCCCACAAACTACGACCCCCAGAAGAACTACTTCGACACCTCCGCGGTGGAGGAAGTGGTGCGGCAGGTGATGGAGTATAGCCCGGAGGCGTTCATCGTCATCAAATCCACTATTCCTGTTGGTTATACCAGGAGCCTGCGGGAGAAGACCGGCTGCAAAAATCTGCTGTTCAGCCCGGAATTTCTGCGGGAGAGCCGGGCCCTGTACGACAACCTGTACCCCAAGCGGATCATCGTGGGGACGAACCTGAACGATCCCCGACTGGTGCAGGCGGCGGAGGATTTCGGCGCGCTGCTGAAGTCCTGCGCCCTGTGTGACAACGTGCCGGTGCGCATTATGGGCAGCACCGAGGCGGAGGCGGTGAAGCTCTTCGCCAACACCTATCTCGCCATGCGGGTGAGCTTCTTCAACGAGCTGGACACCTACGCGGAGTTGACGGGCCTGGACGCCCAGGAGATCATCGAGGGCGTGTGCCTGGACGCCCGGATCGGGGACGGGTACAACAACCCCTCCTTCGGCTACGGGGGCTACTGCTTCCCCAAGGACACCAAGCAGCTGCTGGCAAACTGCGCGGGCATCCCCCAGCGGCTGATCCGGGCGACGGTGGAGGCCAACGAGGTGCGCAAGCAGCACGTCGCGGACCAGGTGATGAAGCGGACGGCGGGGAAGGAGCACCCGGTGGTGGGCGTGTACCGGCTGACCATGAAGTCCAACAGCGACAACTTCCGGGAGAGCGCCATCCAGGGCGTGATGGCCCATGTGAAGGAGCAGGGGGCGGAGGTCGTGATTTACGAGCCCACCCTGGCAGACGGGAGCGAATTCAACGGCTACGCGGTACATAACGACCTGGAGAGCTTCCTGGCAGAGAGCGACGTGATCATCGCCAACCGGCACCACAAAGAGCTGGAGCCGGCGGCGGAGAAGCTCTACACGCGGGATATCTATAACCGGGACTGAGAGGACAAGAACGATGCGAATTTTAGTGACAGGCGGCGCGGGCTTTCTGGGCTCCAACCTATGCGAACGGCTGGTGAAGGACCCGGGCAATACGGTCTACTGCCTGGATAACCTCCAGACAGGGAGCCTGGAGAACATCAAGGAGCTGCAAAAGCTGCCCAATTTCTCATTTATTAAGCACGACATTGTGGAGCCCATCGATCTGGATGTGGATCAGATCTACAACGCGGCCTGCCCAGCCAGCCCTCCGGCCTACCAGGAGGACCCGGTGCACACTATGAAGACCAGCGTGTTCGGGATCATCAATATGCTGGAGCTGGGGCGGAAGTACGGGGCCACGGTGCTCCAGTTCTCCACCTCGGAGGTATACGGGGACGCGCTGGTACACCCCCAGCCGGAGACCTACTGGGGGAACGTGAACCCGGACGGCATCCGCAGCTGCTACGACGAGGGGAAGCGGGCGGCGGAGACGCTGTGCTTTGACTACAACCGGATGTACGGGACAAAGGTAAAGGTGATCCGCATCTTCAATACCTACGGGCCGAAGATGAACCCCTGGGACGGGCGCGTGATCAGCAACTTTGTGAACCAGGCGCTGCGGGGAGAGGACCTGACGGTGTACGGGGACGGGAGCCAGACCCGGAGCTTCTGTTTTGTGGACGACCTGATGGAGGGCCTGTGCCGGATGATGAACTCCGGGGATACGGTCAAGGGCCCGGTGAACCTGGGCAACCCGGGGGAGTTTACGATCCTGGAGCTGGCGGAGGAGGTGCTGAAGCAGATCCCCGGCAAGTCCAGGCTGGTGTTCAAGGACCTGCCCCAGGACGATCCGAAGCAGCGGCGGCCGGACATCACCCGGGCGGGGGAGCTGCTGGGCTGGCAGCCCCGGATCCCTCTGCGCGAGGGGCTTGAGCGAGTGATCGCGTATTACCGTGAACTGATGAATAAACAGTAGGGGGAAAAACGTTGGATTCCGAAAGCATGGCGATCCCTGTGTTGGAGACGGTGGAAAGCGCGGAGCTGAGCGTCAACCGGAGCGCAGCGTACAAGTTCATAAAGCGGGCCTTTGACGTGGCGGCTTCGGCGGTGGGGCTGGTGCTCTGCGTCCCGATCTTTCTCGCAGTGGGCATTGCCATCAAGCTGGAGGACCCGAAGGGGCCGGTGTTTTACCACCACCAGCGGATCGGCCTTCAGGGCCGGGAATTTACCTTCTACAAGCTGAGAAGCATGGTGGCCGGAGCGGATACGCTCAAGGCGTCACTGCTGGACAAAAACGAGATGGACGGGCCGGTGTTCAAGATCCGGGACGACCCGCGGGTCACGAAGGTGGGGCGCTTCATCCGAAAGACGAGCATCGACGAGCTGCCGCAGCTGTGGAACGTCCTCAAAGGGGACATGAGCTTAGTGGGCCCCCGGCCGCTGCCTGTAGCGGAGGAGCTGGCCTGCAACGCCTACCAGCGGCAGCGGGAGCTGGTGAAGCCGGGGCTTACCTGCTATTGGCAGGTGTCCGGGCGCAACGAGATCGGCTTTGACGAGTGGATCGAAATGGATCTGCGCTACATCCGAGAGCAGAGCGTCTGGACGGACCTGAAGCTGCTGCTTCGGACGGTCAAGGCTGTCATAAGTACCCGGGGGGGGTATTAAGGTACTCGCCACGCCGGGCGAGGGAAGCGCGGCGCGGCAATTGGCTACAGGCCTTTCTGAAAACCGCGCTGTGCGTGCCGCTTTTCCTGCTTATACCGGCGGGGGCGGCGGCCGCGGAGCCTGCGGTAAAGGACGGCTTCGAAGAACGTGCGGCAGCCAACAAAGCGCCCCGGCAGGCGGAGAAAAGCCTAAAAACGAGCATTGGCTATTCCATTTTCAAGCGGACCTTTGACGTCGTCGCGTCCGCGGCCGGGCTGCTGGTGCTCAGCCCCGTCCTGCTGCTTACAGGCGTTGCGATCATGGCAGAGGACGGTGGCTCCCCGTTTTTCCTTCAGCCGCGGATAGGGAAGGACTGCAAGTCTTTCCGCATGGTAAAGTTCCGGAGCATGTACATAAACGCTGAGGTAATGCTGGAGGAGCTTTCAGCGGCGGAGAAGGAAGAATTCAACGAAAACTTTAAGCTGAAAAATGACCCGAGAATAACCAAGGTTGGGAAATTCATTCGGAAAACGAGCATCGACGAGCTGCCGCAGCTCTGGAATGTGTTGATAGGAGATATGTCGCTGGTCGGGCCGCGTCCGCCGCTGCTGGTGGAAGAGGAGGCCTACGGCGAGCACCTGGAGAAAGTGATGTCCGTCCGACCGGGGATCACCGGCTATTGGCAGGTCCACGGCAGGAGCGATACCAGCTTCCAGGAGCGGATCGATATGAATGAGTATTACATCGGGCACCGGAGCCTGGGTCTGGATCTCAAGATCCTCGTCGATACGGTGGGCGTCGTATTCAGCGGCAGAGGCGCAGTGTAAACACAGTCAGGAGGCCAGAGCAATGGCGATTTTGATCTGCGGCGGGGCGGGCTACATCGGCTCCCACGCCAACAAGGCCCTCAGCCGGGCGGGCTATGAGACGGTAGTCTTCGACAACCTGATCTACGGCCACCGGGAGGCGGTGAAATGGGGCAGCTTTGTAAAAGGCGACCTGAATGACCCGGAAGACATCGAGGCGGTCTTTGAGCGCTACAACATCGAGGCGGTGATGCACTTCGCGGCCTTCGCCTACGTGGGCGAGTCTGTGACCGAGCCGGAAAAATACTACTACAACAACGTGGTCAACACCCTGAACCTGCTGCGGACCATGCGGGCCCACGGCTGCAATAAGATCGTCTTTTCCTCCACCTGCGCCACCTACGGGGAACCGGCCTATCTGCCCATTACGGAGGACATGCCTCAGGACCCCATCAATCCCTACGGCTTCACCAAGTTCGCGGTGGAACGGATCTTCAAGGACTACAGCGCGGCCTACGGACTGAGGGCTGCGGCCCTGCGGTACTTCAACGCGGCGGGGGCGGACCCGGAGGGAGAGATCGGAGAGGACCACGACCCTGAGACGCACCTGATCCCCTTGATGCTGGACGCGGCGGCGGGAAAGCGGCCGGACATCAAGGTGTTCGGCACGGACTACCCCACCCGGGACGGCAGCTGCATCCGGGATTACATCCACGTGACCGATCTGGCGGACGCACATATACGGGCGTTGAGATATCTGGAGAACGGCGGCAGGACAGCTTTTTTCAACCTGGGCAACGAGAAGGGGACCAGCGTGCTGGAGGTCATCGACGCGGTTCGGCGGGTGACAGGGAAGGATTTCAAGGTCACCCTGACAGACCGGCGACCCGGCGACCCGGCGGTGCTGGTGGGCAGCAGCGAGAGAGCCAAGCGCGTCCTGGGCTGGGAGCCTATGTATGGGGATATAAATACCATCGTGGAGCACGCCTGGAACTGGCATAAGAGACACTTTGGCAAGGAGGACGGGGAGAATGTGTAAACTGTCCATCGTTATTCCTGTATATAACGGCAGTCCGTATATTGAAGAATGCCTGCGAAATTTGGAAAAACAGACAATGACAGACTGGGAGGCAATTTTCGTCAACGACGGTTCGGCCGATAACAGCTGGGAGATATTGAAAAAGATCAAAGAGAACAGAGCTAACATTCAAATCGTTTCTCAGAAAAACGGCGGGACGGCGAGAGCCAGAAACGCGGGGCTGGAAAGAGTCTCCGGGAAATACGTCACGTTTATGGACGTGGATGATGAGCTTGCACCCGATATGTACAAAAAGCTTGTGCGGCTCATGGAAAGCTCCGGCGCGGATATGGGGATCTGCGGGTATTACTTCAAAATCGAAGCCGGGGCCGGAAGCTCTGGGTATCTGGAAGAAAAGACTTTCCCTTCCTGTGTGCTGAAAAACCCGGAGCAAATCAAAGAGAAACTGGTCCAGCTTTGGGACGCAGATATGCTCAGCAACGTATGGAACAAGATCTACCGGATGGATCTGATCCGGGCAAAGAACCTACGTTACCGGGATGGACATGTCTATACGGAAGACAGGGTGTTCAACCGGCTGTTTTTGGAAAACTGCGGCAGCGTCGCCGTTTTGCAGGACTGTCTCTATTACTATATCCGGGAAAGAGCGGGCTCGACCTCTGAAAAGTACAGAGATAATTACTTTGATATTCGCCATAAAGAGTATATTGAATTCCAAACGCATTTCAAGGCGATGGGCGCTTGGGATGATGAGGCCAGAGAGTATGTCAGCCGGGAGTTCGTGGAGCGGATCGCTGGCTGTATCGAGAATTTGTTCCACGCGAAGGGCAGCCTGAGTGAGAAGCAAAAGAAGGAGAAGATACGCTCGTTCATTACTCACCCGGATGTGCAGGAAGCCTTGAAATATGCCCGCTGCCGGAGCAAAAAAATGCGTATTCTGGCAGCGCCGCTGAAGATGCGCAATACAGAATTGACTTACCTGATCTATAAAGCGGTCTATATTGTTCGGAAAAACGATCCGGCGTTATTCCATAAACTGAAAGGGAAAAGATGACCATGAAAGTGTTTTTTGTGAATCCGCCTTTTAAGGGCGAATATGGAAAGTTTTCTCGTGAGCAGCGCAGTCCGGCCATTACGAAAAGCGGATGCTTCTACTATCCGTTGTGGCTGATCTATGCGGCGGCACGTCTGGAGCGGAGGGCAGAATTTGAGGTAGAGTTCATTGACGCTCCCGCAAAGCAGATGGACAAAGCCGGTTGCATGGCGCGCATTTTGGCAAGCGGGGCTGGGACAAAGCTCTTTGTGGTGGACTCCACTACGCCCTCTATCTACGAGGATGTCGCCTTCGCGGCGGGGCTGAAGGACGCTTACCCGGAAGCGCTTGTGATCCTGGTCGGTACGCATGTTTCCACTCTCCCGGAGGAGACCCTTGGCCTCAGTGACAAGATCGACGCAGTGGCACGCAAGGAATACGATCTGATCGTGGAAGGGCTGGCGGACGCGCTGAACCGGGGTCAGGACTGGCGCGGCGTCAAGGGCCTAACATACCGGGATGAGGACGGGAGCATCCGCAGTAATGAGGATATGCCGTACATCACGGACATGGATGATGTGCCGTTTGCCTCGGCATTTATTAAAAAGCACCTGGATGTGTACGACTATTTTAACCCTACGGCGGTTTATCCAGAGATCCAGATCTTTACCGGCCGGGGCTGCCCGTTCCACTGCTATTTCTGCCTGTATCCGCAGACCATGCACGGGCACAAATACCGTTTCCGCAGCCCGGAGAGCGTGGTCGCAGAATTCGAGTACATTGCCGGCAACTTCCCCGAAGTCAAAGAGGTCATTATAGAGGATGACACCTTCACAGCCGACACCGGTCGTGTGAGAGAAGTCTGCCGGCTGCTGATCGAGAAGGGCCTGAACAAGCGCTTGCAGTGGATGGCCAATGCTCGCGTCACTTTAGACTATGAGACCATGGTCCAGATGCACAAAGCCGGCTGCCGGCTGCTTCTGCCAGGATTTGAGAGCGGAAGTCAGACCATCTTGAACAACATCAAAAAAGGCACCAAAGTAGAACAATTCAAGCCTTTCGTGGACAATGCCCGGAAGGCGGGGATGCAGGTCCACGGCTGCTTCATCGTCGGCAACAAAGGCGAGACGCGGGAGACCATGCAGGAGACGCTGAATGTAGCGTTGACTCTCAAGCTGGATACGGCGCAGTTCTATCCGCTGATGCCGTTCCCCGGTACGGAGGCCTATGACTGGGCGGTATCCCAGGGCTATCTCAGTGGAAAATACACGGATTACCTCAAGGAGGACGGCAACCACAACACCAGCATGCACATTGGCGATATCTCCGCTCAGGAGCTGGTAGAGTTCTGCAATTACTGCCGGAGGAAATTCTATATGCGGCCCTGGTACATCGGCCACCGGATCTGGATGGGCATCAAAGACCCTGAGGACATGAAGCGGGCGCTGAAATCATTCGGAAGATTTCGGGAGTTTCTGTTCAGGAGGCCGGGCGCGTGAAACCGTATGACTATCTGATCGTGGGCGCGGGGCTTTTCGGCGCAGTGTTTGCCGAGCGGGCCAGGAGCGCAGGAAAGAAATGCCTGGTGGTAGACCGGCGGGAGCATATCGCCGGGAACGTGTATACCTACGAGCAGGCCGGCGTCAACGTACATAAATACGGCCCCCATATCTTCCACACCAATGACGCAGAGGTCTGGGAGTATGTGAACCGCTTCACCCGGTTTTATAACTTCAAACTGGGAACTATCGCCAACTACAAGGGCGAGATCTACTCCCTGCCCTTCAACATGTACACCTTCAACCGGATGTGGGGCGTGACCACGCCGGAGGAGGCGGAGGCGAAGATCGCCGCCCAGCGGGAGACCGCGGGCATCACCGAGCCAAAGAACTTAGAGGAACAGGCCATCTCCCTTGTGGGGACGGATATCTACGAGAAGCTGGTGAAGGGCTACACGGAAAAGCAGTGGGGACGGGACTGCAAGGACCTGCCCGCCTTCATCATCAAGCGCCTGCCCGTCCGCTTTACCTACGACAATAACTATTTCAACGCTCTCTATCAGGGAATCCCCGTGGGCGGCTATACCCAGATGGTGGAGAACATGCTGGAAGGCATAGAGGTGCGTTTGGGTGTGGATTACCTGGAGCACAAGGAAGAACTGGACGCACTGGCGGAGAAGGTGGTTTACACCGGGGCCATCGACGAGTACTTCGGCTACCGGCTGGGGGCACTGGAATACCGCAGGGTGCATTTTGAGACGGAGGAGCTGGACAAACCCAGCTTCCAGGGAAACGCGATCGTGAACTACACGGACCGGGAGACGCCCTGGACCCGGATCATCGAGCACAAGTGGTTTGAGCAGGGCAGCGGCGAGCCGAACAAAACGGTGATCAGCCGGGAATACAGTGAGGAGTGGAAACCGGGGGACGAGCCCTATTATCCGGTGAACGACGAGAAGAATGGAGCGCTGTACTCTCAATACAAGGCGCTGGCGGAGCAGGAGCAAAACGTTCTCTTCGGCGGCCGCCTGGGGGAGTATAAGTATTACGACATGGATCAGGTGATCCGGGCTGCGCTGGACGCGGCCGCACGGACACTGTAACGAGTGTATGTGCCTAAAGTGGGAACAGCAGAGATGTGAAACAAAGTTCTGCTGATTTCATTCCAAGTGGGGGTGAACATCATGGAGAAGATTCGCGTTACCGAATATACAGAACGATGGGGAACAGGCGGTGTTGAAGCATACATAGCAAATTTGGTATATGGGCTGGATGCAGAAAAGTTCGATGTTACGGTCTTGGCTGCACAGAGAGAATCTGATTTGTATGACGAAAAGGTGTCACACGGCTGCGGAAATAAATCGTCCATTCATATATTGATACCAGAGACCACATTTGACCCCATCAGGCGAGTCATGGGGACAGCTCCTCTCTTTACAAAATATATTCAAGACAATCCGTGTGATGTTTTGCATTTACATATCAGCCAAGGTATGGCGCTGCGATATGCCAAAATTGCAAAACAAAATGGCGTTAAACTTGTAATAGCGCAGAGCCATAACAGCAGATTTGGCAACAAACATTTCCTAATAAAATGGATCGCTCACAAGTACGGAAAATATACATACGAGCCTTATGTGGATATTCGTCTGGCATGTTCTGATAAGGCTGCAAAGTGGTTGTTTACTCAAAAAGATTTAGAGTCAGTGGCGATTTGCAACTGTTTGGTTGATGTTGATCGATTCCGCTTTTCGGGTTCAGACCGAAAAGCATTGAGAAAAAAATATGAACTGACAAATGAGAAAGTGTATTTAACGGTAGGCAGAATACATTATCAGAAGAATCCAAAATTTCTTTTGGAAATTTTCTGTCAGCTCACGAAAATTGACCCGGATGGCCGGCTCGTTTGGATCGGCACAGGTGAAGACAGCGATGAGATACATTACCTTGCTGAGCAACGGGGAATATCGACCAAAATCATTTTTGTTGATAGCACATTAGAAATCGAAAAATATATGAGTATGGCCGATGCATTTTTGCTCCCATCCCTTTACGAGGGTAACCCGATCGTAGTGACAGAAGCCCAAGCCTCGGGCTTGCCGTGCTTTTTATCAGATGCGATCACGAAACAGGCAAAAATACTGGCTTCAACGAAGTATATTTCGCTAAAAGAATCATCTGAAGTTTGGGCAAAGATCATTCACAACTTAAAAGAACCAACTGAAAGTGAACGCATGAGAGCTGCCGAAAAAATAAAGCAAGCTGGCTATGATGTACAGCTTCAAATGAATGATATGGAAAAGATTTACTCAATGGCAGATAATAAGAAGATTACCCCCCCCCGTGAAGTAGTACAAATTGTCGATAATGTAATTCATGTGGACCAATTAATTGTGTCAAATGAAAGAGGATTGGCCGCATGAAGAAGTTATTAACTATTTCAATAGCTGCATACAACCAGGAGAAATACATCAAACAAACGCTTGATTCTTTAATAGATGAGACGATTATTGACGAATTGGAAATTTTTGTAGTAGACGATGGGGCAAACGATCATACATTGGAGATTGCCCAACAGTATGCGGCAAAATATCCGCAGTCAATCTTCCCAATCCATAAAGAAAATGGCGGATATGGATCTACAGTAAATTACAGTATCGCTCATATGTCAGGCAAGTATTTTAGAATGCTTGACGGTGATGATTGGTATGAAACAAAAGAATTTTGCAACTTCGTTTTAGCCCTTAAAAATACGGACGCAGATGTTGTAATAACCCCATATTATGAGGGAATAACAGGCAAAATGAAATGTGTGCGGTGGGATGTCCCATGGGGGGAAACAATACGCATCGAAAGCATGGATGCGAGACAAACCTTTGGTATGTGGGCCATTACATATAAATCAGATGTAATAAGAAAGTCCGGAATGGTCCTGCCGCCCATGTTTTATATCGATCAGATTTACAATATCGTACCGTTTGCATACAGTGAAACGATCTCTTTTTTAAATCATGCCGTTTATTGTTACCGTACAGGACAAGAAGGGCAAAGTATAAGCCGTGCGGCACGAATCCGACATACATGCGACATTTTGAATTTGTGTGTGTGGCAATGTGATTTTTATGAAAAACTGAAAAGCAGCTGTGGCAAAAATCTGAATTACATTGCTTCCAGAATCGGCGGCGATGCGTATCAGTTTTCATTTAATACACTTATTATGTATCCGGTCTCGAAAGATAATCTAAATCGGTTAATTGAGTTTGAGAAGACCATAAGTAGGCTTTCGCCGGATATTTATAATAAAGCAAAAGAAGTTGGACGATGGAGATTTTTTATATATTTGCTCAGAAAAACGAACTATCGCCTTTATTGGTTCATGAGATTTGTTCCGGATGGATTCCTTTATAAAATCTGGTGGTTGTATAAAAGGCATCGTCTGAACAGCCGGAATACTTTGGAGAAAAGGCATTAGCAGTAGTAAAGGAGTGGGGCAACATGAATCTCCTGTTTGTAAGTATGTCTGCCAGGATTGTTTTGGATGAAAATGGAAAAGCATATTTAAATTGGCATATGAATCGCAATATTATTGAGCGCTATGCCCAAATATGTGATTCACTGACGCTTTTTGCACGTGACAGCAGTATACGTGTTTCCTCCGTTGAAGCGGCAAATAAGTACAATCCGTACCCATATGATCTTTCAAAGTTGATTGTTGGCATGCATCCTTATTCACCGGTGACGAATTTTTTTAACATAGGAAAACGGAAAAAATTGCTTAATCAATTGGAAACAGCAATTCGTGAGGCTGATCGGGTAATTATTTCAGAGGCGAGTGAATTTTATGCCCATTATGCAATACCAATGTGTCAAAAATATAATAAGCCGTATATGCTTTTTTCTGGCGGATTTTGTTTTGAAACCTTCTGGAGCCATCGAAACCCGGCAGGAAAACTATTTGCACCGTTTGAGGAATTGAGCGCTAAAAGAAATATTGCCAAAGCGCCTTTTGTGATTTATGTGACAGATTATGCTCTTCAAAACCGTTATCCCTGCCAAGGAAAATGGATCGGTTGTTCCGATGTTGAAGTGAGCAATCTGGATTCCGCTTTGCTTAAAAAACGTATCTCAATGATGTCGGAAAAGTTTTCAAAGGATAAATTTAAAATTGTATTGGGAACAGCCGCAGGCTTAGAGGAAGCCAGAAAAGGTCAGAAGTATGTGATTCGGGCCTTGGCATTGTTGAAGGAAAGGGGAATCAATTGGCTGGAATATCAATTAATTGGTTCAGGCAGCGCAGAATCATTAATGAAAGAAGCACAGAAGTATGGGGTGAAAGACCAGGTAAAAATTTTGGGAACCAAACCCCATGATGAAGTATATCAATGGCTGGATGACATTGATCTTTATATTCAGCCAAGTTTTAGCGAGGGACTTTGCCGGTCTGTCGTGGAAGCAATGAGCAGGGCATGTCCAGTGACCTGTTCCGATGCTGGAGGAAATTTAGAACTATGCAATAAAAGATATTCTTTTAAGGCGGGAAATGTAAAGCAGATTGCAAACTGTATTCAAAATATGCTGACGTTGGAGATTATGAAGAATGAGGCAATCAGAAGTTTCGAGAAAGCAAAACATTATGATCAAAAGCGACTTGATGAGATACGCCAAGGCTTTTTGAAAGAGTTTATGCAATGAAAAAACTGTTATGAGATACTTTATGACAAGTAGGTAATGGATAATATGTGTAAGTTGTTGACTATATCGATCGCTGCCTATAATGCAGAAGATTATATTGCAAAAGCTATAGAATCTTTGATCCTTCCTGATGATTGGATGGAACGACTGGATGTTATTGTAGTTAATGATGGCTCAACGGATCATACGGCATCTATCGTGGAAAAATATGTTGTCCAGTACCCGGGATCTATTCGCCTAATCAATAAACAGAATAGAGGACTTGGGTCTACATACAATACTTCATCAAAACTTGCGAAAGGAAAGTATTTTAGACTACTTGATGCCGATGATTGGTACTGTACCGACAATCTTATTGGTTATTTAAAATACTTGATGAATATCGATGCGGATTTGATTTTGTCACCTTATAAGGAAATCTATAAAAAACCTAAACAAGAAAAGATCATTGACCGCTGGAGTTACCTGCATCAGAATAATCATGATATATGGGAGAGTTCACCCCCTGATTTTTCACCTGCAATGCATGAGCTTGCGATACGAACAGCATGTATGCTTCCGGAAGGTTTTCATGTGAGTGAACACTGTTACTACGTTGATAACGAATATGTGTTTCAATGCTTGGTACGGGCAAAGACATTAGCATTTTATTCTCAGCCTATTTATTGCTATTTGCTTGGCCGGGCAGGACAGAGCATGAGTCTGGAAGGAACGAGAAAGCATTACCGGGATATCGTACGTGTTTCAGAAAGCATATATGAGTACTGCGAGAGAATTGGGTTGGAATCACTTTCCGAGTGGGCGCAAAGAAGCGTACTGAGTATAACGCATAATACATATAATATCTTTTTCCTGCTTGACAAGCCGAGAATCCACAAAAGAGAGTTGATTGAGTGGAATAAGCATATACTTGAGGATTATCCTAACATTTATTCCCTCACAATGCGTGATTGGAAGGTGAAACTCCTAAGGCGCATGCAGTTCTCCTTTTTCTGCCCTTATTGTCTACTAAAGCAGTTAAAAATCAGATAATTTGAAGCTCCGTTGAAAGGAAACATAATGATATGATAAAACTTTCCATTATCGTCCCGATTTATAATGTGGAGGAGTATCTGCGCAAATGCTTGGACAGCTTAATGGCGCAGACATACAGCAATCTTGAGATAATTCTGATAGACGATGGATCGCCGGATAACTGCGGTGTGATTTGTGATGAGTATAAAGAGCGAGATTCCAGGTTTGTGGTGATTCATAAACCGAACGGGGGCTTGAGTACCGCTTGGAACTGTGGCCTTGACCGGGCAACAGGCGATTATCTTACTTTTGTTGATTCAGATGATTGGGTCGATGTGGATTACTTTGAACAGATAGTGAAATCTATTGGAGATAGAGAATTTGATTTATTTATGACTTGCGGTCATGTTATTGAAACCTCAGATGGGGGACACCATGAGGTACATACATTTGATCAGCCGTTTATTGTCCAAGAACGTAACGAGAAAAATGAGCTTTTAGTGCGGACATTGGTCAGAACACATGCTGCAAATGGGGAATTATACCAAAATTTTGGCGTAGTATGGGATAAGATATACCGCACAGCTTTTATCAGGGACCAGGGTTTTCGGTTTACATCATCGCTGGTTACAAAATGCTCATGGATAGATTCATTGTTTGTATTTCAGGCAATTGATCAAGCCGGTATCATTTTAGGAGGAAATGTGATCGGCTATCATTATCGTATGGTAGATTTTTCCCAAACAAGAAAATATAATCCCTATCTCCCCACAGCGTATGAGGCATATTTTGACGAGTTAAACAGTTATATCCAAAACAATGTACTAGTTGATAAATGCCAGGGGGGGGGTATTTTGCCGGCGGCTGCGTCAGGCCATTCAGCAGAAGACGCTTATTAGTATTTCTGACTGTATGCAATGGTGCTGGTTCCATCCGCAGAACCCAAAAGATAAGACGGCGCTGGCCCGGGAGATTTGTCAGGTTAAGAAACAGGGGTGTTATCACGCGGCAATTTATAATCCAGATAATAAGTTTATTTTTAAAAGATATCTGTTGCTTAAGATGGCATGCCGAATCCCCGGTGTTTGGCCGTTAGAGCTGTTAGAAAAAGCAAATAGAATAAGAAAGAAAATGAAACAGGTTTATTAATTTGTTGAAATGCTGAAGAGAGGTACTGCTATTTGGAAGAAACACAATCGATATTTGTCAAAACAGCAAATTATATTGAGTATGCTCTATGTTTTCTTGGGTTTGACCGGTAAAAGTATTACATTGGGCTAAACAGAAACAGAGTATGTAAGAATAGGGCGGTTATTCTATGAATGAACGAGTTTCCATTATCGTTCCAATTTATAATGTAGAACAATACATTCGCCAATGTTTAGATAGTATTATTCATCAAAGCTATCAGAACATTGAAATTATCTTGATAGACGACGGTTCGCCTGACTGTTGTGGTGCTATCTGTGATAAGTATGCAGCGATTGACAAGCGTATCAAAGTAATCCATAGGGAAAATGCTGGAGTTAGTGTTGCCCGAAATGAGGGAATGGAACGCGCTACAGGTGAATGGATTATGTTTGTCGATCCGGATGACTGGCTGGAATTGGATTGCTGTGAAAAGGCTATCCAGGCGGCCCAAATTAGCGGTTGCGATATTGTCTATTTTCAGCGGGATGAAAGAGACAATGATGGCTCTTTAGTTCAGATCTATCCTGAACGGCCTACTGGCTTCTTAAATGAAAAAGAGTTAAGGAATATTCAATTTTATATCTGTACAGGAGATGCGGAATCGGCTGGATTTGAAAGTGCAACTCCATGGGGAAAGCTGTACCGAAGGACTTTCCTCATGGAGCATAAATGTCGATTCCCTGTTGGAATAAGGAAAAGGCAAGATGTTATTTTCAATCTGGAGTGTTTAACAAATTTAAAATCAGCATATTATCTTGACTATACTGGGTATCACTATAGGAATAATAATAAATCAATTTGCCATAAGTACAATCCGGATATGCTTTTTATTATGACTGATTTTCTAAAAGAATTAAATCGATTTATTACGGAAAAATTCGATCGTGATATGAAATATGAAAAAGCGTATGGAAAGCATATTTTGATTTGTATAAAGGAGATAGAAAATGTTTATTATTTCCACCCATCACATTTTGTGACGTTGTACACTTATAAAAATGATATAAAATACCTTTTTGATTCTGTTAATGCAGACTACTTTCTTAGCAAATGTAAAGTTGCCGATATGCGAACGAGTGGAGAACGTGTCAGTTTTTATCTCCTAAGCAGACACCATTGGTCTACTTATTACTGCCTGAAATATATAAAACGAAAGGTTTCATGCAGCCATTATTTGAAAGGAAATAAAGAAGAATATGATTCAGAAGCGAATAATCCATCCTGTGGTTAGACGAATCAATAAAAAGAACTTTACATATGCTGCTATGGGTTTTGTTTTTGCTGCGGTGGAAATGAATATTACATCATTATCCTATTATTTTCCCATCTACCGTCGGCTTTTTGTTTACGGAATAATGCCAACATATTTTGTGTTATTGGTGATTTTATTGCCTTTCCGAAAGAATCATATAAAGACAATTAGTTTAATTCAATTAGGATTATTATTGACAGTATGTACCTTTGGTATTATAACTTCAGTGTTTAATGAAAACAGGTTTAGTCAATCTTTAGCGTGGATGGTGTCCCTACTATTGATCCCTGTTTTTTTTATAACGTTTGAATCGAAATTACCTTTAGAAGCGGTAAAAGGAATTTCTGTATATTGCAGAATTATTCTGGTGGCATATCTAATTTCTGTTGTGCTATTTCGTAAGGAAGGAATGTATTTACCAGAAGGAGGTGATGGTGCCCGTAATTATTATTTTTTAGGACATGTCAATTCTTCTATCAAGCTGGTACTTCCCGCAGTGACAGTTTTCGCAATTGTAGATATCTGGGAAAAAGGAAAAATCCGCTTCTTTACATGGATTTTAACCATTGCCACACTTGCTATCCAGTTTTATACTGAATCTTATATTGCAGCTTTTGGTATGTGTATTTATGTATTTGTTCTTCTTCTTTTTCCTAGAAAAGGTGGGCTTGTTGATCGACTCCCAAAATGGAGTCCATTGGCATTATCAGGCCTGGTCTTCTTGATTATTGTCGCCGTACGGTCGCTCTTTCACTCGGTAGTACAGTTTGGGTCTATATTTGGACGTAGCATGTCTATTGTAAACAGGGGCATTATATGGGATATGGGATTTTCTGCAATAGAAAAGAATATTTATGGCTATGGCCCTTTCTGCGATTATAGCAGATTAATAAGGATTGGAAGGTATTTTCCAAGCAGTGCGCATAACCTATATCTTGATGCAGCAATTCAGATTGGTGTTATCGGCTCTACTTTTTTTATTGTACTGTTATTCTTACTTATAATAAAAATGCCCTCCTGGAAGAAATGGCCAGTAATTCCAGCCGCACTCTTTTCCTACTCTGTTATGTGGAATTTTGAACCGTACTTTGTGGATCTGTATCTTCAATGCACTTTATTACTACTTTTTTTGATGTTTCACTTACCGCAGAAGATGGAAAAGGGTTTGATGTAGGAGAATATGAATATGCATGAGTTTTATAACAATGTTGTTCAAAAATATGCAGAACAGTACTATGGGGAAGCAGCTGCGCAAGCAGGAACAAACGGACCATACAATAAAAAAGAAACATTTGTGCGTACTACATCTCATTGGACGGTTACTTTTTCCGCTCTGTATGAGATGACAAAGGAAACCCGATACCTAGATATTGTCAGGAGGTTTTCCCAGAGTCTAAAAAATGCTGTAGAACAGAGCCCCAATGGTGCTGTTGTCTGTATCCCTAAAGCGATAGAACCATTTTCCCGGACAAATGGATTGATAGGACTGGCCTGGCTAATCGAAGGTCTTGTTGCGGCCTTTGAAGTTTTATCCGACCAAACTCTTTTGGATGCAGCGGAAAAGGTTTTCTTTTCGCAGAAGTATGATTTCCACATGCATGTCTGGAAGATGATTGAACCGAATGGGAAAGAATTAGGTGTAGATAAGCCGTTCAATCATGAATTGTGGTTTTGTATGGCTGCCGCAAAGCTTGTCCATCAGCGCAGCAATGAAGAGATTTGTCGGCAAATCGGGGATTACATGGCACATATGGAATCGCAGTTTACAATATATAGAACGGGGCTATTATCTCATAATGGGCTGAAAACTGGCGAATGGAAATGGGACTTGAAGGCACAACTGCGTAGGGTGTATTGTGCGATTACAAAAAAAGGTATTACCTCCAAAAGAAGCGATAGAATCGAATACGAAAGAGCATATCATCTATTTAGCCTATATGCTTTTGCTTGGCTGTATTTATTTTATCCGGAAGCCGAAGTTTTCCGCAGCAGAAAATTTGCTCTGCTGAAAAAATTTGGACTTGCAGAAAATAATTTTATTTATTTTCCAAATAAGAATAGCTATGCCTATGGTTATAATTCCCCTGCCTATGAGCTACCGCTTATTGAGTATGTTTTTGGAACGGGAAAAGATGAGCAATGTGCCGAGCGCCTGTTGAATCTGCATCAGAAATATAATATCACCCCGGATGGCAGTTCTTATACAGAAAATGTACCTGATGGAGTGACACTTGATGCAAGAGTTTATGAAATAATGCAGTATTATATGCTGAAGGAAAGCCATCATGAGTAAAAGCGACGCTCTTGTAAAAAACACCTTTATGCTGTCAATCGGCAACATTTTTTCAAAAGGTATCCACTTTGTTTTAATAGTCTTTGTGAGTAGGTGGCTTTCAACAGAAGCGTATGGAACATTTGATGTAATAAGTACATATGTTACCTTACTTCTCCCTGTTTTATCCTTGTCGACCGGGGAAGCAATGTTTCGTTTTTCTGTCACTGCAAAAGCAAAGGAGGAGAAGTCTGCTTATATTACGAACGGTTTTTTCCTGGTCATCTGCAATTTGACGATTTGTATGGTTGCGATTGGAATCCTAACCAGCATTGGTTTACTTTCAGCATCCCTGCTTCCAGTATTCTTATTTCTACTGATGGCACAACTCCTAAATTACTACTTGCAAGCGTTTCTTCGTGCCATAAAAATGTTAAAACTATACACGTTAAGCAATATAGCTTTTACAGTTATAGTAGTTCTTTTGTCGGCAGTCCTTGTGCATTTATGTGGGTATGGCTTGGCCGGCTTGATTTGTGCTTATGCTGCAAGCTATATGGCAGCAAATATGTTGATCGTCTGCACGACTAAACTTTGGAACTACATTTCGACTGCAACCATTTCGAAAAATGTAATAAAACAAATGATTCGATATTCTCTTCCACTTGTGCCGAATGATGTTTCATGGTGGGTTTTGAATGTTTCGGACAGACAGATCATCCTTATGGCTCTCGGTGCAACATTCAACGGTATCTATGCTATCGCAAATAAGATCCCTTCGCTATGTACTTCTGTCTTCGGCGTGTTTGGCGTTTCGTGGCAACAGAATATAGTGGAACAAATGGAACAAGGAGAATGGGGAAAATATGCCAATCAAGTATATAATCAGATGACGGTTGTTTTACTTACTCTTTGTTCCGGTATATTAAGTGGCACCTTTATTTTTTACTCTTATATGTTTGATGCAAAATACGCTTCAGGTATGGTATACACACCAATTTTGTTGACAGCCATTATTTTTTCCTCTGGCATGCAATTTTTCGGCGGGATACAAATCGCATTGAAAAAAACGGCGGAAAATGGGATAACAACAGTTGTTGGCGCAATTGTTAATCTGGCTATTGATCTTGCGCTGATTCGTTTCATCGGTTTGTATGCAGCAGCGGTGTCTACTTTCGTAGCAAATCTGGTGGCGGCACTTTTGCGCCAGTATAGATTGAGAAAGATAGTGCGCTTTCGGATTGAAGCAAGAACATTTTGGTGTGTTGTGCTGTACGGATATTTTGTTATGAGTTTCTATTTGCTCAAAAACAATGTGATTCTTGAATGGATGAACCTTTTGCTTGCCGGAATTATATTTGCTGCGATAAATTACCGGGCAGTTAGAGCTTTCCTTAAAAGGTAAAAAGAACAGCGCCCTGTATGCCCAATACAAGGCCCTGGCAGAGCAGGAGCAGAAGGTCCTCTTCGGCGGCCGCCTGGCGGAGTATAAGTATTACGATATGGACCAGGTGATCAAGGCGGCGCTGGAGGCCGGGAAACGAGAACTGGCAGCCATATAGATCTATATAGTAACGCGAAACACAGAGGAGGAAAACGGAGAATGCGGCGAGAGAGATTCAGAAATACCATGCTGACAGTGCTGATCCTGGTGCTGGCGGTGGGGCTGGTGGTCCTGATGCTGTACGTGAAGGCACGGGAGGACGCACGGGAGGAGGCCTTGAAGGAGCTCAGCACCCAGATGCAGGCCCAGCGGGGCGAGGAGGGGCTCTCGGAAGAGCTTCAGTCCCCGGCACGGAGCGCGGAGAGGATGGCCAGCGACTCCTTCTACCAGAAGCTGGCCGACGGCTTTGACGTCAACATCCTGATCGTGGGCGACTCCATCGGCACCGGGACCGGAGCGGCTATGGCTAACCTGAACTGGATCTCCCAACTTCAGGTGGAGCTGATGCGGCAGTACAAGGTCAACGTGGAGGTCAACAATCTCTCTATGGCCGGCGGCAACACCAGCTACGCCGGCTATGCCCGGGTCATGTCTCTGGACGACGGGGTAAACTACGACCTGGCCATTCTCTGCTATGGGCAGCCGGACCCGGTGGAGGGCTTCTCCCTGAGCTATGAGGCCCTGATCCGGGCGGTCATGAGCAAGTACCCTGGCTGTGCGCTGCTGTCCATCCTGGAGAGCTCCCAGCAGGGGAACGACGAGAAGATCCAGGCCATCCGGACCCTGGCCTATACCTACGGCTACCCGACGGTAGACACCATCACCCCCTTCGCGGCGAACTACGCCGGCCTGACCTCGGACGGGGTCCACCCCAACGATGAGGGACAGCGGATCTACTGCGACGAGCTCCTCCGGGTCATCGCGGAGAACGTCCAGGCCAACAAGGGGAAGGAGGAGAAGACGGTGTCTCCGGTCAACCCTGGCGTCACGGCCTTTGCCAACTTCCGGTACATAGCGGCCAGCGAATTCCAGCGTCTGGACGATCTGAGCTACAGCGTCCCGGTAAACGCCTCCGGCTGCCTGGGGCTGGACTATGACCCGGGCCGCAGCGACTACAAGAACGTGGATATCTACGCGGACGAGGTATATATCGCGTCGCTGGACAGTGAGGGCTGGCAGCGGCAGATCGTGAAGGCGACAGACAACTGCCAGGTGATGGCTGTGCTGCGGATCGTGTTCCGGACGAAGGAGGCGGCGGACGGCTTCTTTGGCGTCTGCTTCAGCAGCGCGGCGTGAAAACACGGCCGGAAAAGCGCCGAACGGCCATTTTATGGGCAGCCTCCGTACTGTGGATGGGCCTGTGCCTGTTTCTGTCCTGGCAGCCGGGGGAGGAGACGGCCGCCTTGAGCGGGGAGATCGCCCAGGCAGTGCACCGGATGATCCGGCTGTTTGGCTTTGAAGTTGACATAACTATTATCCATGCCGTGCTGAGGAAGCTGGCGCACCCGGCGGTGTTCTTCGTGGCGGGTGTGCTGCTGTTCTGCTCGACAGCGAGAAGCCTGCCCCGTGGCCCATGCAGGGCCGCCCTGGCCTGCGCTGTCGCGGCGCTCGCTGTCTCTCTGCTGGCGGTAGTCGCCGAGGTGGGGAAGCTCTGGATACCGGGGCGGCACTTGCAGTGGGACGAGACGCTGTTGGATGTCCTGGGTGCTGCCTGCGGCTCTGCTGCTGCCTGGACGGCGAGCTGGCTGAGAAAAGAGTTCTGAAATGATATGATGGTGAAAGGTGCAGCGAGGCCGGCCTCGCTGCACCTTCACCATCAATTTTTGGGTGGAAAGAGAACTGCAAGAAGAGAGAAAATGCTGTGTCATCCTGGGCCCGCCTGTGACTTTCCCCTGGGGATGGCGAGGAGGAACCGGCTTTTGGCCCTACGCAGAGCTGCTGAAGCAAAAAGTCATCCAGCCAGGATACACTTTTCCTTGACAAAAATGGCATATTTTCGGAGAAAGATATTGCTGAAGCAGAATCTGTCGGTTATCCGGCTCTGGTTGAAGCGTGTAAGAGCGTTTTTGAACACTGCCAGCTTCAAGGAAAGCATAATTCGGAGGCCAAGCATCCCGAACGAAAAGCCCGGCTTCCCGATCATTCTGTTGTGACGAGAATGTCCTCCACGGTCACTCCAAAGAACCTCGCAAGGGCCAGCAGGTTATCTGTGCTGGGCAGGTACTCGCCCCGCTGCCAGCAGTAAACCGCCTGTGGCCTGGCGAGCCCTAAATATGTCTGGAGGGCCTTAACGGAGATCCCCTTCTCTATCCGAAGCTCAGCGATCCGGGCGCCTGTGGCCTTCATGTCGATAGCCGGGTACTTCATGCCACAGACCTGCGCTGTATTTTCAGGTTGAAGACGCTGTACAGGACGTATTGATAGTTCATATCCTCATCCTTGTAACGCTTCATTTCCCCGCCAGATATCACCAGCCATTTTCGTTCCTTACCCAGATATTTGCCCTCAGCGTCAAAGCGCTTGGTGACCTGCTCATAGATCCCGTCGTCCAGGATGTAGACGTACAGGTCAAAGCCTTTGCACCGGGAGCGATAGGCGTCCTGAAAGCTGCGCCGCAGCACATAGTTGGGGTCCGGCCCGGTGATCTGGGCCACATAGCTCTTCTGCTTCTGCCCGGCTCGATCATAGACACGGAAACGGTACAGGCAGCTTGCGTCATCCAGCTTAACGATGCTCTTCATCAGGCGCACCGCCCTTCCAAGACAGCGTAACGCTGTTCAAACTCTTCAAGACTGATCCCCTCATACTGTGCCAGCAGCTCCAATGCCTTGCGGTTAGGAAGATCAGCTGCACAGATCATTTGGGCTCTCTGGCGAGAGAGTCCACCCATACGGACTCCAAGCTGCTGAAAAGTCAAGTTCTCATAACGCCGATAGGCCTCGAGGCAGTTGTTGATGTTTTTGGACTTTCGCTTAGCGGTGGGATGATCGCAGTCCTGAAGCGTCTCGTCGTCGTAGTCGATCAGCAGATCGTCCAGAGTCACGCTGAGAGCAGAGGCTATCCGGACATAGATATCCAGAGAGGTGGTCGGTTCGATCTTCTTCTCCAGTTTGGATATAGTGCTGATATTCACGCCTGATGCGCGATCCAGATCCGAAAGGGTCATCCGATTCTTGCAGCGAAAATATTTGATGCCATTCATAATTAAGCATTCTCCTTTGTATTTGTAATAAAGTAGGTATCCGTGGTGAAGCAAAACTTTGAAATCTCGTCGGCAGTGTATGCCTTGACCTTTGGCCCGCCAGAGCTGTCAACCTGATACACACGGTGCAGTTCATAGAGGTAGCGGTTTTCCAGGCAGAACTTCATGAATTCCACCTCGCGTGCGCTCATATAAAAGCCGTCCTCACATTTTCCGGTGGTAGACTTTACTTCAATGAAGCGCAGTTTCCCGTCAACGGTGAACGAGAGAATGTCGAATCCGGCATCCAGGTCATCGGCGTAACGAGCATTGACGCCTTCGGCATAGGGGGTCCCCGCAAGGGCCTGCTGTTCCCTCTGGGCAACGAACTCTTCTCCCAGGAGACCGATGCGGTCCTTCTGCTCCTGATGGCGGCGGATGCTGGCCTTGACTTTCTCGTTGACCGCCGGCTTAAGCTTGAGCGAGGTAAGTGATGCAATGGCCTCGGCAAAACTATTGCTGACGATCACAGAGATGCGAATTCCGAAGTAGGAGGCCAGGAGGACCGCTTTGCGGAGCTGAAGATCAAGCTGCCCTCGCTCCAGGCGGCACACATCCATGGGAGAAAGGCCGCTGGCCAGAGCAAGCTCCTTTTGAGATAAGCCACGGTATAGCCGCAGAAAGCGGACAACGCTGTTAACGGACTTGGCGGTAAACTCGTTCCTTTTAGCCATGGGACACCTCCTGGGCCACGTCGTGACCCAATGTGCCGGGGAAAAGAACGGCGATGCTTATGAACATTTTCATAGATAATTACCTTCTTTCTTTAGTACAAAAATGGCTGCTTATTGGCAATTAAGGAAGTTTTTGCCCGGATTCCAAAATAGGTCTGAGCTCCTCTGAAAAAAGATAGGTGATTTCCAAATGCTTGTCTTCATAGATCCGAACCTCTTTTACAGCCTGTGCGAGAGTACTGCGATCCAGATGGTCAAGTTTCCCGAAAGTGAGCAGTTTGGCTACCCAAGGATTTTCCAGAATAGATTTAGCGGGTTCTTTTTCTGAAAGCTGCTGAAGCTGCCTGGAGAGCGTCTCCTCCTGCTGGTCGTAGTCTGCTTTATACCGGATATATTCCTCACGGCTTAGAAGCTGATCCTTGTAATCCTCATAGCAGCTTTGCTTCAGCCGCTTGATCCGCTCGATCGCCCCGCGCAAACGCTGGATCTCCCGTTCGCCAAATGCGAGTTCCGGAGACCCCTCCTGACTCGCCTCTACGATTTGGCGCAGATTGCCGACGGTTGCGATGATCCGGTTCAGGTCAGAGAGAATAATGGCTTCAAGTTCATCCTGACGGATATAATGGCTGCTGCAAACATTTGCCCCGTACCGGTGATAAGAGCCGCAGGAATAAGTGACCCTTCCGTTCCAGGTGGTTTTCGTCATGGCACGTCCACAGTCGCCGCATTTGAGAAATCCTGCAAACAGGCCAATGTTTCCTTCAAAGTCGATTTCCCGAGCGTTCTTATTTAGCTGCGCCTGGACCGTATCCCAAAGCTCCTGGGATATAATGGCGGGATGTGTGTCGGGGACAACGATCCAGTCGCTCTTGTCAGCCTTCACCGCTTTCCCGTGCATGGATTTACGAACGCTGCGGGACTGCACCATGCGGCCCAGATACATCTCGTTTTGTAACATGCGGTGTATGGTCGCATAGGTCCAATAGTTTGTGGCCTGGAGTTGGTTGCAGTTTCGGTACTTCATTCCCATAAGCCTCTTGTAGTCGCTGGGGCAGGGGACGGCCTCTTCATTCAGAAGCTTTGCGATGCGGACTTGTCCGATCCCAGAGGCGGCCAACTCAAAAATACGTTTGACAGTCTGGGCCGCCACCGGGTCGATAATGAGCCGATTGTGGTTATCGGGATCTTTCAGGTATCCATAAGAGGCAAATGCTCCCACGAATTCTCCACGGCGCTGTTTTGCTTTGAAAGAGCTTTTGACCTTGTCAGAAATATCTTTAGCGTACTGGGAATTCATGACATTCTTAAACGGGAGGATCATGTCATATTGCCCTCTTGCGCTGTCCACGTTGTCATTGACGGCAACGAATCGGACACCGTGAGCCGGGAAATATCGCTCCAGATAGTATCCGGCATCTATGTAGTTTCGACCAAAGCGGGAGAGATCCTTGACGATCACACAGTTGATTTTGCCTTCTTCAATATCATGGAGCATACGCTGAAAGGCCGGGCGTTCAAAATTGGTGCCTGTGTAGCCATCGTCTGCATAATGATCGACGATGGAGAACTCTGGGTTCCTGGCGCAGAAGTCTTCAATAATATGGAGCTGGTTCAGAATACTGTCGCTCTCGACCTTGTCGCCATCTTCACGGGATAGCCGTTGATAGCAGGCGGCTCTGAAATTCTGTGAAGTAGGCATGCTGCTTTAGGGGCAGTGCGTCTTCACAAGGTCAGAGACGAGATCAGACGCGCTGCGCTGGCCATCGAAAAGACGGATCACATGGTAACCGGAGGGGTTGGGGTCCTGCAAATTGCTGTTCACCTTGATTTTGCTGCTCATGCTGAGTACCTCCATACAATTTCTGTTTGATTAATATGAAGGGCTGCCGGTAATCATACCCTGGGGGGACGGGATAAAACTTTGATTTTTTACACTCCTTTCCTGCAGGATAAAAGAAAACGCCGCGCAGGACGTGCCCGCACGACATACATACTTATTCCGCAATACGGCTCAGAGTATAAAAATTCCTTGCAATTTGCAAAAAGAATCGCTATACTGGAAGTCGCAGTACAGACATTGTCTGATTCGTGGGACGGGCCAAGCGTCTCATGTCTTCAAAAGGGGAGTTGCCGCTCTCCTTTTGATACTGCATTTTGTTTTCTTTTTCTGCATCTATTATACCATATAAGGTACCATATGTTAAGAGTTTTTTGTATGGTACCGCATTTTCTGTACAGTACCACATTTTCTTGACCTTGTTTAGCCTTATATGTGACGGCACAGCATCTTCGAGATAAACGAGAAGAGAGACGCTGTTTCGTTTTTTCTATATCTATTATAACATATACGGTACCGTATGTCAAGAACTTTTTTTACCCTTTTACTTTATTGCTTTTACCCGCCTGATATGATAAACTTACAACATGCTACAGAAGACAGAGGAGGGATTCGGTTGGCAACTTCAGAGGCAAGAAAACGGGCCAGTGAAAAATGGCAGCATGATAAGATCGATGATATCCGTATGCGGGTGCCGAAAGGAATGCGCGAACAGATACAAGCTCATGCCGAATCAATGGGTGAGACGATGAACGCTTTCCTGAATCGGGCCGTTGCTGAGACTATGGAACGGGATAAGCGTTAGCTCCTGCGTGTTTTGAAATGAGTTTTTTCATTTCCTTGACATAGAAAACTTTTTTGAATATAATTAGTTGTAGACTTATACGAAGGGCATTAATGTAAGCTATGCTTATGTTAATGCCTTTTTTTTAAGATACAGGTTAAAATCTTACGCTTTTGTACACCGTGTTGCATAAAGGGCTGACCGATTTTGAACCTGCCAAAAGTGAATCTCCCCCAACTTCGCTGATATAATAGCAAAGTTGAGGGGGATTCTTAATCTGTACGGGAAAAAACCGGTACCGGTGAGCTGGTGAATTTTATTACCGCACTCTTACATTTCCCCAGGCGGCGTCAAAGGACAGGGCCACCACCTTGTCGTCCCGCTGGGTGCTGTAAATGGGCAGCTTCCGCTGGGAGGCGGCCGCGCCCACGATGGCGGGGCTGTTCACGGTCCAGAAGATCAGCGCCACGGCCAGCGCCAGTCCCAGGCCGGAAAAAAGCCCCCGGTGCTTTTGTATGATCCTTCGGATGTCCAGCAAGCTCATCACTCCTTTTGGTACATCCTATGACAAGCCCGGGAGCTTTATAACAAAACAGCCTGTAAACAAACCCATTTGAAGATTAGCGCAAAGGGGTAAACAAGAGTTGAATTTGTTTTTGAGGCAGCTTTGCCTCGTCGTCGCAAGCTCCATTCACTCGCTTCCGCCGGGGCGGCGAAAGCTCGTTCACTACGCTGCTCCTCCTCTTCAAACCGAAACGCTTGTTTCGGTTTGACAAGGAAGAACAAGGCTGCCCGCCGATTTTTCCGTGCTTGCGCGGCAAAATGGCTTCGCAGCCTTGTTCTGACGCCGCGCCGACCAACCGAAGGGCGATAAGCGCGAGCAACTCAAATGCGAGCCCAGCGTAGCGGGTCGCATTTGAAGTATTTATCTCCGCCCGGCCCGGTCCAGCCGGAAGGGGAGGCCGTAGCGGTAGGGAGAACCGGGGACGCTGCCGGTCACGTGGGCGCGGATCCCGGGCAGGTCGGTGAGGACCAGGCCCGCCAGCCGGTCGATGCCAAAGTCCAGCAGGGCCGGGCACATGGGCACGCTGGGGCCGGTGAGGATGGTATAGGCGTCCCGGCAGAGCTCCAGCAGGTGGGGGAGGGTCTTGTTCACCAGGCTGCTGCCGGTGATGATGACCAGGTCGCACTGGGGCAGAATATAATCGCAGGCAGAGTCGGGGTAGTCCCCCGGCTGGGGCTCCTTCTCCAGAATATAGACCGCCCGGGCCTGCTCACGCAGCTCCTTCGGGCCGCGCATATGGCCGATGAAGGCCACCGTCTTGTCCCTGAAGTCCAGGCCGTCGGTGTAAAAACCGCCCTCCGGCTCCCGGCAGCCCAGGGCCTCCAGCCGGGCGGGGCGGTTGTACCAGGCGTTCGCCGCCGCCAAGCCGAAGCCCGCCTCGGCAAAGTTCCAGCTCCTGGCGGCCCCGGCCGCCTCCCGCAGAGACAGGCCCGCCAGGCCCTCCGGAAAGAGCGGGGGCCGGCTGTTCCCGGACGTGGCCATGGCCAGGCCGGCGCTGTCCCCGGTCTCCGCCATGGCCCAATATTTGCCGGCGGGAGTGGCCAGCAGCGGGGCCGAGGGGCCGACGCCCTCCAACAGCGCGTCATAGAGTTCAAAAAAAGACGATCCGGACATAAGCGACTTCCTTTTCACTTGATGTAAAAAGTATACACGCCCCGGAGACAAAATTCAACTGCGGGCCGCCGTGCCGGCCCGCAGTTGAAGCACTTTATTTCTATTCTTTCCATCCGATCTTGTCCGCAAGCGTCCGGCTGAGCAGGACCGTGGCGTCCCGATGCAGGCGCAGAAAGGTCGCCGGGCAGAGGCAGGTCACGTCCCCGCCTAACAGCAGCCGGGCGGCGGCCTCCTCCTTGCCGCTGCCGCTGATGATGAGCAGCAGGCTCCTGGCACGCATGATGTCCCCGATGCCCATGGTCAGGGCCCGGCGGGGCACCTGAGCGGGGTCGTCAAAGAAGCGGGAGTTGGCAGCGATGGTGCTGGGGTCCAGCTCCTCGATGTGGGCCTGGTCCTGGAGGACGCTGCCGGGCTCGTTGAAGCCGATGTGCCCGTCGGAGCCCAGACCCAAAAGCTGAAGGTCGATCTCCCCGCCGCTCAGGCAGGCCCGGAACTCCCGGAGGCTCTCCTCTGGGTCCCCGTCCCCGCGGGGGATGAAGGTGTTGCGCTTATCGATGTTGATGCGGTCAAAGAGCACCCGGTCCATAAAGTGCCGGTAGCTCTGCCCGTGCTCCGGGCTCAGGCCCAGATACTCGTCCAGATTCACCGTCCGCACTCGGGAAAAATCCAGCCCCTCCTCCCGGCAGCGGCGGATGAGCTCCTCATAGATCCCCAGAGGGCTGGAGCCCGTAGCCAGGCCCAGGCGGCAGTCCGGCTTCTCCCGGATCTGCTTTTCGATCCTATCCGCGGCGATGGCGCACAGGGCGGCGTAATCCGTTCCGACGATCACCTGCATAGCGGTCCCTCCTTTGAAAATCTATTTCAAAGTATAGATGATTTGAAAATTTCTGTCAAGCGAGAGTCTTCCGCAAATGCGTAAGATCTGCCGCATCCGGGAAGATCCGTGATATTTTTTGCGGCCGCGGCAAAAGAATGTAGGAGAACATGAAAAAAAGACTTTCTTTTGCTCGAGAATTATGTTAACATAACGGCGTGGGTTTATCTGTCTGCCCATTTGGGGAACAAAGCGGCGCTTTGCGCGTCTTACGAGCATAGAGCAGATAAGGAAAGGATGAAAATGCTATGAAAACCGTAAAAAGGATCGTTTGCCTCGTTTTGGCCTGCCTGCTGCTGTCCTCTCTGGGGACCGCGGCCTTTGCGGAGAACCAGAGCCGGGCCGTCATCGGCGCGGACCTGACGGCGGAAGAGGTGAGCGCCGTGTACGCCACCTTCGGCATCAGCCGGGGGAGCGTCATCGAGCTGCCCATGACCAACCAGGAGGAGCGGGCCGCTTTGGAGGGCTATGTGGACTCGGCCATTATCGGCACCCGGTCCATCTCCTGCGTGTATGTGGAGCTGACGGAGGCGGGCACCGGCATGGACGTGACCACCAGCAACATCACCTGGTGCACCCCGGAGATGTATATCAGCGCCCTGGCCACTGCCGGCATCACCGACGCCAAGATCGTGGTGGCCGCGCCCTTTGAGGTCAGCGGCACGGCGGCCCTGACCGGCGTATACAAGGCCTACGAGGATATGACCGGCAAGAAGCTGGACAATCTGGCGAAGCTGGTCAGCACCCAGGAGCTGACCATCACCGGCACCCTGGCCGCGGAGATCGGCAGCATGGACTCCACCGCCATCGTCAACGACCTGAAGCTGATGCTGGACCAGACCTCCCAGATGACCGACGACCAGATCAGCGAGCAGATCGTCCAGATCGCCGCGCGCTACGACGTGACCCTGACCAACAGCCAAATCCAGCAGCTGATCACCCTCTGCCGCTCCATGGAGCAGCTGGACCCGGAGGCCCTGCGGGCCCGGGTGGAGGAGCTCCAGGACACCTTGAAGAAGGTCTCCGAGGCCAAGACCCAGGTGGTGGGCTTCGTGCAGCAGGTGAAAAAAGTGGTGACCTCCATCAAGAGCTTCTTTGAGAAGATCGGCGATATCATCGGCCTGAAATAACTGCCTCGGCAGTTCGATCAATACAGAAGGGGGAGCTTGCGTTATGCGCTATGAGATCTTGGGCGATACCCTGCCGGTGGTCATCTGCCACCTGGAGAGCGGGGAGAAGATGTTCTGCGAGGGCGGCAGCATGAGCTGGATGAGCCCGAATATGCGGATGGAGACCGGCTCCAACGGCGGCCTGGGCAAGGCTCTGGGGCGGATGTTCGCGGGAGAGAAGCTCTTCCAGAACATCTATACGGCCGAGAGGGGGCCGGGCATGATCGCCTTTGCCTCCAGCTTCCCCGGCTCCATCCGGGCCTTTGACATCGGCCCGGGCCGGGAGATGATCTTCCAGAAGAGCTCTTTTCTGGCGGGGCAGCCGGGCGTGCAGCTCAGTATGCACTTCAACCGGCGTCTGGGCTCCGGCCTCTTCGGCGGGGAGGGCTTCATCCTGCAAAAGCTCAGCGGACAGGGGATCGCCTTTGCCGAGTTTGACGGGCATGTGGTGGAGTATGAGCTCCAGGCCGGGCAGCAGATCGTGGTAGACACCGGGCACCTGGCGGCCATGACCGCAAGCTGCTCCATGGAGGTGGTCACCGTCCCCGGCGTGAAGAACGCGCTGTTCGGCGGCGAGGGCGTTTTCAATACGGTCGTCACCGGCCCGGGCCGGGTATTTCTCCAGACCATGCCCATCATCAATGTGGCCGGCGCCCTGCGGCCTTATTTCCCCAGCGGAAACAATTGAAAAAGTGAAAAAACAGCGAGGAACGGATCCCGTTTCTCGCTGTTTTTTAATGGTTAAACAAATAAGCTTGTATCTCTATTTCCCAACGCAGAAGCGGGAGAAGATCCGCTCGGTCACGTCCTCCCGGACGGTGCGGCCGTCCAGCTCGCCCAGGGCGGCCATGGCCCCCTCCGTCTCCGTGAGGACGATGTCCGGCGTCTGGCCCTGCTCCACGGCCTCCAGCGCCGCCTCCATGTACTCCACGGCCCGCCGGACCGCGTCCGCCTGCCGGGCGTTGGTCAAAATCTCCCCGGCGGGGACGGCGGGCAGGGGGAACAGCGCGGCCACCGCTCGTTGCAGTTCCTCCAGCCCCTCCCCGGTGACGGAGCTGACCCGGAGGACGGGCAGAGAGGTCTCCACCGAGGAAAAGGCGGGCAGCAGATCGCTCTTGGAGAGGACCGCCAGGCCCTGGGGCGCGCCCTCGGCGGCGGCGAGGACCTGCCGGTCCTCGGCCTCCAGGGGCTGGCTGCCGTCGATGACCGCCAGCACCAGCTCCGCCTGGCCGATAGCGGCCAGGCTCCGCTCCACCCCCAGCTTCTCTACCGGGTCCTCCGTGGGGTGGATGCCGGCGGTGTCTGTCAGACGGAGGGTCACCCCGCCCATGCGCAGCCGCTCCTCTACCGTGTCCCGGGTGGTGCCGGGGACCTCGGTGACGATGGCCCGGTCATAGCCCAGCAGGGCGTTGAGCAGGGAGCTCTTGCCGGCGTTGGGCCGGCCGGCGATGACGGCGGGGATCCCGGCGTTCATGAGCTTTCCCCGGGAAAAGCTGGCCAACAGCTGCCGGAGCTGGGCCAGGGCCCCGGCCAGGCCGTCCCGGTAGGCCTCCAGCCGGAAGTCCTCGATGTCCTCGTCCGGGTAATCCAGCACCGCGTGGTAGTGGGAGCTCATGTCCGTCAGGGCGCTGTAGATCCCCTCCAGCTTCCGCTGGATGGCCCCGGCCAGCTGGCCGGCGGCGTTCTTCGCCGCCTCCACGCTCTCCGCGTCGATGATGTCCGCCACGGCCTCGGCGGAGCTCAGGTCCATGCGGCCGTTGAGGAAAGCCCGTTTGGTAAACTCCCCGGGCCCCGCCTGGCGGGCCCCCAGGGCGAACAGCTCCTCCAGAGCGGAGCGCAGCACCACCGGGGACCCGTGGCACTGAAACTCCGCCGTGTCCTCGCCGGTGTAGCTCTTGGGGCCGCGGCTGACGGTGCACAGGCACAGGTCCAGCAGCTCCCCCGAGCGGCTGCGCAGTTCCCCGTAGATCAGCTTCCGGTCCGGGCAGGCGGAGAGCTCCCGGCCGGAGAAGGGGCGAAACAGCGCCTCGGCCAGGGGGATGGCCCGCTCCCCGGAGAGGCGGATGATGCCGATGGCAGCGATCTGGCTGCCGGTGGCGATGGCGGCGATGGTGTCGGACATATAAACGGCTCCTTTAAAAGACAATAAAAGCCCCCGAAAGGGGGCTTTTTTCGGTTGGCTTCTCAGCTCTGCTTGCCAGCCTTGGCGGCCTTGGCCGCGTTCTCGTCTTTCCGCTCGGCCACAAAGTAGCTCAGAGACAGGAGGCTGTCCGAGAAGTGCACGTTCTCCACGATGGTGGAGCTGTTGGGCTCCGTGAGCTCCAGGTTGGTGAAGTTCCAGATGGCCTCGATGCCGTTGGCGGTCAGGGTCTCGGTCACGGGGATGGCGGCCTCCTTGGGCACGGCCAGCACCGCGATGTCCACCGGGTTTTCCCGCAGATAGGGCACCAGATCGTCCATGGAGTGGATAGGCACGCCCTTGAAGCTGGTACCGATGATGGCGGGCTTGATATCGAAAGCGCAGGCCAGATGGACGCCCCAGTCACTGAAGCAGAAGTTGTCCATCAGCGCATGGCCGATGTTGCCCACGCCGATCAGAATGGCGGAGAAACCCCGGTCCATGCCCAGGATACTGGCGATCTGATCCCGCAGCGCGGTCACATTATAGCCGTAGCCCTGCTGGCCGAACTCGCCGAAGCAGCTGAAATCCTGCCGGATCTGAGAGGGGGTGAGCCCCAACTGCTGACCCAGCTCAAAAGAAGATATGCGGCTGACGCCGGCGGCGGCCAGGGAGTCCAGCTTGCGCAGATACCTGGGCAGACGGCGGATGACGTTGTTTGATACTTTCCCTCGTTTCACTTGCTTAGCTCTCCTTACGCCCGGAGAGAGGCAGACGCGCTTCTCCGTTTAAAAATATTGCTTGTCGATTATAACATACAAAGTTTCAATATTCAAGAAAAAATAACGGAAAAAGTAGGAAAAAACCGAGGGAAAGAGCGCATTTTGAATGGAAAAATATGGAATATTTATGCTGCCAGCTGCGCCAGGAAGCTTTCCAGCTCCTCTTCCGAGCAGTGGGCGAGCATGAAGCCCTCCTCCGAGTCGGCATAATAGACCTTGCCGTCCCGGATATAGACGTTGATCTGCCGCTGGCCGCTCTCGTCCAGGCTGAAAATGTAGGCGGGGGACTCGGCCAGCTCCTCGTCGGACAGCTCCTCCTGCCCGGCGACGCGGGCGGAGATCGCCATCACTTTACCCTTGAGCAGGTCCATCAGCTCGCCCTGCTTTTCCCCGTCCCAGCACTCGATATAATCCGCGGCTTTGCCCGCGTCCGGGGCAGAGGGGGTACTGAACGCGCTGTAAGCGGCGGGGGCTTCCTCCGGGGCTTTTTCCGGGGCCTCCACCGGGAGCGGGGCGGGCGCTTCCACCGCCGCCTCCTTCACGTCCTCCGCCGTCTCCGGGGCCTCCACCGTGACGGTGCCGGAGCTGTCCGCCGCCGAATAGACAGGGGCGGGGACGGAGGCGGGAGCGGGAGCCGGGGCAGATCCCTCTGTGCTCTCCTCTTCCGGAGCGGCGCCCAGGTCCAGAGCGGCCTCCGCGGGCGCATCCATGACTACGGCCTCGGCCATCAGCACCACGGCCTCCCGTTCGCCGGCCGCGCCGCCCGCGGGGACCGCAGCGGCGGGGGCCTGAGCCGTGTCCACGGCGGCGGGGGAGCGCAGGAGGGGGGCCGTGCCGTAGGCAAGGCCGATGATGAGCGCCATACAGGCCGCGGCGGCCAGCAGGCTCCGGACCGGCCTGGACAGACGGCGGTTCTTCTTCGCCATTTCGCCCCGGCGGAGCTCCGCCATCACGTTTTCCCGCAGGCTCTCGGGGGGCTCCTCCAGGTCCTCAGACAGGCAGGAGGACAGGGCCGAGAAGGCCCGGTACATAGCCGCGCAGTCCTCGCAGCTCTTCAGGTGCTCCGCCACAAGAGCGGCCTCTTCCTTATCCAGTTCCCGGTCGATCAGCTGACTGATCAAAAATTGGATCTGTTCGCAGCTGCTCATGGCGTCTCACCTCCTCCCATTTTGCTTGACGACACATAGTCGGGAATGTTCCCATCCTTCAAAAGAAACGCGCACAATTTTTTTCGCGCCCGGAACAGGCGGGACTTGACCGTTCCCACCTCCAGGTCCAGAACTTGGGCGATCTCCTCGTAGCTCAGGCCCTGGATCTCCCGCAGCAGCAGGATCTGCCGGGAGTCCGGCGGCAGGCCCGAGAGCCCCCGCTGCACCGCCTCCCGGGTCAGGCGCCGCTCCAGCTGGGCCTCCGGGGAGAAAGTCTCGTCCGGGATGTCCAGCTGGGCCTCCTCGCCCTCGTCGTCCTCCACCGAGAGGGACACGGTGCTCCGCCGGTTCCGGCGGCGCAGGAAGTCCAGGCACACGTTGGAGACGATCCGGTACAGCCACACGGAGAACTTGCTGTCCCCCCGGAAGCTGGACAGGGACTGGTAGGCCTTGATGAAGGCCTCCTGGGCCATGTCCGCCGCGTCCTCCCGGTCGTTCACCATGCGCAGGGCCAGGTTGTATACATTTTTCTCATAGGCGGCCATCAGCTCTTCGAAGGCGTTCACGTCCCCGTCCAGGATCTGGCGGATGACGGCCTGTTCCCGCTCCCGCGTCATGGTCTCACCTTCTTCTTACTTCTTATTTTAGGGCTTGTTTTAAAAATGGGAAACGGTTGTATTATTTCAACAAGATAGCAATAGCACCGACATAAACGAAAG
>CANQTO010000027.1 GCA_947626785.1 uncultured Oscillospiraceae bacterium
TTGCACTTGTCCGAGGGTCGCCCCTGGCGGGTGTTACCCGTTATCCTTGCCCTGTGGAGCCCGGACTTTCCTCACGCACAGGCTTTCGCCTCGTGCCCGCGGCCGTTCGGCCTGCTCGCAAGGGTATTCTACCCATTTTTCCCCCGCGAGTCAATAATATTTGTTGTCAGGGGCCGGAAAAAGTTGTATACTATAACAGATAGACTGTCATTAAAGGAGTGTGCGGCCTTGACCTTAGACCAGTACATCGACTCGATCAAAGATAAACGCATCGCCGTCATCGGCATCGGCGTCAGCAATTCCCCCCTGGTGGAGCTGCTTTTGCGCAGCGGCTGCCAGGTGACCGCCTGCGACAAGCACAGCCTGGCCGAGATGGGGGAGGAGGGCCGGCTGCTCAAGTCCCTGGGGGCGGAGTTCTCCCTCTGCGAGGACTATCTGGAGCATCTGGACCATGACATCATCTTCCGCACCCCCGGCCTGCTGCCCTTCGACCGGCATCTGGAGGCGGCCCGGGCCCGGGGCAGCCTGGTGACCTCGGAGATGGAGGTCTTTTTCTCCCTCTGCCCCTGCCCCATCATCGCCGTCACCGGCAGCGACGGGAAGACGACCACCACCACCATCATCTCCGAGCTGCTGAAGGCGGCGGGCTATACCGTCCACCTGGGCGGGAACATCGGCCATCCGCTGCTGTGCGAGGTGCCGGAGATGAAGGAGAGCGACTTTGCCGTGCTGGAGCTCAGCTCCTTCCAGCTGCACAGCATGCAGTGCAGCCCGGATGTGGCCGTCATCACCAATGTCTCCCCCAACCACCTGGATAAACACAAGGATTATCAGGACTATATCGACGCCAAGGCCAACATCTTCCTGCACCAGAGCCCCCGGGGCAAGCTGGTGCTCAACCGGGAGGACGGCCACACGGCCTATTACGCCGCCAAGGCCCCGGGGCAGCTGCGGTACTTTTCCGATAAGGCCCCGGTGAAGGACGGCGTCATGTGCCGGGACGGCGTGATCTACCGGGTCCGGGACGGACAGGAGCGGGCCATCATGCGCGCCGATGAGATCCGCCTGCCGGGGGAGCACAACCTGCTAAACTACATGGCCGCCTTCGGGGCCGTGGAGGGCCTGGTGGACGATGAGCTCTGCCGGAAGGTGGCGATGGAATTTCAGGGCGTGGAGCACCGGCTGGAGCACGTGCGCACCCTGCGGGGCGTAGAGTACATCAACGACTCCATCGGCACCAGCCCCACCCGCACCATCGCCGGCCTGCACGCGCTGAAGACCAAGCCCATCGTGATCGCCGGAGGTTACGACAAGAAGATCCCCTTCGGCGGGCTGGGAGATGAATTATGTAAACTTGCCAAACGGGTCTATCTCACCGGAGACACGGCGAAGGATATCCAGGACGCCATTACCGGCTCTGCCTTTTATCCGGACAGCGGCCTGGAGGTCCGCCAGGGCGGGGACTTCCGGGAGACGGTCCTGGCCGCCGCCGCCTCGGCGGAGGAGGGGGACATCGTGCTGCTGTCCCCGGCCTGCGCCGCTTATGACCACTTCAAGAACTTTGCCGAGCGGGGAAAGCTCTTTAAACAGATCGTGATGGAGCTGGAATGACCCATGAATATCAACGATATCAAGCCCCGGGTCTATGAGATGGCCCAGCGGGCAGAGGAGCGCTGCCGGAAAGCCTTCGGGGAGATCGACCGGCGGGCCCAGCTGAATACGGCCAAGGTCATGAAGGCCTTTCAGGAGAACCGGGTGTCCGACAGCTGCTTTGCCGGCACCACCGGCTACGGCTACGACGACCTGGGCCGGGAGACCCTGGATAGGCTCTACGCCCAGATCTTTGGGGCGGAGGCGGCCCTGGTGCGCCTGGGCTTCGTCAACGGCACCCACGCCCTGACCGCCGCCCTCTTTGCTCTGGCTTCGCCGGGCCAGACCATCCTCTCCGTCACCGGCCTGCCCTATGACACCCTGCGGGGGGCTATCGGCCTGGGGGAGGAGCCGGCCTTCGGCTCTCTGAAATTTTACGGTATCCACTACGCCCAGGTGGACCTGGGTCCTGACGGCGGCCCCGACCTGAAGGCCATCCGCCAAGCGGCGGCGGGGGAGAAGATCGCCGCCGTGCTGATCCAGCGCTCCCGGGGCTACGGAGACCGGAAGGCCCTGACGGTGGAGGAGATTGGGGAGATCTGCCGGACCGTCAAGTCCGTTGATCCGAAGATCTGGGTCATGGTGGACAACTGCTACGGGGAGTTCACCGGCCTGCGGGAGCCTCTCGAAGTGGGGGCGGACCTGATCGCCGGGTCCCTCATCAAGAACCCGGGCGGCGGCCTGGCCCCCGCGGGGGGCTATGTGGCCGGGAAGAAGGAGCTGGTGGAGCGGGCGGCTATGCGCCTGACCACGCCGGGCATCGGCGGGGAGTGCGGCGCCACCCTGGGCCAGAACCGGCTGCTGTTCCAGGGCCTGTTCATGGCCCCCCACGTGACGGCCCAGGCCCTGAAGACCGCTGTCTTCTGCGCGGCCATGATGGAGGAGTTGGGGCTTGAGAGCTCCCCCGGCGTGGACGAGGAGCGCTCGGACATCATCCAGATGGTGAAGCTCCGCTCCCCGGAGCGGATGAAGCGCTTCTGCCTGGGGATCCAGGCGGGGGCGCCGGTGGACGCCTATGTGACCCCGGAACCCTGGCAGATGCCCGGCTACGACTGCCCGGTCATCATGGCGGCGGGGGCCTTTGTCCAGGGCTCCTCTATCGAGCTGTCCGCCGACGGGCCCATGCGGGAGCCCTACACGGTCTACATGCAGGGCGGGCTCACCTATGAGGCCGGGAAATTGGGCGTGATGATGGCGGTCAGCGCCATGTTGGACGAGGGCTGACGCATATACTGCGCATAGGGGGTGAGACTCTATGCGGATCCGGCGCTTTTTCCGGCCCCGGCCCCGCTATGTCCGCGAAGGGCCGCCGGAGCCCGCCCGCCGGGCGGGCCGGCACGGGCTGGGGATCCTCTTTCTGGCGCTGCTGGCCGGAGGCCTGCTGCTGGGCGGCGCGGCCAGCCTGTTTCTGGACGACCTGTCCACCCGCATCGCCGTGTCCGACGCCAGCGACGCGGTGACCGCCCGGGTCAACCAGACCATCGCGGAACTGATGGCGGAGAAGGACTACGGCGGGGACTATTTTGTCCGCTTCGAGAAGGACGAGGCCGGGGAGGTCACGGCTATCAGCAGCAATATGGCCCGGATCAACGCCCTCTCGGCGGAGATCCTGGACCGGGTGGTGGGGGCCACGGAGAACCACACCATCACCGTGGAGATCCCGGCGGGGAACCTGAGCGGGGTGAGCCTGCTGATGGGCCGGGGGCCCAAGGTGCCGGTGGAGATCCTGGTGCTCACCTCCTCCCGGGTGGAATTCAACAACAGCATCGTGACGGCCGGCATCAACCAGACCAAGCACCAGATCAACCTGGAGGTCGTCGTGGACATCGACGTGCTCATCCCCTGGGGCACCGAGAGCGCCCAGGTGGTGACCGAGGTGCTCATCGCGGACACCATCGTGGTGGGCCGGGTGCCGGAGACCTATCTGAATATGCAGTGAGGAGATATCATGGACGCACAAAAGGAGATCGAGGCCCTGCGCCGGGAGATCGAACGCCACAGCAAGCTCTATTATGTGTACGACTCGCCGGTGATCTCGGACTATGAATACGACATGCTCATGCAGCGGCTGAAAAAGCTCGAGGAGGAGCACCCGGAGCTGGTGACCAAGGACTCGCCCACCCAGCGGGTGGGCGGTGAGGCCCTGAGCCAGTTCGAGCCGGTGCGGCACCAGGTGCCCCTGGAGAGCCTGACCGACGTGTTCTCCGAGGAGGAGCTCTACGCCTTCGGGGAGCGGATGGACAGTCTGCTGGGCCCGGGGCACGACTATGACGTGGAGCCCAAGATCGACGGGCTGTCCATGTCCCTGGAGTATGAAAACGGCGTCTTTGTCCGGGGGGCCACCCGGGGCGACGGGGTCACTGGGGAGAACGTGACGGAGAACCTGCGCACGGTCCGCTCCCTGCCCCTGCGCATCGAAAACGCCCCGGAGCGGCTCATCGTCCGGGGCGAGGTGTATATGTCCAAGGCGGTCTTTGCCGAGCTGAACGCCCAACGGGAGATCAACGGCGAACCGCTGCTGGCCAATCCCCGCAACGCCGCCGCCGGCTCCATGCGGCAGCTGGACCCGAAGGTGGCCGCCTCCCGGAAGCTGGACATCATCTGCTTCAACCTCCAGTACAGCTCCGGCGAGCCCTACCTGAACCACACCGAGACCCTGGACGCCATGCGCGCCATGGGCTTCCCCGTGGTGCCCTACACCCGCTGCGGCAGCATAGCCGAGTGCGTGGAGCGTATCCGGCAGCTGGGGGAGGAGCGGGGGAACCTGCCCTACGACATGGACGGGGCGGTCATCAAGCTCAACTCCCTGTCCCAGCGCGCCGCTCTGGGCAGCACCGCCAAGGCACCCCGCTGGGCCGTGGCCTTCAAGTACCCTCCGGAGAAGAAGGAGAGCCGGGTGCTGAACATCCTGGTCCAGGTGGGCCGGACTGGTGTGCTGACGCCCAAGGCCATCATAGAGCCGGTGCGCCTGGCGGGGACCACTGTCTCCGCCGCCACGCTCCACAACCAGGACAACATCGACCGGCTGGACATCCGCATCGGGGACACGGTGCTGGTGCAGAAGGCGGGGGAGATCATCCCCGAGGTGCTGTCGGTCAACAAGGCCAAGCGGCCCGAGGGGACGGAGCCCTTCCGGCTGCCTTCGATCTGCCCGCGCTGCGGCTCCGCGGTGGTCCGGGACCCGGACGGGGCGGCCCTGCGCTGCACCAACCCCGGGTGCCCCGCCCAGCGGCTGCGGAATCTGGCCCATTTTGCCTCCCGGGAGGCCATGGACATCGAGGGTCTGGGGATCTCCGTCTGCGAGAGCCTCATAAACAGCGGCATGGTGCAGACCGCCGCCGACCTGTATACCTTGCGGAAGGAAGATGTGGCCGCCCTGGACCGGATGGGCGAAAAATCTGCCGCCAATCTGATAGCCGCCATCGACAAGAGCCGTCAGGCGGGCCTGGCCCGGCTCCTCTGCGCCTTCGGCATCCGCCAGGTGGGGCAGAAGGCCGCCAAGGTCCTGGCCGCCCATTTTGAGGACCTGGACAGCCTGATAGCCGCCGGGGTCAAGGGGCTGACCGCCATCCCGGATATCGGCCCCGTCACCGCCCTGTTTATCATGGACTGGCTTTACAATCCCCAATCTCAGCGCCTGATCGACCAGCTGCGGATGTCGGGGGTCAGCTTCCGGAGTCTGGAGGAGCGGAAGGACGACCGCTTTGCCGGTCTGACCTTCGTCCTCACGGGGACCCTGCAAAACTACACCCGGGACGAGGCCGCCGCCGTGATCGAGAGCTTCGGCGGCAAGACCTCCTCCTCCGTCTCGAAAAAAACCAGCTTCGTGCTGGCCGGGGAGAACGCCGGCAGCAAGCTGACCAAGGCCCAGAGCCTGGGTATCCCCGTCCTCTCCGAGGAGGAGTTTGAGGAGAAGATAAAATAGCTTAAAAAAACATCTTTCCTCTGCTCTTCTCCTTTGGTCACCAGCGGGAACGTGGCTTGGTCTCTTGGTGATTTGTTCACTTTCTTTGCTTGCCCAAAGAAAGTGAACCGAAAGAAACGGCACCCGGGGAAGTCTCCCCGGGACCCCTCCGGGAAGGAGGACACCACAGACCTCTTCTTAGGTCGCCCTGCGTCTTCCCTTCCGGTATACCCCGGTGAAGACACTGGCAGAAGTCGCACTTCCGGTTGCACGCACTTTCCGACAAGGCTCGCCGGGCGCTCGACCACCGGCGCACCGTAGCCTCGCAGAGTTTCGCCGCCGGAGCGGCGAAAGAAATCAAATCGTTTTTTCCGAGGACATGTGCCTCGGAAAAAACTCTTCTCAGCCCGCAAACGTGCGCGAACCCCGTCTCTGACGGGGTTCGTCGTGCGCTGCAGCGGGCTGCAAGCCCCTTGCCCTCAAAGAACCTTGGTTCTTTGAGGGCAGTCAAAAAATACACCCCCGGAGCAAGCTCCGGGGGTGTGATCCCGCCAATGCCGTGCCGGCCCAATTATAACCTGCACATAGAGGCAGGTGGGTCGCCTAAGTTCTGTTTCGCTGCTTCCAACGTCCGGTAGACCGGGAGGCCTGCAATCCGCAGACTCAAATCGGCATCCCTTATAAGAGATGTGGGTTTAATGGGCCGTCATGCCAGAGCGGCAAACACGCACACAGCAGGAACCTTTTCTGTTTTCAGTCTTTTCTATACCTAAGCTTACGCCCCGGCGGGCAAAACTATGACAAGCTTTGGGAACAAATCAGTCCCCGTCTTCGTCTTCATCCTCGTCATCAAAGAGCAGGACCATAAAGTGCTCGTACACGTCCTGGAGCTGGTCCTCGTCGTCGATGGACTCAAAGAGCTCGTCTCCCTTGTCATCGAACACGGAGCGCAGAATGATGATGCCGTAATCCGGGTCGTTCTCATCCATATCGGCCGGGAGAAAGGCCACATAGGTCTCGCCGTTATAGTCCATGGTATCCAGGACTTCCAGCTCAAACTCCTGACCGTCGTCATCCACGATGGTGATAAAATCGCTGCCGAACTGATCGCTCATAATGCTCCTCCGATACCGGGCTCCCTTTGTTGTCTCTATTTTAACCGATATGCGGGGATAAATCAATAGTTTCTTGTGAAATTCGCTGATATATCAATCAGGAGCCCAGATCTTCCAGCAGCTGGAGCAGTTCCCAGCGGTCGGCCACTGGCAGACCCTGCTCCACCAGCGCCCGGTCCACGCTGCGCAGGCAGTCCAGCTCGATGTCCGTCACGGCCAGCGGCTTTGCGCCCCGCTTCTTCTGATAGACGGCCACATGGCCCTCATTGTCCCGGAGATAATACTGGGCCGTCTCCGCCGCCGCGGCGTAGCGGATGCTCAGCTCCTCCGGTATGACGCTCCCCCCGGCCGGCTGCAACGAGCGCCAGGCCTCCGCGCCGCTGTAGGCGGCGGCGGCCACCGCGCACATGAGCAGCGCGACCCTGATCCTGAGCCCCATCTGTCTCTCCCTCCTCCATACGGTCCGAATTTTTGCCTGTTTCATGAAAATTATCCCGCAAACTTGGGAAAATATACAGTGCGGTATTTTCCAGCGAGCCCAGCATAGCGGGTCGTATGTGACTTTGAAAAAAGTTTACATTTTTTCCACCGCAGGTTGACAATCTATGGTATAATACATTTTTGTATATGCCTTGCTCTATGATATGCTCTCTGCCGCGCCTTGAGCGCGTTGACTTAAGCTTAAAAAAGGAGGCGCAACGATCCGGATGAAGAAGAAATCCAACCAAACCGAGGCCCAGGGTCCCGGTCCTGCGCCTGAAAAGAAACAAAACGCCGGCATCAAAGCCCTGCTTTTTACCCTGAAGGCAGCCGGCTTTACGGTGGACGCCGCCAGCGGCGTCGTCAGGACCGTGTTCAAGGTCCTGGGTTCCGTGCTGCTGGTCTTTCTGCTGACGGGGATGCTCTTCATGTGCGTCTTTGCCTACTATGTAAAGACCTGCCTGACCCCGGAGCTGGGCATCAATCTGGAGGACTACCAGCTCAACGAGTCCAGCACCCTCTGGTATGAGGACTCCGGCGGCCAGTGGCAGGAGATGTGCACGGTCATCTCCGCCCAGAAGCGCATCTGGGTGGACTACGATCAGATCCCCGAATATATGAAGCAGGCCATCGTCGCCATCGAAGACAAGCGCTTTTATGAGCACAAGGGCGTGGACTGGTATCGCACGGCCGGCGCCTTCGTCACCATGTTCGCCCGGATGGAGGGCAGCTACGGCGGCTCCACCATCACCCAGCAGCTCATCAAGAACCTGACCGGGGAGGACGAGGTCACCATCCAGCGGAAGCTGACGGAGATCTTCAGCGCCCTGGACCTGGAGAAGCGCTACGACAAGGACGAGATCCTGCTCTACTACCTGAACGCGGTGTACTTCGGCGAGAGCTGCTACGGCGTCCAGGCCGCTGCCCAGACCTATTTCGGCAAGGACGTGTCGGAGCTGGACCTGGCCGAGTGCGCCGCCATCGTGGGCATCACCAACAAGCCCACCCTCTGCGATCCCTTCTACAACCAGGTGGAGAACAAGAAGCGGCAGGAGACCATCCTCCGGGAAATGTATGAGCAGGGCTATATCGACTATGACACCTGGCAGGCGGCCGTGGCAGAGGAACTGGTCTTTGCCCACAGCCCCGGCGAGCAGAACCCCATGCGCATCTACACCTATTATGAAGAGGTGGTCATAGACGATGTGATCCGGGACCTGATGGAGCTCAAGGGCATCAACTATAAGACGGCAGACCAGCTGCTCCAGACCGGCGGCTATCAGATCTACTGCTGCATCGACCCGGATATCCAGGCCACGGTGGACTCTATCTACGGCGACCTGTCCGCCATCCCCCAGGTCCGCTCACGGGACGGGCAGCAGTTCCAGAGCGCCATCGTCGTCATGGACCCCTATGACGGCAGCATCGTGGCCCTCCGGGGCGGCGTGGGCGACAAGACCATCAACTATGGCCTGAACCGGGCCACCGGGACCCAGCGCCCCGCCGGCTCCTCCATCAAACCCATCGCCTCCTACGGCCCGGCGGTGGAGGCCGGCCTCATCACCCCCAACACCCTGGTCAACGACTCCGGCGGCATCCGTCTCAGCGGGACCGACTGGTATCCGGAGAACGACGGCGGCGGGCACTTCGGCGTGGTGACCATCTATCAGGCCCTGCAATACTCCCTGAACACGGTGGCCGCCCAGATCATCGACAAGCTGACCCCCCAGCAGGCCTATAATTTCCTGATCACCCGCCTGGGTGTCACCAGCCTGGTGCCGGACGACGCCTCCTACGCCCCCATGGCCCTGGGCCAGCTGACCAACGGCATCACGGTCCGGGAGATGGCCCAGGCCTACGGCGCCTTCGTCAACGATGGCATCTTCACCTACAGCCGCACCTACTCCAAGGTGACCGACGCCCGGGGCAACGTGGTCATCGACAACAGCCCGCAGACCATCGTGGCCTTCTCTCCCAATACGGCCTATACCATGTCCTACATGCTCAAGAACGCCGCGGCCGCCGGCACCGGCACCGAGGCCAATTTCTGGAGTATGCCTGTGGCGGGCAAGACCGGCACCACCACCGACTATAAGGACCGCTGGTTCGTGGGCTACACGCCCTACTATGTGGCCGCCATCTGGACCGGCTTCGATATCCCCGAGCGTATCAACGTCAACGGCAACCCGGCCGCCCAGCTCTGGCGGAAGGTCATGGCCCCCATCCACGAGGGCCTGGAATACCGGGATTTCCCCGCGCCCTATATCGGGGAGAACACCGGCATCTTCGGCCTGGACGACGGTTCAAACGATGAGTACGCCGAGGACGGCTTCATCGACGGCGACGTGATCGTTGATGACGAATACTCCAACGATTACACCGGCGGAGGTTATACCGGAGGCGACACCGGCGGCGACACGGGCGGGAATGACGCCTACACCGGCGGGAACGACGATTATGGCGGCGGCACCGGCGGCGACGAGTATAACGACGGCTTCTCCGGCGGCGTCGTAATCGGGTAGGCTTTCTGCCCCTTCTCCCCACCAGCGGCACTTTTTGGACCGAAATTTTCCTCTTTTTCCAGAAAGTATTTCTTAAATATTTGCATTTTGCCCCATTTTCTGTTGACAAACCTGAGTCGTTGTGTTACATTTTAGTTACAATACTGGAGGTGCTTTGATTGGCAAAGACATTGGAGTATAAGGGTCACCCTCTCCAAAGGAAGGACAACATCATCTATTACGGCAGCTTTGCGGATAAGTATATCATCATGCTGCAAATCCTGGACACCAAGAAGGTCAAGGATATGGACGTGGCCTCCAAGGTGTCCGTCCAGCTCCAGCTCACGGACCCGGACATCCGGTCCCGGGACAGAGTCGTCAAAAGAAGCGAAAAGGACAGCTTCTATTCCGCTCTGGATATCGGCGTCGTGTGGCTTGAGCGCGCTTTGTCCTCCAGATAGGGCTCTGACGAAGCAGGGCCGCGTACCGGTTTCCGGCTGACCCCAAGCTGGCCGGGTCCGGTATAGCACATAGAAAAAGGATCTGTTTCACATGCGCAAGAAAATTTTCAGGACACTGCTTGCGGCGGCGCTCGTTTTTTCCGCCCTTGCCGCAAACGCTGTCCCCGCTTTCGCGGAAGGAGCGACCGTCACCGGCAGCGATGTCAACATGCGTTCCGGCCCCGGCACCGGCTATAAGGTGCTGGAATGTCTGGAGAAAGGCACTTCTGTCAATGTGACGGACAGCTCCAACAGCGACTGGTACGCCGTCGGCTACAACGGACTGTCCGGCTTCATCTCCTCCCACTATCTGAGCCTGAACGGGAGCGGCGAGCCGGCCCCGTCCGCCCCCGCCGAGTCTTCCGGCACCGACGGGTACATAAACGCCATGTATGTGCGTTTCCGCACCGGCCCCTCCACCGACTATAAGGTGATCGGGACCTATAACCAGGGCAAGGCCCTGACCATTACCGGCAGCTCCGGCGGCTGGACCGCCTGCACCATCGACGGCCAGTCCGGCTATGTTTCCAGCCAGTATGTCAGCAGCGGCACAGCCAGCCCCGCCCCCCAGACCCGGGAGCAGCCCCAGACCTCCGGTGACCCCTATTCAGAGGGCGGCGCCATTATCGGCGGCAGCTCCGAATCTCCTGCTCCCTCTGAGCCCGAGACTCCCTCTCAGTCTCAGGGATCGGGCGATGATGTGCTGATCGGCGGCGGCGACGGGCAGTCAGAGGCCCCTTCCCAGGGCAGCAACGGCAGCTCCGGCGGCGGTGACAACGGCTTTGTGGCCGGCGGCGACGACTACAACGAGCCCTCGTCTCCCACTCCCGCGGCGCCCAGTGAGACAAAGCAGGGCACCATCAGCGGCGACGACGTCTGCTTCCGTACCGGCCCCTCCACCAGCTACCGGGTCATCACCACCTATAACCGGGGCAAGGCCGTGACCATCACCGGCACCTCCGGCGACTGGACCGCCTGCGTCATCGATGGCGTCTCCGGCTATGTGTTCAGCCAGTATATCAGCGTCGACAGCGGCGAGAGCACAGCCCCCGCGCCCGCCGAGCCTGAGACCAGCGAGCCCTCCGGCTCCTCTGAGCCGGGCTATATCACCGGCAACAATGTCCGCCTGCGCAGCGGCCCCTCCATGAGCTCCGAGGTCCTGGACGAGCTGTTCTACGGCAACAGCGTCACCATCACCGGCACCACCGGCGACTGGACCGCCGTCGTCTTCAACGGCCGCTCCGGCTATGTCTACAGCCAGTATGTGGCCCAGGGCGAATATCAGCACACCAGCAGCGGCGGCGATTCCGAGCTGGGCCGGCAGATCGCGGACTACGCCCTCCAGTTCGTGGGCTACAACTACACTTGGGGCGGCACCTCTCCCTCCACCGGCTTTGACTGCTCCGGCCTCATGTACTACGTGTACCAGCACTTCGGCTACACCCTCAACCGGGTGGCCGACGCCCAGGCCCGCAACGGCGTCCACGTGGACCCCTCCGACCTGCAGCCGGGCGATCTGCTCTGCTTCTATTCCAGCGGCAGCTACATCGGCCATGTGGGCATGTACATCGGCAACAACCAGTTCGTCCACGCGGCCAACTCCAATATGGGCGTCATCATCTCCGACCTCTCCGGCTACTACGCCAACCGGGGCTATGAGGCCCGCCGGATCATATAGCAAATAGCATATGAGCAAAAGCCCCCGCGGTCACAAAACCGCGGGGGCTTTCGTATGGCATGAACGCTGTGCCCGGGCCGGGCATAGGATAACGCGAGGGGCTTTCCCGGAAGGCCCCGGCAAAAGTTTTTTCCGATACAGGAGGAATCACCTTGGACAAAAACAAAATGGACAACGGCTACATGACCGGCAGCCTGCCGGCCAACGCCCCTCTGGCGGCGGCCTATGTCCCCATGCAGCGCTCCGCCGCCCCCGCCTATGAGGCCAACGAGGCGCTGTCCCGCGGCACCCTTTTTCCCGGCCTTGACCTGCCGTTTATGAATATAGTCAACAATGACCTGAAATGCACCCCCATGACGGAGATGATGGCGATCGACTTCGTGGCCGACGAGCTGGAGCTGTACCTGGATACTCACCAGAGCGACGCGGAGGCCTTCGGCATGTACCAGACCTTCCTGGCCCTGAAGAAGGAGGCCCGCGAGCGCTATGTGAAGATGTGCGGGCCTGTGGACCAGACGGATCTGCTGGGCATGAGCAGCTACAGCTGGCTCAACAACCCCTGGCCCTGGGACTACCAGCCGCAGATGGAGGTATAAGCGATGTTTGTGTATGAAAAGAAACTCCAGTACCCTGTGAAGATCAAGAACACCAACCCCGCCCTGGCAAAGTTTATCATCAGTCAGTATGGGGGACCGGACGGCGAGCTGGGGGCCTCCCTGCGCTATCTGAGCCAGCGCTATTCCATGCCCTACCCGGAGCTGAAGGGCCTGCTGACCGATATCGGCACCGAGGAGCTGGGGCACCTGGAGATGATCGGGGCCATCGTCCACCAGCTGACCCGGGACCTGAGCCTGGCCGAGATCAAGAAGGCCGGTTTTGACACCTATTTCGTGGACCACACGGCGGGCGTGTACCCCACTGCCGCCTCCGGCTTCCCCTGGAGCGCCGCCTCCATGGAGGTCAAGGGCGACGTGATCGCCGATCTGAACGAGGACCTGGGAGCAGAGCAGAAAGCCCGGGTCACCTATGACAACATCCTCCGGCTCTGCGACGACCCGGATGTGAACAACGTGATCCGCTACCTGCGGGAGCGGGAGGTCGTGCACTTCCAGAGATTTGGCGAGGGACTGAGGCTGGCGATGGAGAAGATGAACCAGAAAAATCTGTACGCGGTGAACCCGTCCTTCGACAAGTAAGAAAAGGAATATCCTCCGCCTATCGCAGGCGGAGGATGTTTTTTACCGGCGCTTTTTGCCGCCGATCTTGGAGGTGTACGACAGGCCCGTGCCGGGGGCGGAGACCCGGACCTGGGCGCCGGTGCGGGAGTTGACGGACAGGCCGCCAAATTTATTGCCCAGGCTGAGGCCGACGCTCTTCTTCCCGATGTTCAGCTTGACGCCCGGCGCGATCTTGATGCTCTTTCTGAAACGAAGTCCCATACTTCTCCCTCCCTTTTCTTTTTCCCCAGCATACCACAGCCGGGCCGGGCCGTCAACCGTTGGCTTTCCGGACTTTTCGCAAAAAAATTTTGATTTTTCCGCAACCAAAGGCCCTTTTTGTCGTATAGTATAGTGAGAGCGCTCAAGAGACAGAGGAGGCGGGCTATGGAAGATCCTGAGATCGTGGAGCTGTACTGGCAGCGGTCCGACCGGGCCATCCCGGAGACGGAGCGGAAGTACGGCCGCTACTGCCGGACCATCGCCGGCAATATCTGCGGCAGCCGGGAGGACGCGGAGGAGTGCGTCAACGACACCTGGTTTCGGGCCTGGAACCTGATGCCTGACAAGCGCCCGGCGGCGCTGCCGCCCTTCCTGGGCCGGATCACCCGGCACTTTGCCATCGACAGGCTCAAGGCCGGGCAGCGGCAGAAGCGGGGCGGGGGAGAAGTGCCCCTGGCCCTGGAGGAGCTCAGCGACTGCGTCCCCGGCGGGACCGACCCGGCCCTGCGCTTGGAGCTGGAGGAGCTGAAGCGGGCCGTGGGGGGCTTTGCCGCGTCCTTAAGCGAGACGGAGCAGAAGGTCTTCGTCGCCCGGTACTGGTATCTGGCCTCTATCGAGGAGATCGCCCGGAAAATGGACTGGAGCCAGAGCCGGACCAAGAGCCTGCTGTTCCGGCTCCGGGGCCGGCTGCGGAAAAAGCTGGAGGAGGACGGGCTATGGTAAACGCGCTGCTTTTGCTGGAGGCCATGGAGGGCATCCGGGACGAACAGCTGGCCCTGGCCGGGGAATTCCTGGGCTACGGGGCGGCAGAGAAGGCCGCGCCCCGGCGGCGCGGGGTCCGGCGGGTAGCCCGCTACGCGCTGTTGGCGGCGCTGCTGGCCTCCCTGCTGACGGTCACCGCCTATGCCATGGGCTGGTTCGGCCTGCGGGAGCGGAGCTTTGAGAGGCCGCGCCCCCAGTCCGCACAGACCGCCGTCCAGCCGGAGGAAAAGAGAGTCTACCTGTCCCTCAACGGCTACCGGGACTCCCCGGAGTACCTGGCCAACGCGGAGTGGACCGCCTTCTATGACGAGTATATGGCGAACACGGAGATCGACTTTGACAGCGGCTTTCTGGACGGGAAGAGCGCCGATTACGTGGAGACCTGCCACTACTACGGCTGCTGCGACCAGACCATGGCGGACAAGCTCTACGAGATCGCCGGGCGCTACGGCCTGGAGCTCCACACTCTGCGGCTGACGCCAGTCACGCTGAAAGACTTCTACCGGGGCGCGGGGACCGGGGCCTTCCTAGCCCCCAATGTCACCGGAAACGGCTATATCTATGAGGACGGCTCCTTCAAAATGGAGGGGGACTTCACGGCCGGGGAGGGCGGGACTGAATACGGCTTCACCTTCCACCGGCACCTGGCGGGGGCAGTCATGCCCTATGCCGGCCTCGCCTTCGACCCGGAGGACTATACCGAGTGGGAGTACACCAACGCCTGGGGGGACACGGTGCTCATCAGCTATAACGAGCGGGAGCAGGCCGGGGAGATCTTCTTTGACCGGGACGGGGTGTACATGAACGTGACCGGCGGCCCCTGGGAGGGCGGAGACAGCCCGGAGACCATGGAGCGGCTGGCGGACCAATTCCTGTTCCACGAGGCGCTGCCCCATGAGGCGGACGTGGCCTGGCTCTCCCACGGCCCCACGGTCTGCGCTGAGCCCGGGGACGCGGCCGCGTGGGAGGACTTCCTGGCCTCCCCGGAGGGAAAGGGCGCGGCGGAGTACGCGGCCTTTGCCGCCGGGCAGCTGGGAGAGGCGGCGTACTGGGAAGTTGACCCCTGGGCAAAGCCCCAGACGGCGCTGCTGGAGAAAATGACGGAGCTGGCGGAGAAATACAGCCTGACCGCGCCCAGCCGCTCCGGCGCGCTGGTGCTGGCCGATGGGGAGGAAGCCCCCGCCGAGTGGCCGGGGGAAACGGTGACCTTGGATGAACTGGCGGAACTGGGCTGCGGCCGGGCCCTGCTGGAGCAGTTTTCCCCCATCGACCGGGCCTATGACAACGGCGTTTTGGACGGCAGCCTCTGGCAGCTGATCCCCAAGGGGACTCTGTGCGTCGATCTGGGCCCGCTGCCCGGGGAGGACGGCTGGGAGAGCTGGTTTTACCGGACGGAGACGGGCCCGGTGGCCGCTATCCGGGCAAACCTGGCCGAGCCCCACGGGCCGGACCGGGGCGCGGTGATCCTCTATGAGGGGGAGAGCGCCTGGCTCATCGGCCGCCCGGCCTGGTACAACACGGCCTATGAGATCGAGGCCACGGCGGACATGATAGACTTTACTCTTTTAAAATGAAAGGATAAAAGTTCAGATATGAAAAAGTTGATAAGGAAAGCAGGGGGCCTGCCGGCGCTTTTCCTGGCGCTGTGCCTGACCCTGGGCGGCTGCGCGCCCATTTTTCAGACCAAAGAGCCGGAAAAGGTTGAGGCTGTTCCAAAAAATGTGGACAGCCAGGGGGAGCCCTTCGGGACCGTCTACGAGGCGGACATCTTCAGCTTTGACCGGCCGGTGAGTCCCGCCGCCCAGGTGCTGCCCTCTCCCAGCGGGGTCTATGTGATGGACCCCTTCGGCCAGGACGAGACGCTCCGGGAGTTTGACGCGGAGGGCCGCTGCCTGCGGGAGCTGGGGGACACCCGGCCTGAGTGGGTCGGGCCGGAGGGCACCGCCTGGCGGCTGGAGTACACGGAGGACCGCAACGACCGGCACACAGACTACGCCGTCTACCGGGCAGGGGAGGCGGAGCCGGTCCTGCGCTTTACCACCGAACAGGGCACGGCGGAGCTGACGGTGGGGGACGGTTTTCTGCTGATCACCAGACAGTGGTGGGACGAGAGCAACGCCGGGCACTACTCCCTGTCGGCCTACGATCTCGCCGGCCAGCTGCTGAACGAGCAGCCCCTGAACCAGTGGTTCCAGCTCTACCGGGACGGCGGGGAGCTCTATTTCTTCGGCCGGGAGAGCTATGAGATCTTCCGGCTGGATGGGCAGGACTTCTCCCTTGACAAGGTGGACAGCCTAAAGGAGGATGAGAACCTGAACGGCATCTCCGGCGGGCAGCTCTTCAGCAACGACGGGACCTGCGTCTACCGGCGGGCCGTGGGCGGCGCGGAGCGGGAGGCCCTGTTCCGCTACGACGCCCTGTATCTGACGCCGGGGCTTGCGCCGGTCCCCATGGGGGACAGCGGCTGCTTTCTGTTCCACGAGATCACAAACGAGGTCAGCCCCTATAAGATCGCCCGCCCGGTGGACGAAAACGCGGCCCCTGCCCAGCGGCAGACAGTGGTCCTGGCCTGCAACGACCCGGAGGCGGCCAGCTTCAACCGGCCCTATCCCTCCTCCTTCTGGGAGGCTATTGCGGATTTCAACACGGCCAGCCGGGACTACGAGGTGGTGGTGAAAAATTATGCGGATTCCCCGGACCCTCAGACGGCCCTGAACGCGGACATGGCCGCCGGGGAGACGCCGGACCTCATCGACCTGGCGGGCTTCTCCGCCGGCCTGGCGACGGCCGCCAACGCCGAGGACCTGCTGCCCTATGTGGAGCGGGACTGCGATAAAGACGCCCTCCTGGCCGGGCCGCTGAAGGCCATGGAGACAGACGGGAAGCTCTTCAGCCTGATGCCCAGCTTCACGGTCCAGGCGCTCTTGGCCCCCGCCGCCCTGGTAAACGGGCAGGACACCGGCAGCTGGGCTGCCCTCTCCGCTCTGGCTGGGGGCGCGGAGCATGTGTTTTACCAAAGCGTCTCCCGGGGGGACTTCCTGAGGGCCGTTTTTGCCGGAGGACAGAGGGACTATACGGCGGAGCAGACAGCGGACATCCTGGCCTTTGCCGCCGCGTTGCCGGAGCAGGCGCTGCAAAACCCCTACGACCTGCCCCAGGAGGAGCTGGAGCAGATGGCGGAGGAGGGCACATTCTTTGAGCTGGACCACCGCCCCATCCTGGCCGGGGAGCAGAGCTTTGAACTGGCCCAGGTCTCAGGGCCGGTCATTCCCCAGAGCAACGGCGAGGACTATACCGCCGTGGGGCTGGGCTACGAGGAGGGCGTCTTTGGGCAGAAGCTCACGGCCCTGCCTCTGCCGGGCCGGAGCGGCTTCGCCCTCTGCCCCGCCCAGGAGCTGATGATGCCTCTGAAGGCCGGGAACAAGGACGGGGCCTGGGCCTTTATCCAATTTGCGCTCCAGGACCGGTACCTGACGGACATGAGCTACGGCATGGGCTTTCGCCGCGGCATCCCCCTGACCCGCTCCGCCTATGAGCAGGGGGCGAGGGCCTGGGAGAAGCTGAACGGCGTGATCTCCGGCTCGGCCGACGGCGTGGACTACAGCCTGACTTACGACCCGGCCAACTGCGAGGCCCTGTTCCGGCGGCTGCTGGACGGGGCGGAGAGCGTGCAGCGGGGCCCGGACGAGCTCTACACGGCGGTGGAGGGTCTGGCCCGGAGCTTCTTCGCCGGGGACAAGACGCTGGAAGAGGCCGCGGCGGATATCGCCTCCCGGCTGCAAGTGTACACAGCGGAACACAGCTGAGGACTATCGGAAAATAGGACAAAAAAGAGCTTGCTCTGAGCAGGCTCTTTTTTTACGTTCTCGGGGGCTTGCAAAAAACTTCCGATGTGTGTATTATTTATAAAGATAAGTATACACTTAATAGGACATAAGACCTGTATGGAAAAGATCAGCTCGAGAAAAAATCCCCTGGTGCGCCGCCTGCGGAGCCTGGCCGCCGAGCCCGCTTTCCGGCGGGAGCGGGGCGAGTACGTCTGCGACGGGCGGACCACCCTGGAGGAGGCCCTGCGCTTTGGAGCGGAGATCCGCTCCGTCCTCTGGAAGGGGGAGGGGCAGGCGCTGCCCGGCCTGGAGAGGGCGGAGCAGTTTTGGGCGGAGGAGGAGCTCTTCGACTACGCCTCCCCCCTGGCCCACAGCCCCGGCCCGGTCTTCACCGTGGCCATCCCGCCCGAGGACCGGCAGAGCCCCATCCGGAGCGCCATCGTGCTGGAGAACGTCCAGGACCCGGGAAACGTGGGGACCGTCGTCCGCACGGCCAACGCCTTCGGCCTGGGGGCGGTGCTCCTGACCGGGGCCTGCGCGGACCTGTATAACCCCAAGACCGTCCGGGCCGCCATGGGGGCCCTCTTTCGCCAGAGGGTGCTCCGGCTGGAGCGGGACGAGCTGGAAGCTCTGCTCCGGGAGCAGGGGCTGCCGCTGTACGGGGCGGCCCTGTCCGAACAGGCGGCGGATGTCCGCTCGGTGGACCTGAAGCGGGCGGCGGTGGCCGTGGGCAGCGAGGGCCGGGGCCTCAGCCCGGAGCTTCTGGCCCTCTGCCGGGGGCAGATCATCATCCCCATGCAGCCGGACAGCGAGTCGCTGAACGCGGCGTCCGCCGCGGCGGTGCTGATGTGGGAAATGGCAAAAAACTGCTTGTGAAACAGGTTTCACAAGCAAGGACTCGCGCTTATCGCGCGGGGCATGGCCCCGCTTAGTCGGCGCGAGGACTCACTTCGTTCGTCTCAGGGTGTTTTTGAGGCGGCAAAGCTGCCTCAAAAACAATTTGATTCCCTTCGGGGCAATAAAATCCATATCTGATCGTGGCTTTTGCAATTGCTTGGAAATAGAAACCGATAGAAAGGGGTGAGAAGCCGTGCCGGCTGTCAAGCAGTGGCTCTGGCTGTCCGCCGCGGGGGTGAGCCCAAGGGCAAAGGGCGCGCTTTTGCGGCACTATGGCAGCGCCGAGGCGGCTTTCTATGCCCCGGAGGGGGACTTTGCCGCCGTGGAGGGGCTCAGCCGGACCGAGGCCGAAGTCCTAGAGCGGCGGGACCTCTCCCGCTGCGAGGCCATCGCCGGGGCCTGCGCCCGGCAGGGCCTGAGCATCGTGACCATGCAGGACGCGGCCTACCCCAAGCGGCTGAAGAATATCTTCGACCCGCCGCCGGTCCTCTACGTGCTGGGCCGGCTCCCCGATGTGGACGCCAACGCCCCGGTGGCCGTTATCGGCACCCGCAGCGCCAGCCCCTACGGGCTGAAAATGGGCCGGGAGATCGCCTGGCAGATCGTCCGCTGCGGCGGGCTGGTGGTCTCCGGCCTGACCCACGGCGTCGACGCCGCGGCTGCCCGGGGCGCGCTGCTGGCCGGTGGGCCCGTCCTGGGCGTGCTGGGCGTGCCCCACGAACGGGAGAGCGGGCCCCTGGCCCGGGATGTGGCCGCCGCCGGCTGCCTCATCAGCGAGTACCCGCCCGGGACGCAGCCCCGGCCCCATTTCTTCCGGGAGCGCAACCGGATCGCCGCCGGGCTCTCGGTGGGCGTCGTGGTGGTGGAGGCCCCGGAGAAGAGCGGAACCCGGCTCTTTGCCCTGGAGGCGCTGGAGCAGGGGAAGGAGCTCTTCGCCGTCCCCGGCAACGCGGACGCGGAGAACAGCGCCGGGGCCATCGCCCTCATCAAGGAGGGCGCCCGGCTGGTCACCTGCGGCCGGGAGGTGATGGCGGAATTCGCCCCGCTGTACCCGGACAGGGTCCGGCTCAGCGGAGAGCTGCCGCCCCCGGAGCAGGCCCCGCCCGCCCAGCCGGAAAGTACGGCGAAGCCCGCGCCGAAGCCGGAGCCGAAACAAAAAACCGTTGACAAGGGACAGGCGGGCGGATATATTGACTGGAAGGAGCAGCTGGCCGCTCTGACGGCGGATCAGCTGAAGATCGTCAGCGCCATCGGCGCGGACGCGGCCCATATCGACGATATCATCGAGGCCACCGGCCTGCCCACCGCCACGGTCCTGGCCCAGCTGACCGTGCTGGAGATCAAGGGTTATGTGCGCCGGGAGGCGGGCAAGCGCCTGGCGCTGAATATCGTGCGTAAGTAACAGTGTCGCCCGAGGGGCGGCGGAACGGAGGCTGCCATATGGCAAGAGCGAAGAACCTGGTCATCGTCGAGTCCCCGGCCAAGGCGAAGACCATCGAGAAGTACCTGGGCGGGGACTATAAGGTGACGGCGTCCATGGGGCATCTGCGGGATCTGCCCAAGAGCCAGATGGGCGTAGATATAGAAAACGGCTTTGAACCTAAGTATATCCCCGTGCGGGACAAGAAAGAGCTGATCGATCAGCTGAAAAAAGAGGCCAAGAGCGCCAAGGTCGTGTACCTGGCCACCGACCCGGACCGGGAGGGCGAGGCCATCTCCTGGCACCTGAAGGAGCTGCTGGAGCTGCCGGAGGACAAGGCCAAGCGGGTGACCTTCAACGAGATCACCAAGAAGGTGGTCACCGAGAGCATCCAGCACCCCCGGGAGATCGACCAGGACCTGGTGGATGCCCAGCAGGCCCGGCGCATCCTGGACCGGATCGTGGGCTATAAGCTCTCGCCGCTGCTGTGGCGCAAGGTCAAGACCGGCCTGTCCGCCGGGCGGGTCCAGTCCGTGGCCACCCGGATGGTGGTGGACCGGGAGGAGGAGATCAAGGCTTTCAAGAGCGAGGAGTTCTGGCACCTGGACGCCTGCCTGACCCGGGAGCGGGAGGACGGCGGCTTCACCGCCCGCTTCTACGGCGCCGGGGAGAAAAAACAGGAGCTCCATACCCGTCAGGAGGTGGACCGGGTGATCGCCGCCGTCCAGGACGCGCCCTTCACCGTGGCCTCCGTCAAGCGGGGCGAGAAGCAGCGCACCCCCGCGCCCCCCTTCATCACCTCCACCCTCCAGCAGGAGGCCTCTCGCCGCCTGAGCATGACCCCCCGGCGGACCATGTCCATCGCCCAGCAGCTGTATGAGGGCGTGGAGATCAGCGGCCGGGGCAGCGTGGGCCTCATCAGCTATATGAGGACCGACTCCCTGCGCCTGTCCGAGGAGGCGCTCAGCGCCGCCCGGGCCTTTATCACCGAGCGCTACGGCCCGGCCTACTGCCCGGCCCAGCCCCGGCGCTTCAAGACCAAGGCCGGGGCCCAGGACGCCCACGAGGCCATCCGGCCCACGGACGTGAACCTGACGCCGGAGCTGGTGCGCAAGGACCTGACCCAGGAGCAGTACCGGCTCTACCGGCTCATCTGGGGCCGCTTCACTGCCTGCCAGATGGCAAACGCGGTCTATGACAACGTATCTGTGGACGTGGAGTCCGCCGACTATACCTTCCGGGCCAACTACTCGGAGCTGAAATTCCCCGGCTATACGGCGGTGTACGAGGAGGCCCGGGACGAGGAGAGCGACGAGCTGAAAAATCCCCTGCCCAGCCTGAGCCAGGGGGAGCGGCTGCTGCTGGAGAAGCTGATCCCCGACCAGCAGTTCACCCAGCCCCCCGCCCGCTACACCGAGGCCACCCTCATCCGGGCCATGGAGGAGAAGGGTATCGGCCGCCCCTCCACCTACGCGCCCACCATCTCCACCATCACCTCCCACGATTACGTCATCAAGGAGGGCAAGTACCTGCGCCCCACGCCTCTGGGCGAGGTGGTGACCGGCATGATGAAGGAGCACTTTGCCGACATCGTGGATCTGAAATTCACCAACCACATGGAGGCGGAGCTGGACGAGATCGAGAGCGGCAAGGCCCAGTGGCGGGACGTGCTGGGGGAGTTCTACGGGGAATTCGACAAGGAATTTCAGGACGCGGAGACCGCCCTGGACGGCGTGCGGCTGAAGGTGCCCGATGTGCTCAGCGACGAGTACTGCGAGGTCTGCGGCCGGCGGATGGTGGTGAAGAAGGGCAAATTCGGCCATTTCCTGGCCTGCCCCGGCTTCCCGGAGTGCACCTTTACCAAGCCCATCGTGGTGGAGATGCCCGGCAAGTGCCCCAAGTGCGGCGGCCGCATCCTCAAGCGCACCTCCAAGAAGGGCTACGTGTTCTACGCCTGCGAGCGGAGCCAGGACTGCGGCTTCATGACCTGGGACGTGCCCACCAAGGACTACTGCCCCGCCTGCGGCAAGACCATGTTCAAGCGCAGCGGCCGGGGCCCGCTGAAGTCCTTCTGCATCAACGAGGCCTGCCCCAATTTCGTCCCCGAGGAGAAACGGGTCTATCCGAAGAAGAGCGGCTCTGCCGCCGCCAAGAAAGCGCCCGCCAAAAAGAGCGCGGCCAGGAAACCGGCCTCCAAAAGCGCCGGAGCAAAGGGTTGAACGATGGAAAAAGTGACCGTTCTGGGCGCGGGCCTGGCCGGGAGCGAGTGCGCCTGGCAGCTGGCCCGGCGGGGTATCGGCGTACGCCTGGTGGAGATGAAGCCGGGGAAGATGACGCCGGCCCATGTGTCCCCCTATTTCGGGGAGCTGGTCTGCTCCAACTCCCTGCGCAGCGACGAGCTGACCAACGCCGTGGGCCTGCTGAAGGCCGAGATGCGGAAAATGGGCTCTCTCATCATGGAGAGCGCGGACCTGAACCGGGTGGCCGCCGGGGGCGCTCTGGCGGTGGACCGGGAGGGCTTTGCCCGGCATATCACGGAGCGCCTGGAGGCCTGCCCCCTGGTGGAGGTGGTCCGGGAGGAGGCCACCGCCATCCCCGAGGGGGAGGTGGTCGTGGCTACCGGCCCGCTGAGCAGCGACGCCATCGCCGATGTGATCGCCGGCCTCTGCGGGGACGAGGGGCTCCACTTCTATGACGCGGTGGCCCCCATCGTCACCCTGGAGAGCGTGGACATGGACAGCGCCTTCTTCGCCTCCCGCTACGACAAGGGGACAGCGGATTATGTAAACTGCCCGATGACTCAGGAGGAGTATCTGGCCTTTGTGGCGGAGCTTGCCGGCGCCAAGGAGGCGGAGGTCCACGGCTTTGACGACGGCGGGGTCTTCGAGGGCTGCATGCCCGTGGAGGTCATGGCCCGCCGGGGGGTGGACACCCTGCGCTACGGGCCGTTGAAGCCCGTGGGGCTCCGGGATCCCCGGACGGGGAAGGAGAGCTACGCGGTAGTGCAGCTCAGGCGGGACAACGCCGAGGGCACCCTGTACAACATGGTGGGCTTCCAGACCCACCTGACCTGGGGCGAGCAGCGGCGGGTGTTCTCCATGATCCCGGCTTTGAAGAACGCGGAGTTCATCCGCTACGGGGTCATGCACCGGAACACCTATCTCAACAGCCCCCGGCTGCTGGACCGGTACTACCGGCTCCGCTCCCAGCCCCGGATCAGCTTTGCCGGGCAAATGACCGGCGTGGAGGGCTATGTGGAGTCCTCCGCCTCCGGGATGCTGGTGGGCATCGAGACGGCGGCCCGGCTTCTGGGCCTGCCCCCGGTGGACTTTCCAAAGGAGACCGCCATCGGCGCCCTGGGCCTGTACATATCCGGCGGCAGCGTGGGCGATTTCCAGCCTATGAACATCAACTTCGGCATCATCGCGCCCCTGGACCACAAGGTGCGGGGCAAGCGGAACAAGAACGCCGAGATCTCCCGGCGTTCTCTGGAGATCATCGAGAAATTGACAGAAGGGGAGGCGTTTCGCTGTGCGGATCATCTTTGACGCCATGGGCGGGGACAAGGCCCCCGCCGAGATCGTCAAGGGCGCGCTCCGGGCCCAGCAGGAGCTGGGCGTGGAGGTGACCCTGGTGGGTCAGAAGGAGAAGATCGAGGCCTGTCTGGGCGTGGAGAGCGCCCAGGTGCGGATCGTGGACGCCCGGGAGCTCATCACCATGGAGGATGACCCCAGCACCGCCACCCGCCGCAAGAAGGACGCCTCCATGACCGTGGCCCTGAACCTGCTCCGTGACGGGGAGGGGGACGCGGTGGTCTCCGCCGGCAGCACCGGCGCCCTGCTCACCGGGGCGACGCTGATCGTCAAGCGCATCCGGGGCATCCGCCGGGCGGCTATGGCCCCGGTGCTCCCCGCCGGGGAGCACGGCGTCATGCTCATCGACTGCGGGGCCAACGTGGAGTGCACGGCGGAGTATCTGCTCCAGTTCGCGTATATGGGCAGCTTCTACGCCAAGAAGCTCATGGGCTGTGAAGATCCCCGGGTGGGCCTGCTGAACGTGGGCACCGAGGACACCAAGGGCGGCGACTTGCAGCATGAGGCTTTCGCTCTCTTGAAGCAGGCGGGGTCCGAGGGACGGATCAATTTTATCGGCAACGTGGAGGGCACCGACGTGTTCTCCGGGAATGTGGACGTGGTGGTCACCGACGGCTTTACCGGCAACGTGCTCCTCAAGGCCACCGAGGGCATCATCAAGGAGATGATGCGCCGGCTCAAGGGCGTGTTCTATCAGAGCACGAAAAACAAGCTGGCGGCGGCGGTGCTGAAAAAGGACCTGGCCGTCATGAAGAAAGCGCTGGATGTGAACGAGGTGGGCGGCACCGCCTTCATCGGCATCAGCAAGCCCGTTATCAAGGCCCACGGCTCCTCCGACGCGGGCAGCATCTTTGCCGCCGCCCGGCAGGCCAAGGCTTTCGTGGAGGCGGGCGTGACGGAGGATATCGTCAAAAACATCGAGTACATGAAGCTCAGAGGCGAGTGAACAGAGACAGATGCGCAAGCTGGAAGAGAAAATCGGATACCGTTTTCAGGATAAGGACCTGCTGAGGACCGCCCTGACCCACAGCTCCTACGCCAACGAGGAGCACCCCGGCAGGCTCCAGAGCTATGAGCGGCTGGAGTTTTTGGGGGACGCCATCCTGGGCCTGACGGCGGCGGAATTCCTGTACCGGCATGAGCCGGAGCTGGCCGAGGGGCGCATGACCCGGCTCCGCTCGGAGCTGGTCTGCGAGGCGAGCCTGCACCGGGTGGCGGAGGAGCTGGGCCTGGCGGACTATATGCGCCTGGGTAAGAGCGAACGGAACAACGGCGTCCGGGGCCGCCGCTCCATCACGGCGGACATGGTGGAGGCCGTCATCGCCGCCATCTACCTGGACGGGGGGCTGGAGGAGGCCAAGGCCTTCATCCTGCGCACGGTGCTGAAGGACGCCCCCATCGGCGAGGAGCACCGGAGCGCCGACTACAAGTCCCGGCTCCAGGAGCTGGTCCAGAGCGAGGCGGGGAGCCATGTGGCCTACGAGCTCACCGGCGAGTCCGGCCCGGACCACGACAAGCTCTTCAGCTACCGGGTGCTCATCAACGGCGTCCCCGCCGGGGAGGGCAGCGGCCGGAGCAAGAAGGAGGCCGAGCAGATGGCCGCCAAGGAGGCCCTGGAGGCCCGGCAGCCATGAGCGCAAGGGTGCATATCCTCCCCGTGTTCGTGCCCCATCTGGGCTGCCCACACGCCTGCGTCTTCTGCGACCAGCGGAGCATCTCCGGGGCCCAGAGGCCCGCGGACGCCCAGACGGTGCGGGAGGCTGTAGAGGCGGCTGCCGCCTTGCCCCTGAAAGGGGCAGAGCGGCAGCTGGCTTTTTACGGGGGCAGCTTCACGGCCATCCCCCTGGAGCAGCAGCTGCCCCTCCTGGAGGCGGCGAAGGAGGCCCTGGACCGGGGCCTGATCGGCTCCGTGCGGCTCTCCACCCGGCCCGACGCCATAGACGCTGAGGTCCTGGCCCGGCTGAGGGCCTACGGCGTGGGGACCGTGGAGCTGGGGGCCCAGTCCATGGACGACGGGGTGCTGGCCCTGTCCGGCCGGGGGCACACCGCTGCGGATGTGGAGCGGGCAGCCCGGCTGGTGAAGGAGGCGGGCTTTAAGCTCATCCTCCAGATGATGACCGGCCTGCCCGGGGATACGGACGAAAAGAGCCTGGAGACCGCCCGGCGGCTCATCGCTTTAAAGCCGGACGGCGTACGCGTCTATCCCACGGTGATCGTCCGGGGCACGGCCCTGCATGCGCTCTGGCTTGCCGGACGCTACCGGGAGCATACCGTGGAGGACGCGGTGCGCGTCTGCGCCCGGCTCCTGCCCCTCTTTGAGGAGGCGGGGGTGCCAGTCATCCGCCTGGGGCTCAACCCCACCGAGGACCTGAGCGGCGGAGAGGCCGTGGCCGGGGCCTATCACCCGGCCCTGGGGGAGCTGGCGAAAAGCCGGATCTTCTTCGAGAAGGCAGAGGCCCTGCTGGAGGGAGTAAAGCCCGGCAGCGCCGTCACCCTGGGCGTCTGCCCGGGGCAGCTGTCCCAGGCCATCGGCCAGCACCGGAAAAACGTCCTCCGGCTGGAGGAAAAATTCAACCTGGCCTCGCTGAGATTCCGTCCGGCGGAGCTGCCCCGCGGGCAGCTTGAACTGCTGGATGTGAAATAAGCTTTCGAGCGGATCCCAGCCGCTTCGCCTTCGGGTTTCTCAGAGTCTCCTGTTTGTCCTTATACCCTGATTTACCCCTTCCGTTGACGGCCCCGCCTGGGTTTGCTATCTGCTCGACGAATGGGAAGTTGTAATTATCCTCTTACCATTCTGAAAAAAGTACCTGTTCCGATCTCCGTTGTCAATTCATACGGCTCACCGTCAATGCGAAACCCCGCGTTTTTATAACACATGACAGCCCTCATGTTCCAGGTACGCACTTCAAGAACCAGCGGCTTTTCGGGATATAGCCGTTTTGAAATGTGGTATGCCTCCTCCAACATCCTACGGCCATAATGCTTCCCACAAAGGACGGGATCGACACCAATACCTATGAAGACTTCTGTATCTTTCTCTAAAATATTCACAAAGCCCACAAGCACATCTCCATCCAGAAAAGCAAAGTAGTTTTTCTCGTTCTTTGGATCCATGAAACCGCTTTGCTTCGCTTTCATCGTATCATAAGATGGAAGATCGTATATTTTATACTCCCCAGTATATTTCCAAGCACAAATCTGCTGTTTATCGTCTTCCGTCAAATTCCTGTATTTCAGTTGATTCATAGATCGCTCCCTCGCAAATTCCGATTTGACGTCCTCATTGTCTCCCGATGAGCGGAAAGCTACAGTTTTCTACACCCGGCGCATTTCGTTTCGATAAAAGCAGTCACCCTTGGATACTGTGATCAGTTCCCCCCAGTTTTCCATCGTTTGGATACGCTTGGCGATCCACCAATCGCCGATACCCAGCTGACACCGCCCCAACACTTCGCCGATAAGCTGACCCACCCGGAAAGTTCCGTCAGGGATATGGGCACGGATAAATGCGTCGTAGAAGTCCTCACTTACACTGTGCAGCCGCCCGTTGATGACAGCGCGCAGAGGGGCGTTTTCAGCCCGGAGCCGGGACCACTCCATGGCGACAGCTCTGCGGACACTTTTAGAGATCTCACGCTCCAACGGCAGATACGCCGCCCAGTCCCCCGGAGACAATTCCCCCCAGTTCAAACAGGACTGCGCCGTGCCATCTTCCAATGGCATCCACCGGGGCATCTCTACAGCCGTGACAGGGCAGTCGCAGTCCCGCAACAGCCAAAGCACTTCATAAAAACCGCACAGGGAATAGGGGGCATTGCTGTACCAGATGCGCACAGCTTCACCCTGTTTGCCGCCCTCCAAAAGCCGCTTTCTGTCCCGCTGGCGTTCTTCCCACAGCTGATCCCGCTGAGTATGGTCATCCGGGTCACAGCCTGGGAGGGGAAAGCCGCCCCCCAGCCAAGCGGTGAGCAGATCAAACCTGGCCTTCTCTGCGTCAGGGCCGCTGAGTGAGCCGATGTCCAGTCCAATACAGGGGCACAACACATCTCCGGGGTTACCGCCTACAGGCCGCGCCCGTCGGTTCTCCCTCTCACGCCGGTTTTTTAACTGGGCTATAGCCTGCTCTTTCTCTTCCTGAGAGGGTACTTGTTCTCCGCTACCGAGGATAATAGCAATTGGCCCATCGTCCCAAGTGGACGGCCCACAATGCGTGGCCAGCTTCAATGCTCCACATTCACTGTCGGAAAAAACGATCTGTAACATGGTAAAAACTCCGTTTCAAATCTCTATATGTCACACTGGTTGACTTTTGAAATTATATCATATCTGCTCCCGCCGTTCAACCGGACACATTGCCCGGCCGGGCCTGGCATCTTAGTGAAATCGCGGCTTGCGCCGGTGAAATTGGGGTCCCCATGAAAGCCGTAGGCTTTCATGGGGAAAAGGAAGAATGACCCTGACCGATGGCTGGAGACACACTTGTGGGGCTTCAGCATCTTCAGGGTCATTCTGACGTGACGATACAAGACTCGAACTTGCGGAGGCCTGGCGCTGCGCGCCTGCCTCCGGCACCGATCCGCCCGGCAGAGCCGGGCTTATATTTGATCGTCCGCGCAGCGGACACCACACCTTTTCACTCTTCACTATTACTTATTACCTCCAAAAATCGGCCCCGATTTTTGAGTGAAGAGTGAATAGTGAAAAGTGAAGAAGTAAAAATCGGCTGACTTCTTGCGAAGCCAGCCGATTTTTGGTGGACGATACAAGACTCGAACTTGTGACCTCCCGCACGTCAAGCGGATGCGCTACCAGCTGCGCCAATCGTCCATGTGCCTTTCAGCATGAGGTATTTTACACGATGTGAGGGCGCTTGTCAAGTTTTTTTATGAAAAGCTTCGCAGAAAACCTTTACGGACCGGCCGGGGACCCAATTTGCAGGGCAGCATCTTGACCGGAGGAGCGAATAATGATAAAATATCTCTTCAAGTATGACTTGCTGGAGACTGCTATGTGGGTATCGGATAAATGGCGGGATTTTGAACTGATCGACTGCTCCGACGGGGAGAAGCTGGAGCGCTGGGGGGACTTCTACCTGGTGCGGCCGGACCCCCAGGCCATCTGGAGCACGCCCCGGCGCAACAAGCACTGGCTGGACCGGGACGCCCGCTACCGGCGCAGCGAGAGCGGCGGCGGCAGCTGGGACAAGGGCGGCCTGCCGGAGAGCTGGCAGATCCGCTACGGGGAGCTGCGCTTCAACGTCAAGCCCATGAACTTCAAGCACACCGGCCTCTTCCCCGAACAGGCGGCCAACTGGGACTGGGCCATGGAGAAGATCCGTTCAGCCGGCCGGCCCGTGAGCGTGCTGAACCTCTTCGCCTACACGGGCGCTGCCACGGTAGCCTGCGCCAAGGCCGGGGCCAGCGTCTGCCATGTGGACGCGGCCAAGGGCATGGTGGCCTGGGCCAGGGAGAACGCCGCCGCCTCCGGGCTCCGGGAGGCCCCCATCCGCTGGATCGTGGACGACTGCGCCAAGTTCGTGGAGCGGGAGATCCGCCGGGGCCGCCGCTACGACGCGCTGATCATGGACCCGCCCTCCTACGGCCGGGGGCCCGGCGGCGAGGTCTGGAAGCTGGAGAAGGACCTGTGGCCCTTCGTTTCCCTCTGCGCCGGAGTGCTGTCCGAGGAGCCCCTGTTCGTGCTCATCAACTCCTACACCACCGGCCTGTCCCCCTCGGTGCTGAGCTACACGGTGGAGAGCATCTTTACGAAAAAATTCGGCGGCCGCAGCGAGAGCCGGGAGCTGGGCCTGCCGGTGACGGAGAGCGGGCTCTGTCTGCCCTGCGGCGCCTCCTGCCGTTGGGAACATTGAGCCGTTTTGCGCATCATATAGATAAGAGGAACGAATTTTGGACGGGATCATTCAGTTTGAAAAGGTACATTACAAATATCCGGAGGATGAGCGGGAGAGCCTGCGGGGCCTGGACCTGAGCATCCGGGAGGGCAGCTTCACGGCGGTTCTGGGGCGCAACGGCTCCGGAAAATCCACCCTGGCCAAGCACATGAACGCCATCCTGACCCCCACGGAGGGCCGGGTGCTGGTGGGCGGCGTGGACACCGCCGACGAGTCTAAGCTTCTGGACGTGCGCCGCCAGGTGGGCATGGTGTTCCAGAACCCGGACAACCAGATCGTGGCCAATGTGGTGGAGGACGACGTGGCCTTCGCCCCGGAGAACCTGGGCGTGGAGCCCGGGGAGATCCGCCGCCGGGTGGACGCGGCCTTAAAACAGGTGGGCATGTACGAGCACCGGCTCCACGCGCCCCATCTCCTCTCCGGCGGGCAGAAGCAGCGGGTCGCCATCGCCGGGGTCATCGCCATGGAGCCCAGGATCATCGTCCTGGACGAGCCCACGGCCATGCTGGACCCCCAGGGCCGCCGGGAGGTGCTCTCCACGGTGCTGCGCCTGCGCCGGGAAAAGGGCATGACGGTGGTGTGGATCACCCACCACATGGACGAGTGCATCCACGCCGACCGGCTCTTGATCATGGACCAAGGGCAGATCGCCGAGGACGGGACCCCGGCGGAGATCTTCTCCCGGGTGGAGCGGATGAAGGAGCTGGGCCTGGACGTGCCCGAGACCACCGGCCTGCTCTACGAGCTGAGGCAGGAGGGGCTGGACCTGCCCCTGGACGCCCTGGAGACAGAGGCCTGCGCGGAGGCAATCGCACAGCTCTTAAGATAAGACAAAAGACAGAAGGAACTTTTTCGATATGGCGGAGATCAGAACAGAGGCCCTGAGCCATGTATACAGTGCCGGAACCCCCTTCGAGCGGACCGCTATCGAGGCGGTGAGCCTGGCGATCCCCCAGGGGCAGTTCGTGGGCGTGATCGGCCACACGGGCTCCGGCAAATCCACCTTTATCCAGCACCTGAACGCCCTGCTGCTCCCCTCCGGGGGCCGGGTGCTCAGCGGCGGGGAGGACATCAACCGGGACAAGAAGTCCCGGCGGGATATCAAGTGGAAGGTGGGGCTGGTGTTCCAGTACCCGGAGTACCAGCTCTTTGAGGAGACCGTCTACGCGGACATCGCCTTCGGCCCCAAGAATATGGAGCTGAGCCCGGAAGAGGTGGACCAGCGGGTCCGGGAGGCGGCGGGCTTCGTGGGCGTGGAGAGCCTGTTTGAGCGCTCCCCCCTGGAGCTCTCCGGCGGCCAGAAGCGCCGCATCGCCATCGCCGGGGTCATCGCCATGCGCCCGGAGGTGCTGGTCCTGGACGAGCCCACCGCGGGCCTGGACCCGGAGGGCTGCGGGCAGATCATGGAGAATATCAAAAACTACCGGGAGCAGACCGGCGCCACGGTCGTCATCGTCAGCCACGACATGGACGGCGCCGCCGCCCTGACCGAGCGGCTGCTGGTCTTTAATGAGGGCCGCCTGGCCATGGACGGGACGCCGGAGGAGATCTTCTCCCGGCCGGAGGAGCTGCTGGCTATGGGCCTGGCCGTCCCCCGGCCCACGGCCATCGCCCTGGCCCTGAAGGAGCGGGGCCTGGAACTGGACGGGCCGGTCTATACCCGCCCCCAGCTGAAGGCGGCCATCCTCCGCGCCTGGCGGGCCAGAGAGGGGAGGGCCGGCACATGCTGAAGGATATCACCCTGGGCCAGTATTTCCCCGGCGATACGGTGGTCCACCGGCTGGACCCCCGGACCAAGATCTTAGTGGTGGTCTTTTACATCGTCGCCATCTTCTCGGCCAAGGGCTGGCCCGGCTACGCCCTCTCCGTGCTGGCGCTGGCCGGCTGCGTGGCCGTTTCGAAGATCCGGCCTAAGAGCCTCTTCAAGGGCCTCAAGCCCATGATCCTCATTTTGACGCTGACGGCGGCGCTGAACCTGTTCTACACCCAGGGCCGGCCCATCCTGCCCGGCTGGATCATCACCTGGGAGGGCATCGCCCGGGCGGTGAAGATGGTGCTGCGGATCATGCTGCTGGTGACCAGCACCTTCCTGCTGACCTATACCACCAGCCCCATGGCCCTCACCGACGGCCTGGAGCTGCTGCTGGGGCCTCTGAAGAAGCTGCATTTCCCCGTTCACGAGACCACCATCATGATGAGCATGGCCCTGCGCTTCATCCCCACCCTCATCGAGGAGACGGACCGGATCATGTCCGCCCAGCGGGCGAGAGGTGCGGACTTTGAGAGCGGCGGCCTGGTGAAGCGGGCCAAGGCCCTGATCCCCATCCTGGTGCCGCTGATCGTCTCCGCCGTGAACCGGGCCTACGACCTGGCCACGGCCATGGAGAGCCGCTGCTACCACGGGGGCGAGGGCCGCACCCGGATGAAGCAGCTGCGCTTTCAGACGGCGGACTTCGCCGCCCTGGGCCTGGGGGCCGTCTTCCTGGCCCTGGTGCTGATCTTACGAAAGCTGGGACTGTAAAATGCCTATGAGAAACCTGGCCATGCGCCTGCGCTATGAGGGCAGCCGCTACCACGGCTGGCAGACCCAGAAGAACGACATCAGCGTCCAGCAGACTCTCGAGGAGGCCCTGGAGAAGGTCTGCGGGCATAAGGTGAAGGCCGTGGGCTGCGGCCGGACGGACGCGGGCGTCCACGCCCTGCGCTACTGCGCCAATTTCAGGACCGACTGCCCCATCCCCGTGGAGCGGCTGCCGCTGGCGGTCAACTCCCGGCTGCCGGGGGATATCGCCGTGGAGCGGGCGGTGGAGGCCGGGGAGAGCTTCAACGCCATCGGCTCGTGTATAAAAAAAGAATATATCTACAAAATACTCAACAGGGACATCCGCGACCCCTTCCTGGAAAAGCGGGTCTGCTTCTATCCGCAGAAGCTGGACATTACACTGATGAAGCGGGCCGCCGCGGCCTTCGAGGGCACCCACGACTTCCGGGCCGTGCGCAGCGTGGGCACCGAGACCCGGACCACGGTCCGCACGGTGCACTGGTGCAGGGTGGAGAAGGAGGGGGACCTGATCACGGTCTCCGTCTGCGCCGACGGCTTTCTGTACAACATGTGCCGGGCCATCGTGGGCACCCTGGTCTACGCCTCCTACGGCAAGCTCCGGCCCGAGGACATCCCCGCCCTGCTGGAGAAGGGGGACCGGCGGCTCACCGGCCCCACCATGCCGCCCCAGGGCCTGTATCTCAACCGGGTCTGGTACGAGGGCCAGGTGGGCGAGATGTTTTCCAGAATGTGAGTATATATTTGTTCACAAATCTGTGCTATACTACTGACATGAAACCTCACGCGAAAAGGAAAGGATCATTCGGCGGCCCTGCCGCGAATACAGATAAAAGGATGAGATACATATGATCAGACTTGTTATCGACGTCATTTTGCTCGTCATCATCGCTATGTGTACCTGGGGCGGTTACCGAAAGGGCCTGGTAGGGGGCGTGGCCTCCATCCTGGCCGTCATCATCGCCCTTTTCGGAGGCAGCCTGCTGTCCTCCGCCTATGCCCATGAGGTGGTCCCGGCCCTGGAGCCCTTTGTGGACGGCTTTATCGATTCCCAGACCACCCGGGAGGAGGTCCTCTCGGAGATGGGCTACGGCAGCACGGACCTGTCGCTGGAGGATATCCTGTCCCGGGACAGCTCCCTGCGCTATGATTACGCCTATGACTGCCTGCTGCTGGTGGGCTTCTATCCCGACCGGGCCCAGGAGCTGGCGGACACCGCCGTCAAATACGCCGACGAGAACAGCGTGGATATGACCAAGGCCGTGGTCTCCACCCTCTGCGACACCATCAGCTATGTGGGCGGTCTGCTGCTGGCCTTTTTGATGATCCTGATCCTGCTGGTGGCGGTGGCCAACGTGGTGAACCTCTCCTTCCGCCTGCCCAATATGGAGACTCTGGATGAGCTGGGCGGGGCCGGACTGGGCTTCGTGCAGGGCTTTCTGTTCTGCGTGCTGCTGTGCTGGGCGCTCAGCTTCTTCGGCATCGTCCTGGGGAAGGACACCCTGGCGGAGACCACCCTGGGCCGCTTCTTCCTGGCGTTCCAGTTCATTACCGACGGCCTGATGTGAATTTGCTGTACAAAAGAGAAAAATAGGACCGGGGCGGACGCCCCCTGATCCCTGACGAAGGGGAGGACGATATGCAACCTACACTCTGTACCCGCTGCGGAAAAAACATGGCGGTGATCTTTATTACGAAAATCGAGGGTGGACAGACCAAGAACGAGGGCCTGTGCCTCAAGTGCGCCCGCGAGCTGCATATCAAGCCCGTGGACGATATCATGGAAAAGATGGGCATGACCGACGAGGATATCGACAGTTTCTCCGGCGAGATGATGAACGCCATGAACAACATGGACGAGATCATGAGCGTGGAGGAGGGGGAGGACAAGGAGGACGACGACGGCAAGACCGCCACCTTCCCCTTCCTGAGCCGGCTCTTCGGCGGCCCCGCCGGGCAGAACAACGCCCAGGACAACGCCGGGCAGCAGCCCAATGACAGCCGCCGTCAGGAGCCCTCCGGCCGGGACAACGGCAAGGGCAAGCGGAAATTCCTGGATAACTACTGCATCGACCTGACCGAGCGGGCCCGGCAGGGCAAGCTGGACAGCATGATCGGCCGGGAGGAGGAGCTGGAGCGTGTGATCCAGATCCTCAACCGCCGCCAGAAGAACAACCCCTGCCTCATCGGCGAGCCCGGCGTGGGCAAGACCGCCATCGCCGAGGGCCTGGCCCAGCGTATCGCCATGGGCAGCGTCCCCTACAAGCTCCAGGATAAGCAGGTCTTCCTGCTGGACCTGACGGCCCTGGTGGCCGGCACCCAGTTCCGGGGCCAGTTCGAGAGCCGGATGAAGGG
>CANQTO010000028.1 GCA_947626785.1 uncultured Oscillospiraceae bacterium
AAGATCAACCCCCTGATCGGCTCTGCGGGCGTGTCGGCGGTGCCTATGGCCGCCCGTGTGTCCCAGGACGTGGGCCGGAAGTACAACAAGACCAACTTCCTGCTGATGCACGCCATGGGCCCCAACGTGGCCGGCGTCATCGGCTCCGCCATCGCCGCGGGCTACCTGCTCTCCGTCTTCGGCTGAGAAAAACCAATTTTCAAGGGCGTGGTCCTTTCGGATCACGCCCTTGTTCTATCTCTTCTATGCAATTTTACATAATATTATTAACATAATTTTATTTACGTAATTTTGTTATTATAAACTTATGTAGACAAAGGAGCGCCGCATGGATTGCGTCACTCCTCTGTCTACATAATTCAGTTTACGTAATATTATTTATAGTCAACCAATTTGTCGTTCAGCTTCTTGTAGATCCGCTCCACGAACCAGGGCTCCGTAGAGGCGGCCAGGGCCTCTGTCAGGCCGAACCAGCCCACGCCGCTGTTCTCCTCCTCCCGGATGCGCAGCGCGTCCGTCTCCTCCGCCTCCAGCAGATAGGTCACGTTCATATGCAGATGGCTGGAGACGTACTCGCCCCGCTTCTCATGGCCGTCCACCGTCAGGACCTCTAGGGAGTAGATCTCCCCCGTCACGGGCCGGACGCTGGTGATCCCTGTCTCCTCCCGGGCCTCCCGCAGGGCGACGGCGAGCAGATCCTCCTCCCCGTCCGCGTGGCCGCCGGTCCAGGCCCAGGAATCGTAAATTTTGTGATAGATCAGCAGCACCTTGTCCCGGGCCGGGTTGACGATCCAGGCGGAGGCGGTCATGTGGGCAGTCCGGTTCGTACGGAGAAAGGCGTCTGGGTTCTGGTCAAGAAAGGCCAGGATCTGCTCCCGGTCCCTCTCCTCCTGCTCGTTCCAGGGCCGGTATTTCTCGATGTCCTGCCGGATGCCCATCAGTCCGCCACCTTGTACACGTCCCGCCGCAGATGCAGGAAGGTGGGCAGCTGGCGGCGCACCTCGTCCACCCGGGCAAGGTCGATCTCCGCCAAAAGCAGCTCCTCCTCCGCGCCGCAGGAGGCCAGCACGGTCCCATAGGGGTCCACCACGGAGGAGTGGCCCCAGCACTCGTAGCTGAAGCCCTCGTAGCGGGCCGCGGCGGCGGCCACCACGAACAGCTCGTTGTCCATCGCCCGGGCCCGAAGGCTCAGCTCCCAGTGGGCGGGGCCGGTGGTCATGTTGAACTGGGCGGGCAGGAAGATGATCCTGGCCCCCCGGTTCGCCATGGCCCGGAACAGCTCGGGAAAGCGGACATCGAAGCAGACCGCCGCGCCCATCTTCCCGAAGGGCGTGTCGAAGACCGTGATCTCCTCGCCGGGGGTAAAGGTGGCCGACTCCTTGAAGCGCATCCCCGGCAGGTCCACGTCGAACAGATGCACCTTCCGGTGCCTGGCGATCTGCCGGCCTTCGGAGTCGAAGACGAAGCAGGTATTGTAGAGCCGCTCCCCCTCCGCCTCGGGCACGGAGCCGCCCACCAGCAGCAGTTTGTTTTCTTTGGCCCAGGCGGACAGGGCCTTCACGACCTGCTTGTGGCCCTGGGCGGCAAATTTCTTGAAATAGGCCCGGTCATAGGGGCAGTTGAACATCTCCGGCAGCACGGCGATATCCGCCCCGCTCTGGGCGGCCCGGCGGAGCATGGCCTCCGCCTTGGCCAGAGTGGCCTCCTGCTCCAGCTCCGTCCGCAGCTGGCAGACGGCCACAGTCAGCTTTGTCTTGCTCATAACGTTTCCAGATACCCCCTCACGTCAAAGTCCACAGTCTTCTCGTCCTTCTTCAGATACAGCGGGTGGTGGGGGTGCCCCTTGACGGACAGCTTCCCCGCCCGCAGCCAGCGGGCCCCGTAGTTCTCCCCCAGCCGCACCAGCTCCCGCACGCAGTCCGGCAGGTAGGGCCGCTTCTCGATGACGGCCCCCCAGGCGGCCCAGACCGCCGGGGCCTGGCCTCCCTGGGCCGCCTGGTCCAGGAGGTACGCAAAAGCCCGCAGGTTCTCCCGGTGGAGCCGCTCGTTGCGGACCCGGTCCATATCGTCCGGCCGGGTGGCTCGCTGGGCATAGACGTTGAACATCATCCAGCCCTCATAGCCGTTGGCCCCGGCGATGCGGGAGACGGACTTGAGGGTGTTGTCCAGGTCCTCCGGGGCGGCGGTGGAGGGGTTGACCCCGATGCAGATCAGGGGCCGGGGCCCCCGCACGCCTAATATGTACCGGTATTCGGTGTAGAAGTCCGGCACGTAGAGCCACTTCTCGCTGTCGTAATCGCCCCGTTGGCCGGAGCGGGCCAGGGCCTCGTCAAAGTCCAGGAGCTCGATGGTCTGGCTGGCCCCCTGCGGGATGTGCATAGGCTTCCCTCCTATAACAGAATACTCACCAACACCGGGATCGTCAGCATAGCTAAAGCCGTGCTCTGGAGGATCCCCTCGGAGGTAAAGATAGAGTCGCCCCCGTATTTGATGGTCAGTACCGTGACGATGACGCCGCTGGGGGCGGCGGCGATGAGCATCCCTGTGGCCCGGAGCACCGGGTCCGGGGTCAGCAGCCCGCAGAGGGCCCAGGCAGCCAGGGGCGCGATCAGCAGTTTGATGGCGCTGGCCAGGTACAGCTTTCCGTTTTTAAAGGCGTCCAGCAGGCTCACGCTGCTCAAAGACGCGCCGATGACGATCATAGACAGAGGCATGGTGGCCCCCGACATGGCGCCGATCAGCTCCCGCACGGGGCCGGGCACCGGCAGCCGCGTCAGGAAAAGGACCAGGGCCACGAGAGTAGACACCAGGGGCGCGCCGAACATATCCTTCAGCCGGAAGCCCCCTTCTTCCTTCTTTCCCCGCTTCAAGAGCCAGATACCGTAGGTATACAGCAGCAGGTTGAAGGGGATGTTGGACAGGCCGCAGTAAAAGACCGCCGTGGGGCCGAACAGCTCCTCCAGCACCGGCAGGGCGATGAACATATTGTTGGGCACGGCCAGCAGCAGCTCAAAACCGGTCCTGCGCTCCGGCTCCACCGGCAGCAGCCGGGCGGCTATGGCGGCCACCAGGTAGCAGCAGCCGATGGCGGCGCAGACCACCAGCATCACCCGGCCCAGCTCCGCCCAGCTCAGCTCCAGTTGAGCGCTGAGCACGGAGTTGAGGATGGTGGCGCTCATGAACACGTTGATGACCAGGCTGCTGGCAGCCTTGGTGAAGGCGGGGCCCGCCGCGTCCCGCCGGGCAAAGATGTAGCCCGTACACATCAGGGCCACAAAAATGAACATTTTCGTTATCAGTCCGGACATGACGGGCTCCCTCTCACAAATTCTAAATATGCAGTACCAGCTTCGCTATATACAGGTAGATCAGCAGCGACACAGCGTCTGTGACAGTAGAGATCAGGGGGTTTGCCATGACCGCCGGGTCCACGCCGATCTTCTCGGCCAGGATGGGCAGCATACTGCCCACCACCTTGGCGAACATCACGATAAACACGATGGACAGGCTCACCACCGCCGCCACGGCCACGGTGACCCCGTCGTTTTGCAGGAGCCAGCCGTCCACCAGCAGCATCTTGACAAAGTTGACGGCGGACAGGGTCAGGCCGCAGAGCAGCGCCACCCGCCACTCCTTCCAGATCACCTGCAAAACGTCCTTGGGCTCCGTGTCCCCCAGGGACAGGCTGCGGATGACGGCGGTGGAGGACTGGGCGCCGGAGTTGCCGCCGGTCCCCATGAGCATGGGGATAAAGGCCACCAGGGCCGCCTCGGCAGCCAGCATGTTCTCAAAGGTGGTGAGGATCATGCTGGTGAAGGTGGCCGAGAGCATTAGAAACAGCAGCCAGGGGATGCGGTTTTTCCACATCTCAAAGGGCCCGGTGCGGGAATAGGGCTTGTCGGAGGGCATGATACCGGCCATCTTTTCGATGTCTTCCGTGGCCTCCTGCTCCATTACGTCGATGATATCGTCGACGGTGACGATGCCCACCAAGCGGCCCTCCCCGTCCACCACCGGCAGAGCCATCAGGTCGTAGTCCGAGAACTTCTCGGATACGCTCTCCTGGTCCTCCGTGGTGGAGGCGAAGATCACGTTCCGGTCCATCAGGTCCTCGACCACGGCCTCGTCGTCGGCCAGGAGCAGGTCCTTCACCGTGACGATGCCCTCCAGCCGCCGGTCCGCGGAGATGACGAAGCAGACGTAGATGGTCTCCTTGTCCTCGCCGATGCGGCGGATGCGGGCCAGGGACTCCCGCACGTTCATGTATTTTTTCAGGTCCACGAACTCGGCCGTCATGATGCTGCCGGCGGAGTTCTCCGGGTAGTGCAGATACTGGTTGATCAGGTTCCGGGTCTGGGGCTTGGCGGTGCGCATGATGCGCTTGACCACGTTGGCGGGCAGCTCTTCCATCATGTCCACCGCGTCGTCCACGTACAGCTCTTCCACGATGCCGGCCAGCTCCGAGTCGGTGATGGAGTTGATGATCCGCTCCTGCTCCGGCGCGTCAAAATTGGCGAAGACCTCCGCCGCCGTCTCCTTGGACAGCAGGCGGAAGACCATGGGCATTCGGTTGTCCTCGATCTCGGACAGGAATTCCGCCACGTCGAACTCGTTGAGTTCCTCCATGCGCCGCTGGAGCCGCTTCATATCGTGGCTGTCCAGCAGTTGGCTCAGCTCATCGGTCCGCCGTTCCTGGATGGACTCAAAGTCCATGGAGTCTCTGTTCTCGTTCTCCTCCAACAAGCCCGCCTCCCCTGCTTCAAGACTTGCAATTCGCTATGCCGCAGGGTATAGTTTACCATGCTCGGGGCTTTTTTACAAGAAAAATCGCGCGGAACTGACCCCAACAGCCAGTTTCGTGCGTCTATATACTGTGATGATCATCATACAGGAGGACAGCCTATGGACGACCGGCAGATCCTATCCGGCCTGCGCGTGGGGGACAGCGGCGCCCTCAGCGCGGCCATCGAACGCTATACGCCCTATGTCAGCGCCGTCATCGCCAATCAGCTCCGGCGGCGGGGCTGCCGGGAGGACCTGGAGGAGCTGACGGCCAACGTCTTCGTGGCTCTCTGGGAGAAGCGGGGCAGCCTGCGCACAGAGCGGCTCCGGGGCTGGCTGGGGGCGGTGGCCCGGAACCAGGCCCGCTCCTTTCTGCGGAAAAACCGCCTGCTGACTGTCTCCCCGGAGGACGTGCTGCTGGTCTCCTCCGACGTGGCCCAGAAGCTGCTGGAGAAGGAGGAGGCCCGGCGGCTGCTCCGGGAGGCGGTGGAGGCCATGGAGCCCCCGGACCGGGAGATCTTTCTCCGCTTTTACTACTACGAGCAGAGCATCCCGGAGATCGCCCGGGACATGAAGCTGAAGCGGGAGGCGGTCAAATCCCGGCTCCGCCGGGGCCGGGACAAGCTGCGCGCCCGCTTGGAGGCAGGAGGTTTCCCCTATGGAGTTTGATATCAAGGAGCTGCTGGACGGCTATGTGGAGGAGGAGATCGAGCTGAGGCCCCGCCGGAGCCCCCGGCCGGAGAGGATCGAGGCCCTGGTCCGGGCCCAATTGGAGGGGGCGGGAGCCCCTGTCTCCCGGCCCAGGCCGGCGCGCCGCCTGCTGCGGGCCCTCCCTGTGGCCGCCCTGCTGGCCTGCCTGCTGTCTGTCACCGCCTACGCCGTCTCCTCCCTGCTCTCGGAGCGGGTCTACACCCGCTCGGACACCCAGGGGGACGTGGTACTGAACCTGGGCACGCCGGAGTCCGCCGAATTTCAGGCGGCGGCGGAGTGGGAACGGCGTTTGATGGAGCTGATGGAGAGCGGCGAGAACGACGGCGGCTCCTCGGATTTCCCTGAGGGCAGCCGGGAGGCCCTCTACGCCCAGAACGGGGCCTTCACCCAGGCCGCCCGTGACGCCCTGGACGAGATCTTAGACCGTTACGGCCTGACCATGGCGGCCCGGCTCGCCCGCTTTCAGGAGCCGGAGGAGCTCTATGCCCTCACCGGCACGGCCCCTTTCCTGCCGCCTCTGGGGGCGCTGGGCCGGGACCCCTCCAGCTCAGAGCCCCAGATCCTCAGGCCCGCCGGGACCCTGTACGAGGGCGGGAGCCTGGAGTACGCCTGCACCGCCCTGCTCTCCGGGGACCGGACCGTCCCCTATGAGCTGACCCTGGCCGCAAACGGCAGCTTTATAAGGGGCGCGGGCATCTTCACCCGGGGGGACGATTTTGAGGAGTGGACCTACACCGTCCCCGGCGGGCCGGAGCTGCTTCTGGACTTAGGGGAAAGCCGGGCCTTTGTCTCCGCCCGGCTGGAGCACGGCGCTGTCTTTCTCTTTGTCCGCTGCGGGACCGCCCCCCACGACGAGGACACCGACAGCGGCCGCGTCGCCGCCTACAGCGGATTTGCCCTTCTGGACCGGGAGCTGCTGGAGGAGCTGGCGTCCAGCTTTGATTACGCCGCGTTGGACGCTCTCTGCGTCTTCAAATGCGACCCGCGTGTGCCCTAAGGGCACAACGCTGGGCTCGCATTTGAGAAACTCGCGCTTATCGCAGGGGCTTTGCCCCGTTTGGTCGGCGCGAGGGCTCGCTTTGCTCGCCTTAGAGTGTTTTTGAGGCGGCAAAGCTGCCTCAAAAACGATTTGAATTCTTGTTCGCCGCTCTGCGACGATGGTAGGGATACTTTGTCTGCGATTCGGAGGAATTTACCTTATGAAAAGAGTTTTTCTGTGTTTTATATCCCTCTCCCTGCTGCTGAACCTGACGGGCTGCGGCGGGAAAGAGGGGGCCTCCCCAGCGGCCAGCAAGGCCGCAGAGCCTCAAACAGTGGACAGCGCCGTTCCCCTGCTGAGCTTCGAGGAGGCCCCGGGGCTGTACCGGAGCCTGAGCGAGCCTCTGGCCGCCGGGGATTTCGTCTACACCGTTTTCGGCGAGTCGGACGGCTCAGCCTACACAGAGCGGGACGGCGCCCTCTACCGCATCCCCCTCTCCGGCGGGGAGCCGGAGGAGCTGGGCCGGCTGCCGGAGGACCTGGACAGGTCCCTCTCCGCCGCCGGGCCCGACGGCAGCCTCTGGTTTTACAGCCGCTCTTCCCCCGTCTTGACCCGGCTGGACGCGGAAGGCCGCGTCAGCGCTGCCTACGACCTGAGTGCCCTGGAACTGGGCTCCCCCATGGACCTGCTTGTGAACGCAGAGGGAATCGTCTTTCTCGCCCTCTTTGAGGCCAGGCAGAGCCTGGCGGCGCTGGACCTGAGCGGGCCGGATCCCCGGCTTCTGTGGCAGCGGGAGCTGGACGATTCCTTTGTCCAGGGCTTCTACAGCTTCGCCCTCTGCGCCGATGGGAACCCGGCGGCCCTGGCCGACACGGAGTCCGGCAGCCGGTTGACGATCTTGGACGCCGCCGGCGGGGATACGCTCCGGGAACTCGACCTGGACGGCGCTGTGTACAGCGGCCTGCTGGACGGCTCCGGGGACTGGGACCTCTTTCTCCGGGCCCCCGGCCAGGTCTTTGCCTGCCGCCTGGCCGGCGGCTCCGTCGCCCCGGCGCTGGACCTGAGCCTGGCCGGGCTGGACCCCTGGGCCGCCCTCTGCCCCCTGCCAGACGGGAGCTTTGCCGCCCTGGGTCAGGACAGCGACAGCAGCCCGGCGCTGTTTCGCACCCTGAGGGAGCCCCTGGGCCCGGACAGCGCGCTGCTGACCCTGGCCCTCACCGGGGACTCCAATGAGCTGCTCCAGAGTCTGGTCCTCCGCTGGAACCGGGAGCACAGCGGCGTAAAGGTCCGGCTGAAGGACTACTCTCTCTACAGCACCCCGGCCCAGCCGGAGGGCGGCAGCCTGCGGCTGCTGGCGGAGTTGAGCGCCGGGGACGCGCCGGACCTGTACGAGATGTCCGGCCTGCCCGCCGCCTTTGCGGGCAAGGACCGCTTTGAGGACCTGGGTCCCTGGCTGGAGGCCGATAAGGAGATCGACCGCTCCGCCCTGCGGGAAAACATCCTCCGGGCCGGCCAGGTGGGCGGGGAGCTGCGGCAGCTGATCCCCCGCTTCGTGCTGGTGACGGCCGGGGCCTCCGGTTCTATGGAGGGACGGCAGGGCCTGAGCCCGGCGGACTATGAGGCGATCCAGGCGGCAAACCCCAGCCTGGAGCAGCTTTTCACCCAGACCTACAGCCGCACAGACCTGCTGAGGCTGCTCTGCTGCGCAAACTTCCACTCCCTCGCGGACCTGGAGCAGGGGCAGGCCCACTTTGACGGGGAGCTCTTCCGGGGGCTTTTAGAGCTCTGCGCCCGGCAGCCGGCGGAGCCCTCGGAGATCTATCGCCCGGCGGAGATGCTGGCCCAGGGCCGGCAGCTGCTGGATCTGAACACGTACGGGGCGCTGAGCGTGGAGGGCGCGGAGAACAGCCTGTCCCGGCTGGGCCCGGACTTCTGCTTCCCCGGCCTGCCCTGCGCCGAGGGCTGCGGCAGCGCGGTCCGGCCCGTGCTGTCCCTGGCGATGGCCTCCGCTTCCCCTTTCAAGGAGCAGGCCTGGCAGTTTCTCCGGCAGTTTCTCACCGGGGAGACGGAGCCGGGGCCGGCGGAGGCCTCCCTCTCCATCCTCCGTCAGCAGGACCTGAAGGCAAAGGACCGGCTGCTGAGCAGCGCCGCCTCCGCCTATGACGCCGGGACCCTCTCCGCCGCCCTGGACAAGGTCCTGGCCCTGGCGGACCGGGCCGTCGGGCTCTACGGGGAGGACGGCCCTCTGCTGGACCTGATCCTGGAGCTCTCCGGGGCCTATTTTGCCGGGGACCGGAGCCTGGAGGACACGGTCGCCGATATCCAGTCCCGGGCACAGATCTACTTATCTGAGCAGCTGAACTAAGCAAAATAGACTGTACCATAACAAAATGTTAAGCTACAGTCCCTTGTGCTTTAAAGAAAGCTTATGAGCTAAATGAGTGCCTGTCTCTCATGGCTCCCCTGTGCAAGGGGAGCCATGAGGGTGCGGCATTTTTCGGCAAATTAAGGGGCTGTAGCAGAAAAGCATTTTGCTACAGCCCCTTGACTTTTATTTGTTTTATTCGTTCAGGAACAGCACACCCAGGGTCTTGGGGCCGCAGTGGGTGGTGACGGTGCAGCCGGTGACGGTGTGGTGCACCTCCGCAGCGCCGGTCAGCTCCTTGACCAGGGCCAGCACCTCCTCCAGCACCGGCGGGTCGATCTCGCCGGACTCGGTGACGAACACATGGGCGGGCCGCACCTGCTTGCCGCTGAGCCGCTCCCGGATGTACTGCTTGTAGACGTTGTTGATGTTGCCCCGGTATTTCTTATAGACCACAAGCTTTCCGTCCTTCATCTCCAGGGCGGGCTTGAGCTTGAGGACGTTGGCGCCCAGGGCCGTAAAGCCGGTGCAGCGGCCGCCCTTCCACATGAACTCCAGGGTGTCCAGCACGAAGCTGGTGTCCACCTTGGCGGTGAGCTCCGTCAGCCGGGCGGCGATGTCCGCGGCGGCCATGCCCTCGTCCCGGAGCTTGGCCCCCTCGATGGCCAGAAGCCCTAAGCCGGTAGAGAGCATCCGGCTGTCCACCGGGTAGACGCCCTCCAGCTCCCGGGCGGCCAGCACGGCGTTGTTGTAGGAGGCGGAGAGCTCGCTGCTGATGTCCAGATGCACCACCTCAAAGCCCTGCTCCGTATAGCCGCGGAAGAAGTCCAGAAACTCCTGGTAGCTCACGGCGGAGGTCTTGGGCAGGGTGCCGTCGGCCCGGTAGCGGGCGTACATGTCGGCGGGGCTGAAGCCCTGGCCGTCCAGGAAGCTGGTGTCCCCCAGCGTGATGGTCAGCGGGATAATGACGATAGAAAACCGCTCCAGCAGCTCCGGGGACAGATCGCAGGTGCTGTCGCAGGTGATGACAACGTTCTTGCTCATGGTAGCTTCGACTCCTTTGTTTCTTGGCAAATGTGCGGTTATTATAACATAGTCACTTTAGTCTTGCAACGTGTGAAAGACACTTTTGTAAAATTTTTCGTACGGATTCATAATTTCCTTCTCCCGCCTTGAATTCTTCATGGAGATGCTGCATAATAAAGCAAAGCTTTTGGGGAGGAGATTCCATGAAGAAGACGGTCCGGGGCCCTGCGGCGCTGCTTCTGGCCGCGGCTCTGCTGCTGAATCTGAGCGCCTGCGGCGGGGAAAAGGCCCATGAGCCGGCGGAGGAGAGCGGCACGGTGTTCGTGCCAGAGTTTGTGGAGCTGCCCAGCGGAACGGACCGGATCGTGGGAGCCTGCCTCTCCGGGGACACAGTATACTACGTGAGCGCGGCTCCGGAAACGGTCCGGACGGAGATCGGCGGCTTCTCCTTTGAGGACAGCGGCTACCGCTACGGCCTGTACCGGAGCAGCCTGGGCGGAGAGACGGCGGAGAGGCTGAGCGCCTATGAGCCCTTGCCCCTGCCCGAGGGGATGTCCGGCAGCGCGGGCATGAGTATTCTGGCCCCTTCGGCGGATGGCGGCCTCTGGGTGCAGGAGAGCCAGACCTGTACTTCCTTCCAGCTCCCCCAGGACTTTGACCCGGCAGCAGAGGACCGCTGGGCCTACCAGACCTCCAGCGAGACCCGGCGCTTTTACCGGCTGCTGGACCCGGAGGGCCGGGAGCTGGACCGGATCGACGTCAAGGCCCTGGCGGACTCCCTCAACCTGGACCTGGACGGGGCGGCCGTCTTTGAGCCGGCCTTCGATGCGGACGGCCGGATCTACATTACCACTGGGAGCGCTGTCTATGTGCTCAGCCCGGCGCTGGAGCTGTTGTTCCGCCTGGAGGGGGAGAACATGTCCGGCGGAGCCGTCAGGCTCCCGGACGGCGGCATGGCTCAATACACCTATGTCCGCAGCGCCGCCGGTGGATCGCAGCGGCTCCGGCGGATCGACCCGGAGGCCAAAGCCTGGGGGGAGAGCCTGGAGCTCCCCGGCCAGATCTACGAGGTCTACGGCGGCAGCGGGGACTTTTTGTTTTATTACAGCAGCGGAGACGGGCTCTACGGCTGGGAGGAGAGTACCGGTCAGGCCCGGAAGCTCTTCAGCTGGCTGGACGCGGATCTGAACCAGGACGGCCTGGTATTCATCTCTCAGCTCTCCGACGGCCGGTTGGCCGTCATGAGCCACGACTGGGAGTGGGGCGACGACGGCTCCTGGCCTCTGCGCCTGGCCCTGTTGACGGAGACGGACAGCGCGCTGGCCCCCAGAGACGGGCGGACCGTGCTGACCCTGGGCGCTATCTATCTCTATCCGGATACAGAGGATCTGATCCGATCCTTCAACCGCAGCAGCGACCAATACTATATTCAGGCCCGGGTCTATCTGGAGCTGGCCGGTGGGGAGGATTTCAGCGCCGCCACGAACCTGCTGACCACGGAGCTGAACGCCGGCAAGGTGCCGGATATCCTGTATGTGCAGAACATCCCCCTTTTGCAGATGGGAGTCCGGGGGATGCTGGAGGATCTGTGGCCCTGGATCGAAAACGACCCGGACCTGGGCCGGGAGGCTCTGATGACCCGTGTGCTGGACGCCGCCTCCCAAGGCGGGAAGCTCTACCATGTGTTCGACAGCTTTGGCATTGAGACGCTCGTGGGGGCCGCCAGCGTGGTGGGGGACCGGACCGGCTGGACCTTTGAGGACATGATGGCCGCCTGGGAGACCATGCCCGAGGGCTGCTGTCTCCTCTCCCCCGGTATCGGCCCGGCGGACCTTCTGTCCTACCTGCTGCCGGCCAATCTGGACAAGCTGGTGGACTGGGACAGCGGCCAGTGCCGCTTTGACAGCGAGGAGTTCAAGGCCCTGCTGGAGCTCTGCGCCAGCGTCCACCCGGAGGACTACCGGTATGACCCGGACTACTCCGACCCGGCGGACCTGATCGCTGCCGGCGAGGAGATGCTGGACCGGGAGGTTCTCTCCGGCTTTGACATCATACAACTGCACAAAGCCGTTTTTGGCGGAGAAGTGAGCTATGTGGGCTATCCCACCCTGGACGGCAGCTGCGGCAGCAGCTTTTCCTCCGGTTCCATGGGTCTACACTTCGCTATGTCCGCCTCCTGTAAGGACAAGAAGGGGGCCTGGGCCTTTATACGGCAGACTCTGCTGCCCCAATACGCGTCAAAAAGTCTGGAGGACGCCTCCAGCGGCTTCACAGAGTTTCGGGTCAACCGGGCGGATTTTGAGTGGATGGCGAAGAAGGCTATGACGCCGGTCTATGAGACGGACAAGCAGGAGAACCTTGTGCTCAACGACGCGGGTGAACCTATCGAGATCTCCAACAGCAGCCGCGGAAGCGGCCATATCTCCGTGGACATCTATGCCACCAGCCAGAAGGAATACGACCAGCTCATGGAGCTGTACAACGCCGTTGACCACATGGACAGCTATGACGCCATGCTCTACGACATCGTGGCGGAGCGGGCGGCGGCCTACTTTGCCGGGGACCGGAGCCTGGAGGAGACAGTGAAGCTCATCCAGAGCGCCGCCGGGCTGTATTTGAGCGAAAATGCCGGGTGATTTTAGACAGCAAAAAGCCCCGGAAGGATCGTCCTTCCGGGGTTTGTTGCTATGTAGTTTAGTCTTCCGCAGGGCTGAACTCGTCCTTGCCTACGCCGCAGAGCTCGCAGGCGAAATCGTCGGGCAGGTCCTCCCACTTCACGCCGGTCTCTTCCTCGTCATAGACCCAGCCGCAGAGATTGCAGACATACTTCATCGCTCTGTCTCCTTCCCGGCTCAGCCGAAGTAGCGCTCCAGCAGGCCCTTGAAGGCCTTGCCGTGGCGGGCCTCATCCCGGGCCATCTCATGGACGGTGTCGTGGATGGCGTCCAGGTTGTACTTCTTGGCCAGCTTGGCAAGCTCGGTCTTGCCGGCGGTGGCGCCGTTCTCGGCGTCGACCCGCAGCTGAAGATTCTTCTTGGTGCTGTCGGTGACCACCTCGCCCAGCAGCTCGGCGAACTTGGCGGCGTGCTCGGCCTCCTCCAGGCCGGCCTTCTCCCAGTACATGCCGATCTCGGGATAGCCCTCCCGGTGGGCGACGCGGGCCATAGCCAGATACATACCCACCTCGGTGCACTCGCCCTCGAAGTTGGCCTTCAGGCCGGCGATGATCTCCTTCTGGACCTCTTCAGGCACATCAGCGCCAAACTGCTTGCCCACGCCGACCACATGCTCGGCGGCCCAGGTCATGTCGCTCTTCTGCTCGGTGAACTTGGAGCCGGGGACCTTGCACTGGGGGCAGAACTCAGGGGGCGTATCGCCCTCATGGACGTAACCGCATACGGGACATACCCACTTTTTCATGGAAAATTCCTCCTGCATTTCTATAAGTATGATTTATTTTCATTGCCAGCGCGGCAACAAAAAACACATTAGGGATGGCGGCAGGCGGCGCAAACGCCGCGGATGCTCAGAGAATAGCCCTCCGGCAGGCAGCCCAGGCTCTCCCCCGCCCTGGCGTACAGGGGTCCGGCCATATCCGGCAGCTCCAAATCCTCCACCCGGCTGCAGACCCGGCAGATGAAATGGGCGTGGGGCTCCGTGCGCCCGTCATAGCGCAGCTGCCCATCCACCGTGGCCACGGCCACGGCCTGGCCCTCCTCCTCCAGCACCGCCAGATTCCGGTACACCGTCCCCAGGCTCAGCTCGGGGTAGTCCGGCTTCAGGGCCCGGTACAGAGCCTCCGCGCTGGGGTGGGACTTCTCCGCCCGCAGGGCCGCAAGCAGCGCCTCCCGCTTTTTGCTGTTTTTTCTCTTGCAGTCTGTCATGATCTGTTCATAAATCAGTAATCATTCTTATTATTGATTTGATTATACACAATGTTCTCCGCTTTGTAAAGAGGGAATTTTCAAAAATTTATTCCGCCGCTTCCTCGGTGGCCGGCTCCTCCCCGATGGCCGGGGGAGCCTCCTCCACCAGCGCGGCCAGAGCGGGGGCCGCCCCGTCGGCAAAGAGCCGGATGGCTGCCAGGGCCTCCTGGAGGGTGTTGCCGCTGCTGCCCACCTCGACGATCATGGAGCCGCCGGTGAGGTGCTGGTTGTAGCGCTCCCGGACCAGGGACACCGGGCGCATGAGGGTGGGGTGCTTGGCGTCCACGGCCTGCTGGAGATACAGGGCCAGGGCTAGGTTGGAGCGCCAGTTGGGGTGCTCCAGGCCGCTGTCGTCGCTGCCCACCAGGATCATCACCTGGCTGGCGCAGACCCCGTCCTCCTCGGCCATGGTCTTGTAGATCACATCGTCCGAGCCCAAAGCGTCCCGGTGCAGGTCGATGACCACGGCGATGCCCGGGTTCTCCTCCAGGGCCCGCTCCACCGCCTCCCCGGAGCGGGTATAGGAGCCGGTATAGCTGGGGTAGTCGTAGATCCCCCGGTCGTGGACCACCCGGAGCCCCGCCTCCTCAAAGAGCCGGGCCAGCTCGTCCCCCACCCGGATGATGTTGTACTCCGTGTCCTCCGTGCGGGCCGAGTCGTTGGCCTCGTAGCGGTCCAGGCCCGCCTGGGTGTAGGCCTCGCTGCCGTGGGTGTGGACGATGAGGATCTGGGCCCCCTCCGCCGGCAGGCGCACGGAGGGTCCCTGGGCCAGGATCTGGGCCACGTCCACCGGGTAGCGGGTGGCGTTTTTGATCTGGAGCCCGCCCTGGATGGTGGTCTCCCGCACGTCCTCCCCGCCGCTGTCCAGCACGGCGGCCGCCGGGGCCGCCTCGGCCCAGAGAGCCGCCGGCAGGAGCTCTATGGGCTCCGCTCCGCTGTCCTCTGCCGCCGGCTCCGGATCTTCCGGGCCTTCCGGCGTTTCTGATTCCTCCGGCGGCGCTGTGGCCTCTGGGACCGCCTCCCCGCCGGAGACCGTCACGTTTTTCATCCGTCCCGCCTCGATGCTCCTGGCCACGGTCTCCCGCAGGCCGGGAAAGCCCCCCGTCATCCAGAGCAGATACAGGCAGACCGCCGTCAGACCCAGGGCCGCCAGTCTCTTTGCAGGCGCCATTCCCTCGCCTCCTCATTGGTTTTCTTCCCTATACCTTATGAGTCCGGAGGCCGGAACTTTCTTAAAAAAACAGCCGCCCTTGCAAAAGCGGCCGGACCGTGGTATATTTTCAATGAAATCTATATAAAGGAGACGAAAACCATGACATTCACATACCGGCCCAAAGGCGTCTGCTCCCAGCTGATGGAGATCGAGACGGAGGACGGCAAGATCAAGCGCGTGAACGTGGTCGGCGGTTGCAGCGGCAACCTGCAGGGCATCTCCGCCCTGGTGGTGGGGATGGACGTGGAGGAGGCTATCCGCCGCATGGAGGGTATCCGCTGCGGCTATAAGAGCACCTCCTGCCCGGACCAGTTGGCCCAGGCTCTGAAAGCCAGCCTGGCCGCGGGGGCCTGAGATGCCCCTCCGGCGCTCCGCCCTGCTGCCTCTGGCGCTGGTCCTGGCGCTGTGCCTCTCCGGCTGCTCCCTGATCTTTGGGGAGCGGACGCCGCCCACGGAGGACAGCCCTTCGGAGGCCACGGCGGCCCCGGCGCTGCCCAGCCCGCCCGCGCCCCGGGAGCAGGCCCCTTACCCGGACGTGCCGGTGTATTTTGACGGCCTGCTCACCGACAGGGGCTACCTGGTGGAGGACAGCCTGTACCTCTCCCCGGAGGCCATCTGCGCCTTCTTCGGCCAGGAGCTGAAGCTGACCGTCGGCCCGGACGGTGCCCTGCTGACCGGCGACGGGCTGGAGCTCTACGCTATCGAGGGCCTGGAGTATATCCAGGCCAACAGCCGCTATCTGTACACCCCCCTGGGGACCTTTCTGGCCGACGGGCGGCTGTACCTGCCGGCGGACGCGGTGGAGCGGATGCTGAACCTGCGCGCGGTCTACAGTCCCGAGGAGAACCGGGTGGAGATCGCCGGCAACGGCGTCAGCTTTCTCCCCGGCGGGGAAGACTACTACGAGCGCAGCTTCTCGGAGGAGGAGCTCTACTGGCTGCCCCACATCATCAACGCCGAGTCCAAGGACGAGCCCCTGGCGGGCATGATCGGCGTGGGGAACGTGGTGCTCAACCGGGTGAAGAGCGACCGCTTTCCGGACACGGTCTACGGGGTGATCTACGACCGGGACTTTGCCGTGCAGTTTGAGCCCATTCTGGGCGGCGGCGTGCTGGAGGAGCCGGAGGAGCTGCCGGTGATCGCCTCCCGGCTGGTGCTGGAGGGCTACAACACCGTGGGCGACAGCCTCTTCTTCGTAAACCCCGACAAGGGCGTCAGCCCCTGGTTCGAGGAGGACCTGACCCCCACCGTCACCATCGGCCTGCACCATTTTTATGTAAGCTAAATCTTTATGATTATGTAAACCTTTAGGAGAGACGTCATGCTGGAAGATCTGCTCCGGGAGGGCTTCGCGGAGCTGGGCCTGCCCCTGGACGGCCGGGCTCTGGAGCGCTTCCGGACCTATTACGCGACTCTGGAGGAGGTCAACCGGGTCATGAACCTGACCGCCATCTCCGGGGAGGAGGACGTGGCCCGGCTGCATTTTCTGGACTGCGCGGCGCTGCTGACGCTGGAGGAATTCCGGGGCAGGCGGGTGATCGACGTGGGCAGCGGCGCGGGCTTTCCCGGCCTGCCTCTGCTCATCGCCCGGCCGGAGCTGGAGCTGACTCTGCTGGACAGCCTGGACAAGCGGGTGAGATTCCTGCGCCAGCTGTGCGAAGAGCTGGGCTTTGACAAGGTGGACTGCCTCCACGCCCGGGCGGAGGAGGCGCCCAGGGAGCTGCGGGAGAGCTTCGATCTGGCCGTCAGCCGGGCGGTGGCCCGGCTGGACATGCTGCTGGAGCTCTGCCTGCCCTTTGTGCGCCCCGGCGGCCTCTTCATCGCCATGAAGGGCCCCGAGCCGGAGGAGGAGCTGCGCCAGGCCGGGCGGGCGGCCTCCCTGCTGGGCGGCAAGCTCCTGCGGACGGCCAAATATAGGGTGCCCGGCACGGACATCGTCCACAGCGCCGTCCTGGTGCGCAAGCTCTCCCCCACGCCCCCCAAGTATCCCCGCCGCTGGGCCCAGATCAAAAGCAAGCCTCTATAAGGCGCAAAACATCCCCGGAGCGTGGCTCCGGGGATGCTTTTACCTATTTTCTTCGGACTCAGCCGGTCTCCAGCAGCTGCTTCTTTCTCTGCTCCAGCAGCTCCTCTACCTTGTCGGCCAGGGCGGGGGTCATCTCGTCGCTGTTGATCAGGGCGCTGAACAGCTGGGGCAGCAGCTTCGCGCCGGGGACGGCAAACAACACGCTGCCATAGTACTCCTCACAGCTGATGGCCGGCGCAAAGAGACGCCCAAAGGTCTTGCCGCTTCTGGTGAAGCCCGCCTCGGTGATAGCGCCCTTGGCCAACAGGCCGTTGATCAGGATGTGGACGGAACTGTCTTTCCAGGACTTCCGCCCGGAATACTGAAGAATATCGCTGCGGGATAGGGGCCGGTCCATGCTCCACAGGACCTGCATGACCTCGAGCTCGCTCTTTGTCAGTTCCATGGTTTTTTCCTCCCTATTTAATATGAAGCACCTTGGGACAAGGCACCCGGCCGGCTTGCGGCTATACTAACCGTCAAACGGATAACACGGGTTATTACTTCACGGCTTTAAAGTATATAACATTCCTCCGCAAAATGCAAGATATTCCTCGTAAATTTAAAAAGATTTAAAAAATTTTTTACCACTGACTAATATAAAATGGGCTATGAAAAAACAGAAAGGTTCTTTCACAGCCCATTCAAGGATAATAATTTCCAGTATTTACAAAAAGAGAAACTTTAACAGCACCAGCAGCAAAATGCCCGGGATACCCAGGACGCCCACCACTAGGGCGTTGAGCAGGTTCAGCTCCACCCCGATAGCGAAGAAGTCGGCAAAGAAATCGAAAATGAACAGCACCACATAGCCCACCGCCGTGTTGATGGCAAGCTTCGCCAGCAGCCGCATGGGCGCGGCCAGGATCTTGATGAGCAAAGCGATCAGCGCCACCGCAGCGCCGATCATCAGTATGATTGCGATCGTATCCATTCAAATGTCCTTTCTGTCCCAGTAAAAACTTCCCAGATTAAAACCGGTCCCACGGCATATACTATCCCCAGACGGCCGGACCGGACGGCGAGAGAGAAAGAGTCTGTCACGGATGGTACTTTATATAGGAGACTGTATAAAACCTCCAGGCGGGGCGGCTGTCAGCGGTAAGAGAGTTTTCCCGTGCGGGAAAATATCTTCCGCGGAGGCGGGGCAATTTTGCCCCGCCTTTTTGCATTATTTTATGTAAACTCATTTATGTTTATTATGTTATGTTATCTTGCGGTCTCCTCCGCCACGATCCGCTCCATCTCGCCCCAGTGCTCTTCCATGCTCTCGATGAGCTTGAACTGGGTGCGGCAGCGGTCCAGATTGTGCTTCTCCCGCTCGATGGAGAAGTATTTGTCCCCGTTGAGGTAGTCCGTCAGGAAGCGGATGCCGCACTCGATGGTCATGGTATAGGCCCCCAGAGGCATGGCAGCCGTCTCCTCTTTGGTCAGGCTGGGGCAGGCCTCGTAAAAGCCCCGGGTGAAGACCCGGAACATCTCCAGGTCCAGTTCGATCTTCGTCAGGTCCGTCTCGTCCTCGTCGCCGGTGGAGGCGCCGTAGCGGATGGCGTCCCCGAAATCGAACACCGACAGGCCGGGCATGACCGTGTCCAGGTCGATGACGCAGATGGCCTTGCGGCTGTCCTTATCCAGCAGGACGTTGTTGATCTTGGTGTCGTTGTGGGTCACCCGCAGGGGCAGCTCCCCCCGCAGGCGCAGGCCGTGGAGGGCGCAGGCCCGCTCCCGCCGCTCCAGGGCGAAAGCGAGCTCCTTCTCCACCTCCGGGAGCCGGTCCAGCGGGTCGGCGGCCATAGCGGCCTCCAGCTGCCGGTAACGGGCAGGCGTGTCGTGGAAGCCCACGATGGTCTCCTCCAGCTTTTCCGCCGGGAAGCCGTTGAGGGCGTACTGGAAATGCCCGAAGGCCTTGGCGCACTCACAGAAGTCCTCCGGCCCCTCCGGGCGCTGGAGGCAGATGCTGTTGTCCACAAAGCGGTAGATCCGCCAGCATCCGCCCTGGCCGTCGTCATAGTAATTGTGGCCGTCCAGGGTGTCGATATAGCGGATCATGGCCATGCCGTCCTGGCCCTTCTCCTGCAGGAAGGCGCTGATGGCGGTCATATTGCCCATGATGGCGTCCACATTGGGGAATACATAGCGGTTGATCCACTGGAGGATGTATTTGGCCCCCGCATCGGTCTCGATCAGATAGGTCTCGTTGATGTGCCCGGTCTTGATCTGCCGGCAGCTGACCGGCGTCCCCTCCGTCGGGAAATGGAAAATGGCTTCCTTCATAGCTTACCCCTTGCTTCCTTCTTTTTCTCCGTTTTGCTCCTGCCTGCGCAGCAGCAGGACCGGCACGGCGGTCAGCACCAGCACGGCGGCCGCCGCCAGATAGATCCCCGGCGTGGGCACAGTCTTGACCTGGCCCAGCTCGATATAGGTGCTGTCGCCGCCCCGGATGACCGCGGCGCCGATGGCCGGGCCTATGATCATGGGCAGCAGCACGGTAAAGATCATGCGGATGCCCTGGAAATGCCCCACCTTATCCGCCGGCGTCCAGTCCCGGATATTGGCGCTCAGGGCGGCGGAGAGCATCATATAGCCGCTCATCATGACGCAGCCGGCCAGGATCACCGGCACAGTCCGGCGCACAAAGCTCATGGCGACCAGACCCAGCAGCATCACCAGCGCCGCCGGGAACACGAAGCGCAGCTTCCCCATCCGGTCGATAAAGCGGCCGGAGATCACGCTGACCGCCGAGGCCGTCACCAGGACGACGCCTAAGACCAGCGCGTAATCCGTGATCCCCAGGTAGTTCTGGATGTAGATGATGAGGAAGGGAAAGAAGACCTGCACGGCGACGGAAAAGATACAGGAGGCGCAGAAGGAGAGATACAGCGCCCGGTTGCCCGCCACGGTGGAGGGCCGCAGGCCGTAGAGCAGGTTCTTAAAGTAGCTGTCCCGCCGGGGCTTCAGGCCCGGTTCGTCCCGGACCAGAAAGACGGCGACGACGCCCACGGCGGACACCAGCGCGCCGAAGATGCCGAAGAACTCTCTCCAGCGGCCCTGCTGAGTCAGGCCGTCAAAGAGTCCGAAGATGATCAGCATGGAGACCAGGGGCAGGATCGCCAAAACGCTCTCCGCCCGGCCCCGGTTCTCCCGGGTGGTCACATCGGTGACATAGGCGTTGAAAGCGCCGTCGTTGGCGGTGCTGCCGAAGAAGGTCATGACGCAGTCCATCACGACCACCAAGGTGGCGGCGGCCGAGGCCGCGTTGGCCGCCGGGAAAAGCCGTCCGGCGCTCTCCGGGGTGATGAAGCCAAAGGCGGCGGTAGAGAGGCCCCAGAGCATATAGCCCACGCAGATGAAGGCCTTTCGCTTACCAAGCCTGTCGGACAGGGCCCCCATCAGCAGCGTGGTGACCGTGGCGGCGGCCGCCGACCAGCCCACCATGGCCGCGATATAGCCCGGGTCAGTGGAGATGGTGTTATACAAAAACACGTTGAAATACATGTTCTCGATGGTCCACGCGAACTGACCGGACAGGCCGATCAGGATCAGCGTCAGCCACTTCCGGGCTCCCAATTTATCTTTCACCGCACGCTCCTTTACCGCTGCCCCAGCTGGGCTACAATGTTGGTGATGATCTCCACCGCCAGGTCCATGTCCTCCACGCAGATATGCTCATAGGGCCCGTGGCAGCAGTAGCCGCCGGTGCCGATATTGGGGCAGAGCAGGCCCCGGTAGGTCAGCTGGGCGCCGTCGGTTCCGCCCCGGATGGGGACCAGCTTGGGCTCCAGGCCCGCCTGGCGAATGGCCCGTTTGGCCAGCTCCACGATGCCCATGGAGTGCTTCAGCCGCTCGGCCATGTTCCGGTACTGCTCGTGGATGGTCAGTTCCGCCGTGCCGGGTCCGTATTTGGCGTTGATGAGCTTCTCGATGTGCCGCATGGAGGCCACCCGGGCCTCGTACAGGGCCGCGCTGTGGTCCCGGATGATGTAGTTGAGCTCCGCCTTGTCCACGGCCCCCTCCATATCCGTCAGATGGAAGAAGCCCTCGTAGCCCTCGGTGCAGGCGGGGACCTCCCCGGCGGGCAGCATGGAGTTGATCTCCATGGCGACCAGGCTGGCGTTGACCATCATGTCCTTGGCCGCCCCCGGGTGGACGCTCAGGCCGGTCACCTCCCAGTGGGCCGCGGCGGCGTTGAAGGTCTCGTAGTTGAGCTCCCACAGCTCGCCCCCGTCCACGGTGTAGGCAAAATCCGCCCCCAACCGGTCGATATCCAGCAGGGCGGCCCCGTGGCCCACCTCCTCGTCGGGGGTGAAGCACACCACCACCCGGCCGTGGGGGATATCGCTGTGCAGCAGACGCTCGCAGGCGGTGAGGATCTCCGCCACCCCCGCCTTGTCGTCCGCCCCCAGGACGGTGGTCCCGTCGGTGGTGATGAGGGTGCGGCCCTTCAGCGAGAGCAGATGGGGGAATTTCTCCGGGGAGAGCACCCGGCCGCTGTCCCCCAGCGGCAGCTCCTGCCCCCGGTAATCCTCCACCAGGCAGGGCTTCACATTGGCCCCGCTGAACTCCGGCACCGTGTCGATATGGGCGATGAAGCCCACGCAGGCCTTGTTCTCCATGCCGGGGCTGGCGGGCACCGTGCCGTAGACATAGGCGTAGTCGTCCTCGTAGACCTCCGCCATCCCCATGGCCCGCATCTCCCGGGCCAGCCGGCGGCTCAGGTCGAACTGCCGGTAGGTGCTGGGCGTGCTCTCCGTGTCCGGGGAGCTGGCCGTGTGGATCTTGACGTAGTCCAGGAATCTCTCATAAGCTCGCATAAAATATTTATCCCACCGTTATTTTAAATTTTTTAATTTCTTTTCTATTGATAAATTTCCGCGTCCACGAAGAGCCGCCCCTTGCGGGACTCGCCCCCGATGGCGGCCACGCGGCCCTTGCCGGCGTGGCGCAGGGAGATCACGTCCCCCTCCTTCACGGTGGCGTCGGCCTTCAGGCACTGGACGTAGTTTAGATTCAGGCTCCCAGCGGCGATCTGCCGGGCGGTCTCGCTCCGGGAGAGCCGGAACATGCCGGAGGCCACCGCGTCCAGCCGGGGGCTCATCACGGTAAAGCGCAGGCTTTTGACCTGCCGCCGGGGCTCCGGGATGTCTGTCAGAGCGATCTCCTGCGCCTGGACGCTGACCCGGCCCACCCGGTCCAGCTCCAGCAGGGCGCTCTGGACACTGGGCAGGCAGAAGAGCACCGCCCGGTTTTCCTCGATCCAGATATCCCCCAGCCATTCCCGCCGGATGCCCAGGGCCAGGGCCGCGCCCAGGTAGTCCCGGTGCCCCGGCTCGCCGAAGGCCGCCGTATAGCGGACGGCCCGGATGTAGTCCGAAAGCTCCAGCTCCTCCCACTCTTTATCATACGGCAGGAAGAAGGCCGCCGTGCGTTCGCAGCCCTCCCGGCCGCCGCTGAAGTGGGGCGCGCAGCCCGGCCTGCGCTTGGCCCAGGCCTCGATCTGCGCCCGCTCGGCGGGGCTGAGGAAGCCCGTCATGGTCAAGATCCCCCGGCGCTCGCAGCGGGAGAACAGGTCCCCCGCCCGCCGGAGCAGTTCGTCATTTTCCATCTTCCGCCTCTCCCCCGCCGATCCGGCCCGCCTCGCTGAGCCGGGCCTTGTGGGCCCCGGCGCCGCTGCTGCGCAGCACCTGCTCGATCTGCTCCAGCACCCAGCTGAGCTCCTGGATGAATTCCTGGGAGGAGCAGCGCAGTACGCCGGAGCGCAGGGCCGACAGGCGGATCAGGTTGTCGCTGGTGACCACGCGCACCGCGTAGTTCTTTCCGATCTCGTTGGCCAGGCGCTCGATGTAGGCGTCCGCCGTCTCCCCGTCCTTGGTATAGGCCACATGGATATTGTGGACATTCTCCCGGGAGCCGGGGTTCCCCGGGCTGCGAAAGCCGTCAAAGACCAGGGTGACCTCCGCTCTCGTATAGCCCGCGTAGTTGGACAGCATGTCCGTCAGCCGCTGCCGGGCCAGGTCCAGCCGCTCCCGGGCCAAGCCCTTCAGCTCGTCCCAGGCAAAGATCAGGTTGTAGCCGTCCACGATCAGGGTCTCTCTCCGCTCCTCTGTCTGAAGGGGGACGGCCGGGGCCTCGTTTCGCATAGGGGCAGTGTACATAGGCCGCCGGATGGGACCGAACTCCCGCTCCATGATGGCCTCCAGCTCCCGCTCGTCGATGCTCAGGATCCGACGGGCCGGCAGCGGCGGGGCCTCCTGCCGCTTTTTCAGACAGCTCTCCAGGTGCATATACTCCGGCACCCGGTCCCAGCGGACGTTGAAGCCTGCCCCGTGGGCGCAGAAGACCGAGTCCGCCGGGTCGTCCAGGTCCCGCAGGGGGTCGTAGCCGCTCTCCCGAACCAGAGCCTCCTGGTCCCGGCAGGGCCGGTAGCCGTCGGGCCGGAAGCTGAAGCGGCCCCGGCCGTGGCTGTAGGCCGCCACCTCCGCGGCGTAGTCCCCCAGCTTGGCCGCCGGGGCGGAGCCCCGGAGGCAGCTCAGCCCCTCCTCATCCTCCGGGGAGCCGAAGGTCCCGTCCATGGCCCGGATATCGCTGATGGCCCGGCCGATCTGCTCCGGCGGCACGGCCAGAGAGAAGCGGCCCCAGGGCTCAAAAAGCACGGACCTTGCCTGCATCAGGCCCTGGCGGACGGCCCGCCAGGCCGCCTGCCGGAAGTCCCCGCCCTCGGTGTGCTTGGGGTGGGCCCGGCCCGCGGCCAGGCTGATCTTCACATCCGTCAGCGGCGCGCCGGTGAGCACGCCCCGGAGGGTCTTCGCCTGGAGCTGGGAGAGGATCAGCCGCTGCCAGTTCCGGTCCAGCTCGTCCTCCGGGCAGACCGTGTCCAGCACGATCCCGCTGCCTCTCAGCAGCGGCTCTAAGATCAGATGCACCTCCGCGTAGTGGCGCAGGGGCTCAAAGTGCCCCACGCCCTCCACGGTGTTCTCTATCGTCTCCCGGTACAGGACCCGCCCCGCGTCCAGCTCCACCGCTGTCTCGAAGCGCTCCCGCACCAGGCTTTTGAAAATCTCGCATTGGACCCGGCCCATGAGCTGCACGGAGATATCCCGGCTGTTCTCGTTCCAGGTCAGGTGCAGTTGGGGGTCCTCCTCCTGGAGCTGCCGCAGCTTGGGCAGCAGCAGGGCCTGGTCCACCCCCGGCTCCGTCCGGAGCCGGTAGCTCAGATAGGGCTCCAGCACCGGGGCGGCGGCGTCCGCCTCCTCCCCCAGCCCCTGGCCGGGATAGGTCCCGCTGAGGCCCAGAGCAGCGGCGATCTGCCCCGTATATACGCAGTCCGCCGCCTCATATTTCATCCCGGAATAAAGCCTGAGCTGGCTGATCTTCTCCTCCAGCTCCCGGCCCTCCTCGTCCCGGTATCTGACCGCGCCGCGCACCCTCAGCTCTCCGCCCGTCACCTTCAGATAGGTCAGGCGCTTGCCCTGAGGGTCTCTGCCGATCTTAAAGACCTTGGCCCCGAAGGCCTCCCGCTCTTGGGGTGCGGGGAGATAGCGGTCCAGGGCCCGGAGCAGCTCCTCCACCCCGTCCAGGCGCAGGCCGGAGCCGAAAAAGCAGGGGAACAGCTCCCGCCGGGCGATGAGCCCGGCCAGGTCCTCATCCTCTATCCGGCCCCGCTCCAGATATTTCTCCAGCAGGGCCTCGCTGCACATGGCGGCCCGCTCGTCAAAGTCCGGCCCCCGGCTGCTGAAGTCCAGGCAGTTCTCGTCCAGCCGGGCGCGCAGCTGCTCCATCAGCGCCGCCTCGTCCGCCGTGGGCAGGTCCATCTTGGTGACAAAAAGATAGACCGGCAGGCCCCGGCGCTTCAGGAGCCCCCAGAGGGTCTCCGTGTGGGCCTGGACCCCGTCCGAGGCGCTGATGACCAGCACCGCCGCGTCCAGCACGCTCAGGGCCCGCTCCGTCTCCGCGGAGAAGTCCACATGGCCCGGCGTGTCCAGCAGCGTCAGCTCCGTTTCCCCAAAGCGCAGCCGGGCCTGTTTGGAGAAGATGGTGATGCCCCTCTCCCGCTCCAGGTCCTCATGGTCCAGGAAGCTGTCCCGATGGTCCACCCGGCCCAGCTTTTTCAGTTTTCCCGAAAGGTACAGCATGGCCTCGGACAGCGTCGTCTTCCCCGCGTCCACATGGGCCAGAATGCCGACCACCACATTTTTCCTTGGCTGCATGGCCCCTATTTTAACAGTTTATCCTCTAATAATCAACACAAATTCTCTGCTTCCAGACAAGTTTGTAGCCCTCCGCTCCGTTTGCTGTCCGTTTTCTGTCACCCGAATGAAAAATAGTTCAATTTATTTGCAACTTATGGCTACCCAAATTGTAAAAGACGTGTTATAATTACTTGTCAAACTATGACAGTCGCCTTTACTCTGCAAAAGGAGGAAGATCACATATGAAGAAAATTCTTGTTTTGGAGGACGAGGCTAATATCCGCAGCTTCGTGGTCATCAATCTGCGCCGCAGCGGCTATGAGCCCATCGAGGCCGAGACCGGGGCCATGGCCCTGGAGAAGCTGAAGGTGAACCCGGACATCTGCCTGGCCCTGCTGGACGTGATGCTGCCGGATATCGACGGCTTTGAGGTCTGCCGCCGCATCCGGGCCTCCGGCTCCAAGATGGGCATCATCATGCTCACCGCCAAGAGCCAGGAGATTGACAAGGTCACCGGCCTGATGACCGGCGCGGACGACTACGTGACCAAGCCCTTCTCCCCGGCGGAGCTCACCGCCCGGGTGGACGCGCTGATCCGCCGTCTGGGCGTGGATGAGGACGAGCGCAGCTCCGCGGAGATCTCCAGCGGCCCCTTCCTGCTCAACACCCGCAACCGCACCCTGAAGAAGAACGGCCAGCGCCTGAAGCTGACCCAGATCGAATATCTGCTGATGAAGCTCTTCATGGAAAACCCCGGCAAGGCCCTCTCCCGGGAGGAGATTTTGACCGCCGTCTGGGGCAGCGATTTCGCCGGTGAGCTGAAGACCGTGGACGTGAACATCCGCCGTCTGCGCATCAAAATCGAGACGGACCCCACCGAGCCGGAGTATCTGACCACCGTCTGGGGCTACGGCTACAAGTGGGGCGACTGAGGCCGGCGCTGAAGGAAGACCATGTTCAGGAATTTGAAGATACAGCTTCTGGCCTCCGGCGTCGCCGCGCTGGCGCTGCTGGTGCTGGGCATCTGGGCGGCCTCCGCCGGGCACAGCGCCTGGGCCATCGTGGTCATGGCGGCCGTCTGCCTGTACATCGTGCTGCTGAACCTGTGGTTCTGGCGCACGGTGACGGACCCTATCGCCCAGCTGACGGATTTTGCCCGCCGGATCGCCGAGGGCAGCTACGGGGGCAAGCTGGAAGCCAATAACGACAACGAGATCGGCCGCTTGACCGACGAGATCAACAACATGTCGGAGAAGGTGGCCATTGCGGAGAAATCCCGCACGGAGTTCATCTCCCAGGTCTCCCACGAGCTGCGCACACCGCTGACGGCCATCATGGGCTGGAGCGAGACCATCGCCTACGACCCCGCCGTCCAGGGGGACTCCCTGAAGGGCATCCAGATCATCTCCAAGGAGGCCGAGCGGCTGACGGGGATGGTGTCGGAGCTCTTGGAGTTCACCCGCATCCAGGACGGGCGCTTCAATCTGCGCATCGAGCTGATCGACATCGCCGCCGAGCTGGAGGACGCCCTCTTCACCTACGGGGAGCTGATGCGCCAGGCGGGCATCGAGCTGAAGTACACCGCGCCCCCCGCCCAGATCCCCCTGATCCCCGGCGACCCGGAGCGGCTCAAGCAGGTCTTTCTGAACCTGCTGGACAACGCCGTCAACCACGGGGGCGACGGGCAGATGGTGGACGTGGCCCTGTCCGAGGAGCCCGACGGCGTACATATCACCGTCCGGGACTACGGGCACGGCATCCCCGAGGGGGAGCTGCCCCACGTGAAGGAGAAGTTCTACAAGGGCAGCTCCAAGAACCGGGGCACCGGCATCGGCCTTGCCGTGTGCGACGAGATCATCACCCGCCACAACGGCCAGCTGAAGATCCAGAACGCCCCCGGGGGCGGCTGCCTGGTGACGGTGGTCCTGCCCATGACTTCAAACTGATTTTACTGGAGAGTAAGAAACGATCATGTCCGAAAACAATCCATCCTGCTCCTTCCGCACCTCCATCGGCGGTCAGGCCCTCATCGAGGGCATCCTGATGCGCGGCCCCAAGCGGCAGGCCATCGTCTGCCGGACCGGGGAGGGCCTGGTGGAGAAGACGGAGGAGCTGAAGCTGTTAAAAGACCGCTATCCCTTTTTCGGCCTGCCCCTGGTCCGCGGCTGCGTCACGTTTATCGACTCCATGGTCAAGGGCATGCAGGCCCTGACCTACTCCGCCGGGCTGCTGCCGGAGGAGGAACAGGGTGAGCCGGACAAGCTGGACAAATGGATCAGCGAGCACTTCCCCGCCGAGACCGCCCAGAAGCTCATCATCGGAGCGGCCGTGGTGCTGGGCATCGGCCTGTCGGTGTTCCTGTTCTTCTTTCTGCCCACCTTCCTCGTGGGCTTTATCCGGCCCCTCAGCCGGCGCTTTTTCCTGCGCAATCTGGCCGAGGGCCTGGTCCGTGTGGCCATCCTCATCGGCTATATGGCCCTGTGCACCCGGGTGGACGACGTCAAGCGCCTGTTCCGCTACCACGGGGCCGAGCACAAGACCATCTTCTGCTACGAGCACGGCAAGGTTTTGACGGTGGAGAACGTGCGGCCCGAGTCCCGCTTCCACCCCCGCTGCGGCACCAGCTTCCTGCTGGTGGTGGTGCTGGTGAGCATCCTGGTCAACGCCTTCGTCCACGTGAGCAACACCCTGGCCCGCTTCGGCTGCCATCTGCTGCTGCTGCCGCTGGTGGTGGGCATCAGCTATGAGATCAACCGCTGGTGCGGCGCTCACGACAATATCCTCTCCGCCGTCCTCTCCGCCCCCGGCAAATGGCTCCAGCGCATCACTACCGCCGAGCCGGACGACGGCATGATCGAGTGCGCCATCCGGGCCATGGAGCTGGTCATCCCCGACGAAAAGGGCTCCGACCTCTGGGGCAGCTAAAAAGAAATTAACAGGAGCTTTTCCCATGAAGACTTATAACGACATTTTTCTTGGCGCCCGCAACATTCTCCGCAAGTGCGGCATCGAGGGCTACAACCTGGAGGCCAGGATCTTAGTGGCCCAGGCCGCCGGCAAGACCACCGCCCAGCTGCTGCGGGACATGAATCTCTATACCTCTTCCGACGTGGAGAGCAAGGTGCTGGACTACACCGCCCGCCGCCTGCGGGGGGAGCCGGTGGCCTACATCACCGGGTCCTGGGAATTCTACGGGCTGCCCATGTTCGTAACGCCGGACGTGCTGATCCCCCGGATGGACACGGAGCTGCTGGTGGATATCGCCAAGTACCTGCTCATCGGCAAGAAGATGGACGCCCGCATCCTGGACCTGGGCACCGGCAGCGGCTGCATCGCCTGCGCCCTGGGGCACGAGCTGCCCGCCAGCAAGCTGGTGGCGGTGGATATCAGCGCCAGCGCCCTGGACGTGTGCCGCCGGAACGTCGCCGCCAACCGGCTCAGCTCCCGGGTCATCTGCATGCAGGCGGACGCCCTGTCCTCCCCGCCTCTGGGCGTGGGGCAGTTTGACATGATCGTCTCCAACCCGCCCTATGTGCCCAGCGCCGAGATCATCAGCCTGGACGCCTCCGTGCGGGACTATGAGCCCATCTGGGCCCTGGACGGCGGCGAGGACGGCCTGAAGTTCTACAAGGCCATCATCAAATACTGGAAATCCGTCCTCAACCCCGGCGGCTACCTGGTCTTCGAGGTGGGGGAAAATCAGGCGGAGGCCGTGAAGGAGATGCTCCTCAGCGGCGGCTTCTCCGCCGCCTGGACCCACCCGGACACCCAGAAGATCGAGCGGGTGGTGGTGGGCCAGATGCCCGGCGAACTACAGGCATAATCAAATGCGTTAGATACAGATAAAAGGAGAATATTTACCTATGGCTGACAAGAAAAAGACCCCTCCCATCGCCCCGCCCTCCGCGGATAAGAAGAAGGCCCTGGAGACGGCCATCGCCAAGATAGAAAAGGACTACGGCAAGGGCACCATCATGCGCCTGGGGGACGACATCCCCGTGAACGTGGAGGCCCTGTCCACCGGCTCTTTGTCCCTGGACATGGCGCTGGGCATCGGCGGTGTGCCCCGTGGCCGCATCGTGGAGATCTACGGGCCCGAGGCCTCCGGCAAGACCACTCTGGCCCTGCACGTGGTGGCTTCCGCCCAGAAAAACGGCGGCGAGGCCGCCTATATCGACGTGGAGCACGCCCTGGAGCCGGCCTATGCCCGGGCCCTGGGCGTGGATATCGACAGCCTGCTCATCTCCCAGCCGGACACCGGCGAGCAGGCCCTGGACATCGCCGAGTCCCTGGTCCGCTCCGGCGCGATCGACGTGCTGGTGGTGGACTCTGTGGCGGCCCTGATCCCCCGCTCCGAGCTGGAGGGCGAGGTGGGCGACACCGTGGTGGGCGCTCTGGCCCGGCTCATGTCCCAGGCCATGCGCCGCCTGGCCGGCGCCATCTCCAAGAACAACTGCACCGTCATCTTCATCAACCAGCTGAGGCAGAAGATCGGCGTCATGTACGGCAACCCGGAGACCACTCCCGGCGGCCTGGCCCTGAAGTACTACGCCTCCGTGCGTATCGACGTGCGCCGCATCGAGACTTTGAAGGTCAACGGCGAGATGATCGGCAACCGGACCCGGGCCAAGGTGGTCAAGAACAAGGTGGCGCCCCCCTTCCGGGAGGCGGAATTCGACATCATGTACGGCGAGGGCATCTCCCGGGTGGGCGAGATCGTGGACCTGGGCGTAAAGCTGGAGATCATCGACAAGGCCGGCGCCTGGTTCACCGTGGACGGCCAGCGCATCCAGGGCCGGGACGGGGTGAAGGAATTTCTCCAGAACAACGAGGAGGTCCGGGACAAGATCGAGAAGGAAATCCGGGAGAACTTCTACAAGCTCATGAGCCCCCAGGCCCGGAAGGCCGCCCAGGCCTCCGGCCGGGCCGTGGACGTGAGCGCCGCGGACTTCGAGGACTAAATGCTTATTAGGGCTATCCGCCAGACCTCCAGCGACCGCTGCACCGTGGCCCTGGAGGACGGCGAGGAGATCAGGACCTCTCTCGGCGCCGTTGCGGAGCTGCGCCTTTTTAACGGCAAGGAGCTGGATGCGGAGGCCCTGGAGGAGCTGCGGCTCCTCTCCCGCCGCTCCCTGGCCCGGGACCGGGCCCTGGAGCTGCTCTCCCGGCGGCCCATGTCCTGTAAGGAGCTGAGAGACAAGCTCCTCCAGAAGGGCGAGGACGAGGACGCCGCCGCCTACAGCGTCCAGTGGCTGGAGGAGCGGGGCTTTCTCAACGACGAGAGCTACGCCGCCGCTGTGGCCCGGCACTACGCCGCCAAGGGCTACGGGGCCGGCCGGGTCCGCGCCGAGCTTAATCGCCGGGGCGTGCCCCGGGAGCTCTGGGAGGAGGCCCTGACCTCCATGCCGGAGCCGGACGACAAGCTCCGGCGCTTCATCGCCTCCCGCCTCCGGGACCCGGAGGACCGGGACCAGGTGAGAAAAGTCAGCGCCGCCCTCTACCGGCGGGGCTACTCCTGGGAGGAGATCCGCTCCGCCCTGCGCGCCTACAACGCGGAAATCGAGGAAGACTGATGGAACAGACCTTTGCACTCATATCCCTTGGCTGCGCCAAGAACCTGGTCAACAGCGAACAGATGCTGTATCTGATGGACGAGGCGGGCTTCACTCTGGTGTCCGACCCGGACGGGGCGGACCTGGTCATCGTGAACACCTGCGGCTTTATCGAGGCCGCCAAGACCGAGGCCATCGACACCATCCTCCAGATGGCGGAGCTGAAAAAGGCCGGCCGTCTGGGCGGGCTGATCGTCACCGGCTGCCTTGCTGAGCGGTACAAGGACAGCATCCTCCAGGAGCTGCCGGAGATCGACGCCGTGCTGGGCGTGGGCAGCTTCGCCGCCATCGTCCAGGCCGCCCGGGGCGTCCTGGAGGGCAGGCAGACCCGCCTCTTCGGCAGCAACAGCGCCCCGGTGGAGGAGATCCCCCGGGTGCTGTCCACGGGCCCGGCCTGGGCCTATCTGCGCATCGCCGAGGGCTGCGACAATTTCTGCGCCTTCTGCGCTATCCCCTATATCCGGGGCCGCTACCGCTCCCGCTCCATGGAGAACATCCTGGCCGAGGCCCGGGACCTGGCCGAGCACGGGGTCAAGGAGCTCATCGTCATCGCCCAGGACATCACCCGCTACGGGACCGACCTGTACGGCAAGCGCAGTCTGGCCGCCCTCTGCCGGGAGCTGGCGAAGATCGACGGCGTGGAGTGGATACGGCTCCACTACCTCTACCCCGACCAGTTCGACGATGAGCTGATCGAGGAGATCGCAAGCAACGACAAAATCGTCAAATATCTGGATATCCCCATCCAGCATATCAATAATACGATCCTCAAGCGCATGAACCGCCGGGGCACCGGGGACGAGATCCGGGAGCTTTTCGCCCGGCTCCGCCGATGTATCCCCGGGCTGGTCCTGCGCACCAGCCTGATCGCCGGCCTGCCCGGCGAGGGGGAGGCGGAGTTTGAGGAGCTCTGCGCCTTCCTGAGAGAGGCCCGGATCGAGCGGGTAGGCGTCTTCCCCTTCTCCCCGGAGGAGGGCACGCCGGCAGCGGCCATGCCCCGCCCCAGCGAGGAGGTGGCCCAACAGCGGGCCGAGCAGATCATGGAGCTCCAGGCCCCCATCATGGACGCCTTCTGCCAGAGCCTGGTGGGCAGGACCCTCCGGGTCCTCTGCGAGGGCTGGGACGAGGAGAGCGGCCGCCTCAGCGGCCGATGTTACGCCGACTCTCCGGAGATCGACGGCCAGGTGCTCTTCACGGGCAGCTGTGACGACGGGGACATGGTGGATGTCCTCATCCAGGCCGCTGAGGACGGCATCCTATACGGACAGGAGGCAGAGCTATGACCACCGCCAACAAGATCACCATCGCCCGCGTCATCATGATCCCGATCTTCCTGGTCCTGGCCTACACCGGGCATCTGAGCTGGGCCCTGGCCGTGTACGTCATCGCGTGTCTCTCGGATATGCTGGACGGCTACATCGCCCGGCACTATAACCAGATCAGCAACTTCGGCAAATTCATGGACCCCCTGGCGGACAAGGTGCTGGTGCTGGCGGCCATGTGCTTCTTCGTAGAGAGGGGCAGCATGCCCGGCTGGGCCGTGGCCATCGTGCTGTTTCGGGAGTTTGCCGTGTCCGGCCTCCGGCTCATCGCCGTGGAGCGCAGCCGGGTCATCGCCGCCGCCTGGTCCGGCAAGATCAAGACCGCCTGCACCATGGTGGGCCTCTGCGCCATGCTGCTGTTCCCCGATGTGTCTCTCGTCAACCTCATCTCCACCGCCGTTATCCTGCTCACCACTGTCTATTCCGGGATCGAATATTTTTATGTAAACCGGGATGTGTTCAAAGATTTGGATTAAAGGAGAATCCCTATGAAACTGTACAATTCCGCTACCCGCAAACGGGAGGATTTCGTCCCCAACCATCCGGACATCGTGAAGATGTACACCTGCGGCCCCACGGTGTACCACTACGCCCATATCGGCAACCTGCGCAGCTACATCATGGAGGACGTGCTGGAGAAGGCCCTGCGCTATGAGGGCTACCCGGTCAAGCGGGTGATGAACATCACCGACGTGGGCCACCTGACCTCCGACGCCGACGAGGGCGAGGACAAGATGCTCAAGGGCGCCCGCCGGGAGCACAAGAGCGTCATGGAGATCGCCAAGTTCTACACCGACGCCTTTTTCTCCGACTGCGCCAAGCTGAACATCAAGACCCCCGACGTGGTGGAGCCCGCTACCAACTGCATCGACGAGTATATCAAGATCATCTCCAAGCTCATGGACACGGGCTACGCCTATTTTGCCGGCGGCAACGTGTACTTTGACACCTCCAAGCTGGAGCGCTACTATATCTTCAACGACTTCAGCGCCGAGGACCTGGACGTGGGCGTTCGGGAGGGCGTGGAGGAGGACCTGAACAAGCGCAATAAGAACGACTTCGTCCTCTGGTTCACCAAATCCAAGTTCGAGGACCAGGCCCTGAAGTGGGACTCCCCCTGGGGCGTGGGCTACCCCGGCTGGCACATCGAGTGCTCCGGCATCTCCATGAAGCACCTGGGCGAGGACCTGGACATCCACTGCGGCGGCGTGGACAACGCCTTCCCACACCACACCAACGAGATCGCCCAGTCCGAGTCCTACCTGGGGCACAAGTGGTGCAATCTCTGGTTCCATGTGGCCCATCTGAACACCAGCTCCGGCAAGATGAGCAAGTCCAGCGGCGAATTTCTCACGGTTAGCCTGCTGGAGCAGAAGGGCTATGACCCCCTGGCCTACCGCTTCTTCTGCCTCCAGAGCCACTACCGCAAGTCCCTGGTCTTCACATGGGAGAACCTGGACAACGCCCAGCTGGCCTACAACAAGCTGACCGCCCGGGTGGGGGCCCTGAAGCCGGAGGACGGCCCGGTGGACGAGGCGGCTCTGGCCGCCATGAAGGAGCGCTTCCTGAACGCTCTGGACAACGACCTGAACAGCTCCCTGGCCGTCACCGCCGTGTACGACGTGTTCAAGGCCAAGACCAACGACGCCACCAAGCTGGCCGCTATCGGGGACTTTGACCGGGTGCTGAGCCTGGATCTGATCGCCCGGGGCGAGCAGAAGCGGCAGGAGCTCAAGCGCCAGGCCGTCACTGCCGGGCAGTTCACCGTGGTGTCCGAGTCCGGCGAGAGCGACCCGGAGGTAGAGGCCAAGATCCTGGCCCGCCAGGAGGCCAAGAAGGCCAAGAACTTCGCCGAGGCCGACCGCATCCGGGACGAGCTGAAGGCCGCCGGCATTGAGGTGACCGACATCCCCCACGGTGCCAAGTGGAAGAGGATCTGAGCGTAAGTTACATGCAAAAAACAGGGGGCTGTGAAAAAAAGAGCCGCAGACGGCTCAGGATTTCACAGCCCCGAATTTTTGTGTGGAAAACTGGCGGGATTATGGAGACCATCCCAAAGTTTGTGTAAACCTTCGATATGGTGTATAATAGAAGCACTATATCGGAGGTTTATATTATGA
>CANQTO010000029.1 GCA_947626785.1 uncultured Oscillospiraceae bacterium
TCTGGCTTTCAATTCTTCGATTTTCATACTCTCATTTTACCATATCCCGTCAAATTTTTAAATGCTGTCGCCCTGACAATCATTCCTTGACTCATTCCGCCGATTGAGGTACAATGGCAATGTGGAGTTTTCTAAGCTCCCATCGCGTAGAAAAGGATCAGGAGGATCCCAACCTCAAGGTCTATCAGTGCGCTAACCAAAATGCTCGGCCAGGAGATTTCGGAGCACTGATGGACCTTTTTTCATGCTTTCCGCGAGCCGTCTTTATCTTTATGAAAGTCTCTCTCCAACGCTGAGCTGGATGAACTGCTTCCGCGGCATCAATGAATACAAGCGTCTCTCTTACAGAATGACAACATGATTTGATCAATGGAGCTGTAGCAAAACTTGCCGTTTCGCTACAGCTCCATTGAACTATTATTCTTTGTTTTCTGCTTGGTGCTGAATCAGATGCTTTAGCTGCTCGGGTGGTATTACTGCGTTTTTCTTGCGGTGTACCATGCTATGGCAATTTGAGCACAGGCAAACAAGGTCAGTTTCAGGGGTCACAACGACTTCTTCTCCATAAGAGCTGAGAGGCACCAAATGATGCACTTTTATGAAGTCTTTTCCGATTTCTCCATAAGCATCCAGGAAATCGAAGCCGCAAACGCAGCAAGTAAGTCTGCCTTCGCATTGCTCTTTTCGCAGAGCAATAGCCTCTTCTCTGAGCAAAGGGTTTCGCTCATATCTGGTGGTATAGTAGACCACTTTCGCCCCTTCAATGCCGCTGCCAATCACTCTCGTCTCAAGGCGGTCAAGCGGAGGATCGTTTTCCGGTTTTTCTTGAAGCCAAGAAGGCTTTTTGGGCTCCTGCTTATTCTCTATTTTGTAAAGCATAAACATAAAGCTCTGTGCATCAATGAGCGATATTTCTTCATTGACATACAGCTTAAGCAGCTCTTGTATTTCTCGAAGAACGGAGAGATACTTCTGATATTCTTCCCACTTGAGTTGAGACGATAGTTGAATTCTGCATTCAAGCAAACCAAGGAGTTTCGGATATGATTCCTGCCGCACAGAGAAAAATCTATCGCTGTCCTTTAAGAAAAAGAGGTATGAAACAACATATCCGCTGCCCAAAAAAGCAGATGCTCTCTTAAACATTTCCTGCTCGTCGCTCTCTGATGCAGAGAAAAAATCATAAAGAATAGCTTCGGCTTTACTTCGATTACGCCTCATATTTTCAATCGCTTTATATACATGCGAATCGAGTAGAAGCGCTCCTTTGCTTGGGCCAGGGATTGCTTTGTATAATAGCCGTTCCACGATATCAACGATTTCTTCTTTGTTTATCAAAGCCCCATCCGGTTTGTAGAGAAGACTTTTTGCTTCTTCCGAGATGCGATATTTGTATCCCTCTTCTTCTAAAACAATGCCGCTGTGAAAAGAAACGGGGCCATCATAGCCGTGAGAACACTGGCTGACAGCAAGTTCTCTCCATAGTGAAGTGAAGCACCTGTCGAAAGCTTTAGGATCAATAAACCGCATGTTTCTGCCCTCCGTATGTAAGTTACATTCAAAAGCCATGCCTGCTATAGCCACCTTAGAATGAGTGGCCGCTGGGCGCACAGCGACGAAAGCCCGGAAACCGCATGATTTTCGGGCTTTTTTCTATTCTTTGTTGGCGTCTGTCTGTACGCTTCCAATAAACATCGCATCGCCAAACGAGAAAAATCTGTACCGCTGTTCCACCGCGCAGCGGTAGGCACGGAGGATATTTTCCCGGCCAGCCAGGGCGGAGACCAGCATGATGAGCGTGCTCTCCGGCAGGTGAAAATTGGTGACCAGCGCGTCGATGCACTTGAAGCGGTAGCCCGGATAGATAAAGATATCCGTCCAGCCGGAAGCAGCCGGCAAGCTCCCGTCCTCTTTGGCGAAGCTCTCCAGGGTCCGGCAGGAGGTGGTGCCCACGGCGACGACCCGCCCGCCCCGCCTCTTCGTCTCGGTGACGATCCGGGCCGTCCGCTCCGGGATCACGCAGAATTCAGCGTGCATGGGGTGGTCCTCGATCTCCTCCTCCTTCACCGGGCGGAAGGTCCCCAGACCCACATGGAGCGTCACGTAGCACAGCTGCACGCCCTTCTCTTCGATCTTCTTCAGAAGCTCTGGAGTGAAGTGCAGCCCGGCGGTGGGGGCGGCGGCGCTGCCCAGCTCCCGGGAATACACGGTCTGATAGCGCTCCGGGTCTGTCAGCTCCTCCTTTATGTAGGGCGGCAGGGGCATTTTCCCCAGCCGGGCCAGGGCCTCCAGAAAGACGCCCTCATAGTCAAATCGGACGATCCGGTTTCCGCCTTCCACCACAGACTCCACCGTGGCTTTCAGTTCGCCGTCGCCAAAGAGGAGCTCTGTGCCGGGCCGGGTCTTCTTGCCGGGGCGGCTCAGGCACTCCCAGCGGCCCTCCCCCAGGTCCCGCAGAAGCACCAGCTCCACCGCGCCCCCGGTGGGCCGGGCGCCGATGAGCCGGGCCGGCAGCACCCGGGAGTCGTTCATCACCAGGCAGTCCCCCGGCCGCAGGAAGGACGGCAGCTCATAAAAATGCCGGTGTTCTATAGCGCCGGTATCTTTATCCAGGCACATCAGGCGGGACGCGTCCCGTTTCTCCAGCGGCGTCTGGGCAATCAGCTCCTCCGGAAGGTCAAAGTAAAAGTCCGATCTCTTCACAAAACAGTCTCCTTTAGGCCATATAGGCCCCGGTAAAGTAAAAACGCAGGATATCCTCGCAGTCGTAACCGTAGATCTTTGCCATGGCGTAGGCTCCCCATTGGCTCATGCCGCAGCTATGGCCCAAGCCGCTGCCCGTAAAGGTAAAGCTGCCGTCCGCCTTTTGCTCTATGGTAAAGCGTGGGCTGTTCAGGCCCAGGATGGTGTAGCAGCGCCGTCCCTGGATGAGGGCTTCCCCGCCATCTGCGTCGAGAAAATGGATGGCGATCACGTTTCCCGTGTCGGAGAGCTCCGGCTCCAAAGCGGAAACTGTCCCCAGCTCATAGCCGTCTCCCGCCAGCCGGGCGGCAATATTCTCGGCGCTTCTTGTGACGGTCCAGCTCTTGGCGGCATAGTCGACGGCCTCCTCAAAGGGGTCCGGCTTTCCGGTCAGATAGGGCCGGTCGGCGTCAAAGACGTTGCTCCCGTCCTCGGTAGCGCCGCCGTCCGCCGCGGAATAGTAGGTCTCGCAGATCTCACCCCGGTAGCGCAGCAGCAGCCCGGCGGTGGACTCCGCCGCCGCGTCGGTGTTCTCGTTGGCCTCCAGGGTGCCCCGGTAGACCTGGCTGTAGGTGTCGTCCGTGATATCAAAGCCCTGTTCGCCGTACTGGTCCTGGTTATAGACCACATAGGTCCGGGCGCAGACGGCCTGGGCCCGCAGGGCCTCAAAGGGCCAGTTGTTGCCCATCTCATAGGGCAGCACGCCCTTCACATAGTCCTCCAGCCCCACGTAGTTGATCACGGTCAGCCGCCCGTCAGTCCCTGGGAGGCAGGCAAAGCCGCCCCGGTAACGCTCCCCAGCGTATTGGGTCAGCCCCTCACCCAAAGGGAAAAGCGCGACCTGACTGTCTTCTGGCTCATAGACCGTCTCCCCGGCAGCGTCCGTCACCAGCAGCTTCAGCTTCTCCGGCGTATAGGCCGCGCCCGGCAGCCGGAACCGGTCCCGGGCCGCCTCGGCCTCCTCCCGGCTGTCGTAACTGCCGTAGAGGACCCGGTACTCCCCTGCTATCTTCCGGGAAAAGCCCCCATAAGAGGCAGCCGCCTCCGCCGCCTCCCGGCGGCTCAGGTAGCTCTGCTCCAAAAGAATGTGCCAGGTGTGACCCTCGCTGAGACAGAGAATGTGGATCTCGCTGGCCTCTGTCCGGGCCAGCTCCGTAAACTGCCGGTCCTCTCCATAACTGCCCAGGAGGAAGCCCGCGCCGGAGGGATCGACAAACACGGCCTCCTCCGCTGCGCCTTCCCCGTAGTCCAGACCGATACGCACGGTCTCCACCTCGACCGGCGGATCGTCATAGGCGGAGGCGTCCACATAGGCGCTCCGGTCCAGCTCTGTGCTCCCCACGCTCAGCGTGCCCTTGGGGGCAAGCCCAGGGTCCAGTTTTGCCGCCCCGGCCGCCGGGGCCGTCCGGCAGAGCAGGAGGGCCGCCACGGCCGCGCACAGGCTCCTTTTGTTCCGAGTTTGCATGTCATCCCTCCGCCGGTGGACCGGCTGCTTCATTATAACAGATGTTCCGCCGCATTTCAACGCCGCCAATCATAAAAGCTTGGCAGGCAGAATATAGTATTTCCGCACAAGCAGCATTTTAAATCGGGAGGTTGTGTAGTACCTATGGTCAAAACACCTGTTTTTAAAGGCGCCTGCACGGCGGTCGTCACGCCCTTCGGCGAGCACGGCGTGGACTATGAGCGGCTCCGGCAGAGCATCGATTATCAGTACGAAAACGGCAGCGCCGCCATCGCCGTGTGCAGCACCACCGGGGAGAGCGTGACCCTCAGCGCGGAGGAACAGGAGGAGATCGTCCGCTTCTCCGTGCGGGAGAACCGGGGCCGGATGAAGATTTTGGTGGGCATCGGCAGCAACAACACCCAGACGGCCCTGCGCCGGGCAGAGACCGCCCGCTTCGCCGGGGCGGACGCGGTCCTGATGGTGACGCCCTATTATAACAAGTCCACCCAGAAGGGCATCATCGAGCACTTCAGCTATGTGGCCGACCGGGTGGACCTGCCCCTGATCCTCTATAACGTGCCCACCCGCACAGGCATCGGCATCACCGCCGACAGCTACGAGGTCCTGTCCAAGCACCCCAATATCAACGGCGTCAAGGAGGCCTCCGGGGACATTTCCCTGGTGGGGCAGATCCGTAGCCGCTGCGGGGACGATCTGTACGTCTGGAGCGGGAACGACAGCGACATCGTGCCCATCATGGCCCTGGGCGGCCTGGGCGTCATCTCCGTTGCCGGGAACATCGTCCCCGGCGTGGTCTCCAAGCTCTGCGCGCTGTGCCTAGAGGGGGACTATGCCGCGGCGGCGGAGCTGAACCGGAAGTACGCGCCTCTCTTCTCCGCCCTCTTTGTGGAGACCAACCCCATCCCCGTAAAGGCCGCCATGCGGCTGCTGGAGCGGGATTCCGGCAAGCTTCGCCTGCCCCTGACCGACATCTCCGACGAGCATCTGGCCGTCCTCCGTGGCGCTCTGCGGAATGTGGGACTGACGGTATAAGCATGAAAAAGCACCGCCTGAGCGGTGCTCTTTCATTACCTTCACTTTTCTTCCAGCAGCAGGCGCAGGGCGTCCACGGCCCGGCGCTCCAGACGGGAGATCTGGACCTGAGACACCCGCATCACCTTGGCACAGTTCTGCTGGGTCATGCCGTGGTAGTAGCGCAGGGCCACCACCTGGCGCTCCCGCTCCGGCAGCTGCTCGATGGCCGCCCGGAGGGCCACATGTTCCAGCAGCTTCTCCTCGGCGCTAAAGTCCCCCAGCACCAGCTCCAGCGTGAAGCCGTCCTCTCCGGTCTCCCGCTGTAGGCTCTCGGCAGGGCCGGTGGCCGTCTCGGCAAAGGCGATGTCCTCCGGTGTCAGCCCCGTCTCCCGGGCCAGCTCAGAGAGGGTGGGCTCCCGGCCGATGCGCTGCTCCAGCGCCATGCGGGCGGCGCGGATCTGGGCCGCCTGCTCCTTCACGCCCCGGCTGACCTTCACGGCCCCGTCGTCCCGGAGAAAGCGCCGGATCTCCCCGGAGATTTTCGGCACGGCGTAGGTGGAGAACTTGGTGCCGAAGCTCACGTCAAAGCCCTCGATTGCCTTCAGAAAGCCCACACAGCCCAGCTGATACAGATCGTCCGGGTCCGCGCCCCGGCCGAAATAACGCCGGGCTATGCTCCAGATGAGGCCGGAGTTCTCTTCGATCAGCCGTCCGGCGGCCTCCCTGTCCCCCCGCTGGGCGGCCTGGATGGAGGCCAGCATGTCCTCGCTCATAGGCGTCTGCGCTGGCGCAGGCCCCGCTGCATGAGGACTGTGGTCCCCTTCCCCGGCGTGGAGCGCACCCGGAGCTTGTCCATGAAGCTGCCCATGATGGTAAAGCCCATGCCGCTGCGCTCCTCCCCGCCGGTGGTGAAAAGGGGCTTCATGGCCTGCTCCACGTTTTCAATGCCCCTGCCCCAATCCCGAACGCTGATCTCCAGGATGCCGCCCTCTAAGATCCGGAGACGCATGGCGATCCGGCCCAGCTCCTCCGGATAGGCGTGGACGATGCAGTTGGTCACCGCTTCCGAGACCGCCGTCTTGATATCCCCCAGCTCCTCCAGCGTGGGGTCCAGCTGGGCCGCGAAGGCCGCGGCGGCGGAGCGGGCAAAGGCCTCGTTGCTGCTCTTGCTGAGAAATTCCAGCTTTATGTAGTTTTCACTGTGCATGTTCCGTCCCTCCTGTTTGTCTGTGTAGTTATTTTCGGACAGCTACCGGCACCAGCCGGTCGATCCCCGAGGCGTCGATGACCCGCTGGGGCTGCCGGGCCGGGTTCTCGATCCAGGCCCGGCCCCCCAGCTCCTTCATCCGGCGGCTGACGCGGATGATGAGGGCCACGCCGGAGGAGTCCATAAAGCTCAGGCCAGACATGTCCAGGGCGCAGTCCCGGGGCAGATACTCGTCGATGAGCTCGTCGATATCCCCCAGAGCCCCCCGGGCCTCGTGGTGGTCCAGCTCCCCCGCCAGATACAGAGTGAGCCTGCCGGCGGAAAATGCGCTGTTGATGGTCATGATCTTCTCTCCTGTCTGGTAACAAAAAATGGCCGTGCGCACCATCTGTACGCACGGCCATTTTACCTTGTTTTCCGCGCAAATTCCGTCGAAAGAGGGGGCTTGCAGCTTCTTATTTGCCTAAATTCTCCAGGCTCAGCTTCAGGTTGGCAATGAGGGCTTCCAGCTTGGCCTTCTTCTCCCGCTCCAGATCGACCACGTGCGCGGGAGCCCGGGTGACGAAGTTCTGATTGGCCAGCTTTCCGTTCTGGGCTGCCAGCTGCTTCTCGGCGTTGGCCAGCTCCTTCTCGATGCGGGCCTTCTCCTTCTCCAGATCCACCAGCTCCGCCATGGGCATGAACATCCGGGCGTTATCCGTCACCACGGAGACCATTCCCTCGCTGCCGGCGGGGGGCGCGGCCAGCACGCTCACCTCGCTGGCGTAGGCCAGCTTGCAGATATAGCCGCTGCCGGCCCGGAAGGCGTCCTGCTTGTCGGTGGCGATGATGAGGTGGGCTTTCCGGGAGGGGGGCACGTTCATCTCCGAACGGCGGGCACGGACCGCCTTGATGGCCGCCATGACCATCTCGAAGTTCTGCTCGTCCTCCGGGAAATTCAGCGCCTCGCTGTACTGGGGATAGCGCTGGATCATCAGGGCCTCCCCCTCGTGGGGCAGGGCCTGCCAGATCTCCTCGGTGATGAAGGGCATGAAGGGGTGCACCAGCTTCAGGATCTCCGTCAGCACATAGAGCAGCACCTTCTGGGCGGAGAGCTTCAGCTCCTCGTCCTCCCCGTTGAGGCGGGGCTTGGTCAGCTCGATGTACCAGTCGCAGAAGCTGTCCCAAATGAAGTCGTAGATCTTGCCGGCGGCCACACCCAGCTCAAAGCTGTCCATGTTCTCGCAGACCTCGCGGATCACATGGTTGAGCTTGGAGAGGATCCACTTGTCCTCGATCTCCAGCTTCCCGGGCAGCTCGTTCTTGTCCACGGTCAGGTTCATCATCACAAAGCGGGAGGCGTTCCAGAGCTTGTTGCAGAAGTTCCGCATGGCCTCGCACTTCTCCACGTAGAAGCGCATATCGTTTCCGGGGGAGTTGCCGGTGATGAGGTTGAAGCGCAGGGCGTCCGCCCCGTAGTTGTCCACCATCTCCAGGGGGTCGATGCCGTTGCCGAGAGACTTGGACATCTTCCGGCCCAGGCTGTCCCGCACCAGGCCGTGGATAAAGACCGTCTTGAAGGGCTCCTTCTTCATCTGCTCCATGCCGGAGAAGATCATCCGGGCCACCCAGAAGAAGATGATATCATAACCCGTGACCATGACGGTGGTGGGGTACCAGTAATCCAGCTCCGGGGTCTTCTCCGGCCAGCCCATGGTGGAGAAGGGCCAGAGGGCGGAGCTGAACCAGGTGTCCAGCACGTCCTCATCCCTGGTGATGTTCTCGCTGCCGCACTTCTCACAGCAGCAGGGGTCCTGCCGGGAGACGGTGATATGCCCGCAGTCGGCGCAGGTCCAGGCGGGGATCTGGTGGCCCCACCAGAGCTGGCGGGAGATGCACCAGTCGTGCACGTTCTCCATCCAGTTCAGATAGGTCTTGGTGAAACGCTCGGGCACGAACTTGATGCGCCCGTCCTTGACTACCTCAATGGCGTCCTTGGCCAGGGGGGCCATCTTCACGAACCACTGGGGGCTGGTCAGCGGCTCCACCACGGTGCCGCAGCGGTAGCAGCAGCCCACATTGTGGCTGTAGGGCTCCACCTTCACCAGGTAGCCCTGCTCCTCCAGATCCTTCACGATGGCTTCCCGGGCCTCCATCCGGTCCATGCCGTCGTACTTGCCGCCGTTGATGATCTTGGCATCCTCGTCAATGACCTGGATGAACTCCAGATCGTGCCGCAGGCCCACCTCATAGTCGTTGGGGTCGTGGCAGGGGGTCATCTTCACGGCGCCGGTGCCGAAGTCCATCTCCACGTAGCTGTCCGCCACGATGGGCATACGGCGGCCCACCAGGGGCAGGATGGCGTACTTGCCCACCAGGTGGGTGTAGCGCTCGTCCTTGGGGTTGACGGCCACGCCCGTATCGCCCAGCATGGTCTCGGGCCGGGTGGTGGCGATGATGAACTCCTCGTCAGAGTCCTCCACCGGGTAGCGGATATGCCAGAAGTGGCCGGGCATGTCCTTATATTCCACCTCCGCGTCGGACAGGGCCGTGCGGCACTTGGGGCACCAGTTGATGATCCGGCGGCCCTTGTAGATCAGGCCCTTGTCGTACAGCTCGCAGAAGGTCTCCCGGACGGCCTTGGCGCAGGTCTCGTCCATGGTGAAGCGGTTCCGGTCCCAGTCGCAGGAGACGCCCAGGCTCTTCTGCTGCTCTACGATCCGGTCGCCGTACTGGTTCTTCCAGTCCCAGACCCGCTCCAGGAACTTCTCCCGGCCCAGGTCATAGCGGGTCTTGCCCTCCTCCTTGCGCAGGACCTCCTCCACCTTGATCTGGGTGGCGATGCCCGCGTGGTCGACGCCCGGCAGCCACAGGGCGGCATAGCCCTGCATCCGCTTGTAACGGGTCAGGATGTCCTGCAAGGTCGCGTCCATGGCGTGGCCCATGTGGAGCTGGCCGGTGACGTTGGGGGGCGGCATGACGATAGAAAACGGCTTCTTCTCTGGGTCGATAACGCCCTTGAAGTACCCGCCCTTCATCCACATGTCGTAGATCTTTTTCTCCACCGCTTTCGGCTCATACACCTTGGGGAGCTCTTTCATTCTCGGTTCCTCCTTTATCAAATGAGAAAGCCCTGAAGCACAAGGCTTCAGGGCGATAAATGACCGCGGTACCACCTGAATTCCGCCCTTACCGGGCGGCGCTCGGTGCTCTTTAACGCAGAGCCGGACGCCGGGACTACACAGCAAGCCTTCACCCCGGGCGCTCAGAGCCGACCTTCCCCGGAGCTTCACAGGGGCTTGCACCAAACGCCCCCTCTCTGACATCCGCCTGCCGGGTACTCCTGCTCTTCACAGCGCAAAACTGTATTTCGAATGAGATTATATATGAGGAATGCACTTTTGTCAACACATACAAAAACTTTATTTTTAATTTGTGGGCTTTGCCGAACTTAAACTGTCCACATACTCGCAGGCGGACAGGGCTGCCACATTTCCCTCCCCCACGGCCTTTGCCAGCTGATAGGGCTTGCCGGTACAGTCCCCGGCGGCGAAGACGCCGGGCACGGCGGTGGCCATGTGCCGGTCGGTGACGATGCCGCCGCTCTCATACTCCAGGCCCGGCACCAGCCGGGTGACGGACACGGTGTCCTTTAAGATGAACACCCCGTCCACCGGGTACTCCTGCCCGCCGAACAGCAGCGCGGAGACCTTCCCCTCGCCCTTAACGGCGTAGGCCCCGTTCTTCTCAAAGCGCAGCACCCGGCAGCCGATGCTCTCCAGAAAATCCGCGTCCCGTTTCGCCTCCTCGCTGCCGCCCACCACGGCCACAGTCTTGCCCCGGTAGAGCATCCCGTCGCAGGTGGCGCAGTAGCTGACGCCCCGGCCCAGAAACTCCGCCTCGCCGGGATAGAGCTTTTCCCTGGTAATGCCGGCGGCCAAAATCACCGCCCGGCCGGTGAGGAACCGGTCCTCCACCGCCACGCCAAAGCTGTCCCCCATGGGCAGCACGGACAGGGCCCGGCCCTTTTTGAGCTCCGCGCCGCTCTCCTCCAGCTGCCGGCGAAACAGATCGGACAGCTCCTTGCCGCTCATGGCGGGCAGGCCCGGATAGTTGCTCACCTGTTCCGCCTTGTATAAGCTCTCCGTCTCCTGGGGATTCAACACCACCGCCACGGTCTTCCCCCGGTTCAGGCAGGTCAGCGCCGCCGAGAGTCCCGCCGCGCCGCCGCCGATGATCACGATATCAAAGCTGTCAGACATAGCCCGTCTCCTTTGTTTTTTCTTAGTCTATCACTTTTTTGTTGTAATTACCAGCGCAATCGTTTATAATTATTTCCGTTGCCAAATGGCAAGTTTTCAGTTAAAGAGAGGTTTGAGCTGTTATGGAAGAGGCCGCGAGAAACTTTATAGAGGCTTTCGTGCAGGAGGATATCGCCGAGGGAGGGCGTTTTGCCGGCAAGCAGGTGCACACCCGTTTTCCGCCGGAGCCCAACGGCTACCTGCACATCGGGCACTGCAAGGCGCTGACCATCGATTTTGCCACGGCGGAGCGCTTTGGCGGCATCTGCAACCTGCGCATGGACGATACCAACCCCGCCAAGGAGGACTCCGAGTATGTGGACGCCATCATGGAGGACATCCATTGGCTGGGCTTTGACTGGGGCGACCGCTTCTTCTACGGCTCGGACTATTTCGAGCAGACCTATGAGTACGCCCTGGAGCTGATCCGCAAGGGTCTGGCCTATGTCTGTGAGCTGACGCCGGAGCAGTTCAAGGAGTACCGGGGCGACACCACCCACCCCGCCGTCAGCCCCTGGCGGGACCGGCCCATGGAGGAGAGCCTGGATCTGTTCCAGCGGATGAAGAACGGCGAGTTCCCCGAGGGCAAGTACACCCTCCGGGCCAAGATCGACCTGGCCAGCGGCAACTTCAATATGCGCGACCCGGTGCTCTACCGCATCCGCTATATCGAGCACCACCGGCAGGGCACCAAGTGGTGTATCTTCCCCATGTACGACTTTGCCCACCCCATCCAGGACGCTCTGGAGGGCATCACCCACTCCCTGTGTTCCCTGGAATATGAGGCCCACCGGCCTTTGTACGACTGGGTGGTCTCCAACGTGTCCATCCCCGGGGACAGGCCCCGGCAGATCGAGTTTGCCCGCCTGGGCATCAACTACACCGTCATGTCCAAGCGCAAGCTCCGCCAGCTGGTGGAGGAGGGCCGGGTCTCCGGCTGGGACGACCCCCGCATGCCCACCCTCTGCGGCCTGCGCCGCCGGGGCTATACCTCCGGCGCTGTGCGGGACTTCTGCGAGCGCATCGGCGTTGCCAAGGTGGACTCCACGGTGGACATGGCCCTGCTGGAGAGCTGCCTGCGGGACGATCTGAACCAGAACGCCCGGCGGGTCATGGCGGTGCTGCACCCGGTAAAGCTCACCGTCACCAACTACCCCGAGGGGCAGAGCGAGCTGCTCACGGTGGAGAACAACCCCCTGCGGCCCGAGGACGGCACCCGGCAGATCAGCTTCTCCCGGGATCTGTACATCGAGGCGGAGGACTTCATGGAGGTCCCCGTGCCCAAGTACAAGCGCATGCACCCGGGCTTTGAGGTCCGGCTGAAGGGCGCGTACCTGGTCACCTGCACCGGCTGCGTCAAGGACGAGGCCGGGAACGTGACGGAGATCCTCTGCGAGTACGACCCCCAGAGCCGGGGCGGCGACCCGGCCGACGGCCGCAAGGTCAAGGGCGCCACGCTCCACTGGGTGGACGCCAACAACTGCGCCGAGGCGGAGGTGCGGCTCTACGGCAGCCTCTTTGCCGACCCGGACCCGGACGGCCCGGACAAGAACTTCCTGGACTGCCTGAACCCCAACAGTCTGGAGGTCCTCACCGGCTGCAAAGTGGAGGCGGGGCTGGCTCAGATCCCCATGCCGGAGAAGGGTAAAAACTCCACAGGCTACCAGTTCATGCGCCAGGGCTATTTCTGCCTGGACAACAAAGACGCCGCCCCCGGCCATCTGGTCTTCAACCGGGCCGTGGCCCTCAAGGACAGCTTTGGAAAATAATATAGTTCTTCTCCCATCCCGGAGCGTTTCGCTCCGGGAATTTTATTTTGCCGCTTGACAAACATATTGCTCTATGGTACTCTATAAATGACAAATAGAGTTGTCATTCTGACAAGGCAATTTGTCACTAAGGAGGCGTGTTATGGGTCTGCGCAACCGGCTGAAGGAGCGCCGGGCCGCCTTGGGCGTGAACCAGCAAGAGCTGGGAAGAATGGCGGGCGTCTCCCGGCAGACCATCAGCCTGATCGAGCGGGGGGACTACTCCCCTTCCGTGACTCTGGCCCTCACCCTGGCGAAGATATGCGGGGTGACTGTGGAGGACATCTTTATTTTAGAGGAGGATGAGACAAAATGAGAGAACAGGAAGAGATCCGGCGGGCTGACCGGAAAGCGCTGCCCCGGTTGCTGCTGTTTGTGCTGGCCGGGACTCTGGCCGGTTTTGAGGTTGGCTTTGGCTGTGTTTTTTTGCTGGGCGAGCAGGGCATGGACCGGCTCATCGGCGGCATGGCGGAGGCGTCTGAACTGCTGTCGCTGGCCGCGCCCTGGCTGCTGCTTCTCTGCGTAGCGGCGCAGCTCAGCATGGGGCTGATCCTCTGCGGCCGGGCCAAAAAGCTGATCGCAGGCTGGGACGGCGAGGCGGAGGGCGTGTCCGACCGGGCGGAGCGTCTGCTGGAGTGGGAGCTGAGCCTCAGCGCTCTGCTGAACATTCTGTCCTTCTTGTTGTTGACCGCTCTCTATGCGGATCAGCAATTTACAGGCTGGAAGCTGCTCGGTTTGGGTGCTTTTGTCGCCCACCTGGCGATCGTGGTGCTGTTTCAGACGCGGGCCGTCAACCTGACCAAGCGGCTCTACCCGGAGAAGAAGGCCTCCGCTCTGGACCCCCGTTTCCGGAAGAAATGGCTGGCCGACTGCGACGAGGCGGAAAAGGCCATGATCGGGGACTGCGCTTACCGGGCCTTCTCGGCGATCAGCAGCCTATGCATGGCCCTGTGGTGTATCCTCACGATCACCGCCCTGCTTTTGGGCACGGGGATCCTGCCTGTCTTCACAGTATGCCTGATCTGGGCCGTGGGCCAGGTGGTATATACCCGCCAGTCCATGAAGCTGTCCAAAAGTGTCACAAGCATCATGCCGTCATAAAAGGTCTCTGCCGGCGGCCGCGATTTTTTCGCGGCCGCCGCTATCTTTTTCCCTTCCCTCTGCGTTAAACTCTTTGAAAGGGCGGTGAGGACGCTGGACGGGGACTTTTTGCTGATACAGAAAATGCGCAACGGGGACGAGGAGGCTCTGGAGCTCTTCGTGCGCAGCTACTACGAGCCCATTTTCCGGTACTGCGCCGCTCACATCCGGGACCGCTTTCTGGCCGAGGACCTGGCCCAGGAGACCTTTGAGCGCTTCTTCCGCAGCTTCGAGGACTATAAGCACTGGGGCAAGGCGGCCAATTACCTCTACTCTATCGCCGCCAACGCCTGCCGGGATGCGTTCCGCCGAAAGCGGGAGCTGCCTCTGGAGGATGTCCCAGAGCCGGCCGGCGCTCCGCTGGAGCAACTGGACGCAGCCCTCTCCGTGCGCGCGGAGCTGGACAGGCTGCCGGAGGAATTGCGGGAGACAGCGATCCTCTACTTTTTGCAGGAATTGAAGCAGAAGGACATCGCCCGCATTTTGGGGATCGGTTTGCCGCTGGTGAAATATCGGATCAAACGGGCCCGGGAGCTGTTGACTGCCCGGCTCAGAGAGGAGGAATAAGCGTGAAAAAATCGGATCAGGAGCTGGCCGCCCGTCTGCGCCCGTCACTGAGGCCGGAAGAGGCCGCCGTCGAGCGGGCAGTTCAAAGCGCCAAAGCCGCCTTTCGGGACCATGAGGCCTCCGGAGCACTGAGCTGGTCAGAGTTTTTGTACCGCCAGAGCCGCTTTATCGACCGGCGCTGGTGGCTGCTCCAGGCCCTGCTGCTCCTGGGCCTGTGGCTGCTGCTGAGCTCCGCCCGGACGGAGCCCGCCGTGCGCCGCTGCATCGGCGCGGGGGCTCCGTTGTTCGCCGTGCTGGCCGCGCCGGAGCTGCTGAAAAACCGGCTGAGCCGGTCCATGGAGATCGAGTGCGCCGTCCGGTATTCCTTGCGGCAGGTCTACGCCGCCCGGCTCATCTGCTTTGCCCTCATGGACCTGCTTCTGCTGAGCGTCTTTTTCGCGGCTGCTTCCATGTCGGCAAGACTGCGGACCCTGGAGCTGCTGACCCAGTTCCTGGTCCCCTTCAACGTGGCCTGCTGCCTCCAGTTTACCACCCTCTGCTCCAAGAGGGCCGGAACGGAGCTCCAGGGCATTTTAGGCTGCCTGGTGTACAGCCTGATCTGGGGTCTGGCCGTCAGCAATGAGCGGCTGTACGCCCTCCTGACTGCCCCCGCCTGGTTTGTCATGCTGGGCCTGTCCCTGGCCTGGCTGGCCTTCTGCATAGGGCAGACCGGGAAAAAATGTGAAAGAGATCTGGAGGCCTCGCTATGGAACTGAAACTGACCGATGTGACCAAGAATTTTAAAGAGCTGACCGCCGTGGATCACGTCAGCTATAGCTTTGGGCCGGGGGCCTACGGCCTGCTGGGCGTCAACGGGGCCGGAAAAACCACCCTGATGCGGATGCTCTGCACCCTTCTGCGCCCCAGCGCCGGGTCTATCGAGTTGAACGGGCAGGACATCTTCGCCCTGGACGGAGAATACCGGGCAAAGCTTGGCTACCTGCCCCAGGACTTCGGCTTCTATCCGGACCTCACGGTCCGGGACTATCTGCTCTATATCGCCTCCATCAAGGGCCTGCGCCCGGTCACCGCCCGGCAGCGGAGCCGGGAGCTCGTGGAGCTGACCGGGCTCTCCAAGGCCCTGGACCGAAAGATGAAGCGGCTCTCCGGCGGCATGAAGCGCCGGGTGGGCATCGCCCAGGCCCTGCTCAATGACCCGGAGATCCTGGTCCTGGACGAGCCCACGGCGGGCCTGGACCCGGGAGAACGGATCCGCTTCCGCAATCTATTGAGCGAGATCGCCCGGGACCGGCTGGTGCTGCTGTCCACCCACATCGTCTCCGATGTGGAGTACATCGCCGGGCAGATCCTGCTGATGAAGGACGGGCAGATCGCCGCCTCCGGCACGGTGGAGGAGCTGACCAGGCAGATGGACCTGGGCGTCTGGCGCTGTGTGGTCCCCTACCGGCAGGCGGAGGAGCTGCTGCGGCGCTATAAGGTGGCCAATATCCGGTCCGCCCCGGAGGGCACGGAACTGCGTATCCTGGCGGAGCGTGCGCCTGTGGCCGGCGCGGTGCCGGAGCCGCCCACCCTGGAGGATCTGTTTTTATATACCTTTGGCGAGGAGGGAAACAAAGACCATGACAAGGTATGAGATCAAGAAGCTCTTCTCCACCGCCGGGAGCAAGCTCGCTCTGCTGCTCCTGCTGGCGATCCTCCTGTATACCGCCTTCTCCATGATAAGCAGCCTGTCCTGCCCCGGCCCGGAGGGCGATATGCTCCGGGGTCTGGAAGCGGTCGCCGCTATGCGCCTGAGCCAGAAGGACTACACCGGCCCTATGGACGAGGCCATGCTGCGGCGGGCAGTGGAGGAAAACGCCCGTCTGAACGCCCTCTACGGGGACAGCGCCGTGTGGTATAAGACCGCCTTTGCCCCAGTGCGGGATCTGATAAGCTGGACCTTCGTCCCCGCTTACCGGGATTTTGACTACTACGCCATCGACCGCCTCAGCCCCGGGGAGGCCGCGGGGCTGTACGAGCGCCGGGCGGCGCTGGTCCGGGACTATCTGCGTTCTGAGGAGGGCGCGAGACTATACAGCCAAGAGGAAGCGGCTTATATCCTCCGGCGGATGGAAGCGCTGGAGACGCCCGCCGCCGTGGGCTACACAAAGGGCTGGGACACCCTGATCCAGGGCTCCGGGCTCATGCTGATCTTAGCCTCGCCGGTACTGGCATACCTGGTCTCTGGCCTCTTTTCCCAGGAGCGCGCTCTGCGGGCTGACGCCATTTTCTTCTCCAGCCGCCACGGCCGGAAAAAGGCAGTCGCCGCCAAGGTCAAGGCGGGGCTGTTGACTGTTTCCGGCCTGTATCTGCTCCTGGAGCTGATCTGGGCGGTCCTGATCCTCTCCCTGCTGGGGGCCGAGGGCGGCGGCTGCTCGGTGCAGGCCAATATCTTCTCCTGGCGGGGCGGCCTATATGACCTGAGCTTTTTTGAGGCCTGGATCCTCCATCTGGCCTGCGGAGCCATCGGGGCGCTGTTCCTAGCCTGTTTGACCATGCTGGTCTCCGCCGCTTTCAACTCCACGCCCCTGGCTGCCGCGGCCGCCTTTTTGCCGACGCTCCTCACGGTCTTTATCAGCGCCTCGTCTCTGAGCGGCCTGGCCCGGCTGCTGTACTGGATGCCGGAGGGCCTGTTCCTCCTCCGGGATGAGCTGAGCTTTGAAGCGGGCTTTCTCCAGCTGGGACCGGCCGTCTGGCCTATGCTGCCCGTGCTCATGGTTTTCTATGGCCTTATCTGCCTAGCGCTCCCCCCTTGTCTGTATCAAATCTACCGCAAGAAGCAGCCCTGTTGACGCAGGGCTGCTTCTTTATACACTTCCATGGAAAGTGTACGATTTTTTGCTTTTTTCACAATTTTTCGTGACATTTTCCAAGTTCTGTGATATCCTTAACATAAAGCATCTCTCCTACAAAAAACGAAACTTGGAGGAAAGACATACATGGTAACAAACAAGGAAAATCTGCTGAAACTCGGCAAGAAGATCACCGACCGCATCCCCCAGAAGCTGGGTCTGGAACCTCTGACGGAGAATGACCCGGAATTTTGGGGCATGGTCAATGTCCTGGACGATGAGATGGTGGAGATCGCCCTGAAGATGAAGCAGCGGACCCCCACCTCCCTGGCGGAGATGGTCAAGCTCACCGGCAAGGACGAGGCCTATCTGGAGGCAAAGCTCCAGGAGATGGCCACCGTGGGCTTGCTGGAGTACAACTGGGGCGACAAGGGCCTGCCCCACACCCGTGAGAACAAGCGCTATATCCTGCCCCTGTTCGTGCCCGGCATCGCTGAGCTGTTCAACATGAACAACAAGGTGATCGCCGAGCACCCGGAGGTGACGGACTTCTTCGAGCGCATGTCCTTCCTGCCCCTGGAGATGGTGACCCCCATGGTGCCCCCCGGAGGCGCCGGCATCGGCATGCACGTCATCCCCGTGGAGAAGGCCATCCCGGCCGAGTCTAAGTCCGTCAGCATCGAGCATATTTCCCACTGGCTCAAGAAGTATGAGGGCCACCTGGCCATTGCCCCCTGCTCCTGCCGCCGGTCCCAGAGCGTCCGGGGCGAGGGTTCTGGCGACGTGCAGTGCGACTGGTGCATGGGCGTCGGCGAATTTGCCGACTATACCACCGAGGTGGGCACCAGCCGTCCCATTACATACGACGAGGCCATGGCGATCCTCCAGCGGGCAGAGGATCTGGGCTATGTGCATCAGATCACCAATATCGACGGAGAGGATAAGATCTTCGCCATCTGCAACTGTGCACCCGGCGTCTGCTACGCCCTGCGCACCTCCCAGTACTTCAACACCCCCAACCTGTCCCGCAGCGCCTACCGGGCCCATGTGGACAAGGAGAAGTGCGTTGCCTGCGGCAAGTGCGTGGAGGTCTGCCCCGCCGGAGCTGCCAAGCTGGGCCAGAAGCTCTGCACCACCCACGGCCCCGTGACCTATCCCAAGCGGGAGCTGCCCGACGCGGCCAGCTGGGGCAAGGAGAAGTGGAGCCCCAATTATAAGAACGACAACCAGATCAACTGCTACGATTCGGGCACTTCCCCCTGCAAGACCAACTGTCCCGCCCATATCGCCGTCCAGGGCTACATCAAGATGGCCGCCCAGGGCCGCTATCTGGACGCCCTGAAGCTCATCAAGCAGGATAACCCCTTCCCGGCCGTCTGCGGCAGCATCTGCAACCGCCGCTGCGAGGACGCCTGCACCCGGGGTAAGATCGACCGGGCCGTGGCCATCGACGAGATCAAGAAGTTCATCGCCGAGCAGGAGTTGAAGGAAGAGAACCGCTACATCCCGCCGCTGAAGAACTTCAAGTCCGACCTCTCCCCCTTCCCTGAGAAGATGGCCGTTATCGGCGCGGGCCCCGCGGGCATGAGCTGTGCCTACTACCTGGCCAACATGGGCTACCCCGTCACCGTGTTTGACAAGAACGCCGTCCCCGGCGGCATGCTGACCCTGGGCATCCCCAGCTTCCGGCTGGAGAAGGACGTGGTCAACGCCGAGATCGACGTACTGCGCCAGATGGGCGTGGAATTCAAGTGCGGCGTGGAGGTCGGCAAGGACGTGACCATCCAGCAGCTGCGGGAGCAGGGCTACAAGAGCTTCTGCCTGGCCATTGGCGCCCAGAAGTCCTCGCCTCTGGGCATCCCCGGCGAGGAGCTGGAGGGCGTCCTGGGCGGCGTGGAGTTTCTGCGCCAGGTGAATCTGGGCCAGGCCCCCGATATCGGCAAGCGCTGCGCCGTCATCGGCGGCGGCAACGTAGCTATGGACGTATGCCGCACGGCCCTGCGCGTGGGCGCGGAGAACACCTATGTGGTCTACCGCCGCAGCCAGGAAGAGATGCCCGCCGATAAGGACGAGATCGCCGAGGCCATGGAAGAGGGCGTGCAGTTTAAGTTCCTCTGCGGCCCCGCCGAGGTCCTGGGGACCGACGGAAAGGTCACCGGCCTGAAGGTGGAGCTCATGGAGCTGGGCGAGCCCGACGCCAAGGGCCGCCGCAAGCCCGTGGGCACTGGCAAATTTGAAGTCATCGAGGTGGACTCCGTCCTCTCCGCCATCGGCCAGCAGGTCGAGTGGGGCGGCCTGGACGTGGGCGAGCTGAAGAAGGACGCCAAGGGCCTGGCCCAGGCGGACCCGGTCACCTATCAGACCGCCCAGAGCGACATCTTCTCCTGCGGCGACGTGTACACCGGCCCCAAGTTCGCCATCGACGCCATCGCCGCCGGCCGGGAGGCTGCTGTCTCCATGCACCGCTTTGTGCAGCCCGGCCAGAGCCTGACCCTGGCCCGGAACCTGCGGCACTTCGTCGAGCTGAACAAGGACGATCTGGCTATTTCCGTGGACAGCTTCGACAATTCCCAGCGCCAGGTCCCCGGCCACGATCCCGCCAAGGCCAAGACCTTCTCCAACGACCGGCTCACCTTTACCGAGGAGCAGGTCAAGAAGGAGGCCGCCCGCTGCCTGGGCTGCGGCGCCACCGAGGTGGACGAGAACCAGTGCATCGGCTGCGGCCTGTGCACCACCAAGTGCGAGTTCGACGCCATCCACCTGCGGCGCGATCTGCCCGAGGCCAGCACCATGTTTAAGGCTGAGGATAAGCTGAAGGCCATCCTCCCCTACGCCGCCAAGCGGGGCATCAAGATCGTCCGCGCCGGCAAGAAGTAAGCATCATGACCTTAAAAAATATGTCCGGCCGAGTTGCGGCCGGACATATTTTTATAGCTTCATTTTAAACCAAAGCGAGGGCCGACAGGGTCACGGCGGAGAAGATCATCCACTTGCGGAAGGTCTTCTTCCCCGTCAGCTGGGCGGCCATCCAGCACAGGCAGCCGGCAAACAGCACGCACACCAGCCAGCTGCTCTGGAAGCGCTTGGGCGTAAAGCCGAAACAGGAGATGTACAGCGCCAGCTTGGAAAAGGCGATCACCGCGAAGACCATGCTCTCCGCCAGCAGGGCGGCGCAGAGGACGTTGAAGATCTTCTTCCCGCGGGCGCTGTCGTCCGCCATCCGGGTCATCAGCCACAGTACGGCAAAATTGACAGCCATGACCCGGCACAGCTCGAAAAAGCCCTGCCGCGCGTATTGGGAGACGATAAAGCCCTCCGGCAGGGTCCTTGTAAACGCGCCGAAGAGGTAGGAGCCCTGCACGAAAAAGAACACCCCGTACAGCAGCGTGAAGGCCCCGGCCACCGCGCACCAAAAAGCGCAGGGCACCCTGCGGATCCTTTGGAGAAAGCCATAAATCCCCTCCCGCTGCCGCTCTGCAGCGGCCCCATCCAAACGGCAGGACCCGCCTATGAGACCGTACAGCCAGCAGCCTACCGGGATGCTGAGCACGACATACAGGATATTGATCGCGACGTTTTCGCTCATCTCCCAGGAGAACCAGGACAGCACGTTCTCAAGGAGCGAGCCGAAATCGCTGTCGGCGGCGGAGAGAAGCTTGGCCGCCTGGATAAACAGCATCGCGCACAGAAGGGCTGCCAGCAGGACCCAGACAAGCCGTTTTCCCTGTCCCCCGCCGCCTTTTTTCCTGGCCTTTGCGGCAAAGCGCAGAGTGCGCAGGCGGAGGAAGAAGCTGCCGAAGGGAATGCGGACAAGGCCGTTGAAGCCGTCGATAGGCAGCAGATGCCCGCTCTCCCCCTCCAGCAGCGCCCCACTGCGGGACAGCACCCACCACACGCAGAAGCCGTGCACAAAGAGGCTGAGCTGGAATTCATCCCACACGCGGCTCAGGCCGAAGGACAGGCTGCAAACGCACACGGCAAAGCAGCCGAACCAGACCACGCTCTCCGCCGGGGCCTTTTTCCCTCGATTGAGCAGTTCCACGCAAATCAGAAGCAGCCCCGCCACCGGCAGACACAGCCATTCGCTGTTGGCGGTGAGTGCCGAGCGGATATAGAGGTAGGCGGTCACGTACATGAGCAGCGCGCAGAAAATTTCACTTTTGCCTGCCCGGAAGGGCTCTTCCGGCACAGGCACTATAGATTTATTCTGTTCATCCATCTTCATCCTCCTCCGGGTCGTCCCGGAACTCCAGCAGGTCCCCCGGCTGACAGCGCAGCTCATGGCAGAGGGCCATCAGCGTGGAAAAGCGGATGGCCTTCGCCTTGCCGTTTTTCAGAACGGACAGGTTCGCTGGGGTGATCCCGATCCGCTCGGCCAGCGCTCCCGCCGAGATCTTCCGCTTGGCCATCATGACGTCGATGTTGACGATAATTTTCATAGGGCCCTCCGCGTCATATGGTCAGATCCAGCTCGGATTTCATCTCGATTGCCTGCTGAAACACGTTTTTCACCACCCGCACGATCAGCATCATGAAGGCGGCCGCCACGGCGACGAGGAAAAACGGCGGATAGCAGAAACCGCCGGCCAGGAAGACCAGCGCCGCGAAGGCGCAGCACCAGGAAATGATGCGCAGCAGCCGGACATTCCCTTCGTCAAAAACCAGCTCCGCCTTCATATTTTTCAGCAGCCTCCACAGGGCCCACAGGCAGATCCAGCCGAATACGCTGGCCGCGTAGAGCGTGACGGTGATCCTCAGAACGCTCTCCGGCCTCATCCCCCGCCAGGACACATACCAGCCTATCCACCGAAAGGCGAACAGGTCCGCCGCCAGGAGGATGAGCGAGAAAGCATAGATGCAGGCGAGAGTCAGCCGGATGCTCAGTTCCTTTGTCACTTTCATGATGAGCCATCGCCCTTTCCAATTGTCATGTAATGACTGTATCATATCATCAAAAAAACTGAAAGTCAACAACTATTTATCGAATTTCGATAAATAGTTGTTGACTTTCGACGAGAACGCTTGTCTACCAAACACCCATCGTCAATATATCCATATTCAGTGAAAGACTCATACACGCCGGATACTTCACATCCGGCGTGTATGAGTCTCTGCATTATGCGGTCGAACCACTGCGTACGGAACCATACGCACAGGGTTGTGAGATGCCGGAGCTTACTTCGCCCCTCCTACTCGATTTGTTTCCCTTTATTGCTCTGGCAGGAGGCTTTCCCGCCGCCCTCCCGCAGTGCGAGACTCATTTGTCGCCCGCGCTGTTTATGTACTTTACATAGAGCGCCCGGGTGGAATACAGATGATCGTACACGATGCTGTTGGCGGCGATCGGGTTATGATCCTTGAGCGCGTCAAGGATACGGGTGTGGCTTATATGGCGTATCGTATCCGGCTTACCGTCCGTGGCCAGCATAATGGCATGGATAAAGCTGTACACGATATTGCTTATCGCATTTGCGAGGATGGAGAGCATACTGTTGTGCGAAGCCTCACAGAGGAGGATATGAAAGCGGTTATCCAGGTTGACCCGCTCGGGGACAGGGAGAGTCGCGTTCCCTACGCTGAGTTCCCGGCAGATCCGCTCCATCTCCGTTAGCTCCTCTGGCGTCGCATGGATCGCCGCAAGAGCTGCCGCGTTCGTCTCGAGAATGATGCGCATTTCGATCACATCCAGCATGTCGATATTGTGGGTGCTCATGAGACGGTTGATGATGACCGAGAGATCCGCTGCTTCCGGACGTGTAATATAAGCGCCGCTGCCGACTACAGAGGAAATAAGTTTACGCTCGCTAAGGATCTTCATAGCCTCTCGAACGACTGTCCTGCTGGCAGAGTATCTGTCGCACAGGATCTGTTCAGACGGCAATTTCATGTCAGGATAACAGTTGTTGATAATATCGCTTTCAAGCGCATTGGCTACTTGCTCATAGCGAAACTCTTTTTTCTTCTGGCCATCCTCTGTCTGGTACATAAACAGTCTGCCCCCTTGCGTTTGGAAGGGAGGACAGCTTTTACGCCCTTCCCTCTATTACCATAATGTATTAAACTATATTAATTTTACAACAAAAAGGCGATTTGTCAATAATTAATGCCACATAAGCTGCCCTGATATTGCTTTTTGAACTCTAACGGGCGGCTGCTCCCGCCTCTTGGTAAATCGCGCGGAGCAGCGGCAGCGCTCTCTCGACCGTGCTCCGGGAGACGCAGTAAGAAAGCCTCAGCCAGCCGGGGCAGCCGAAGCCGTCCGCAGGCACAACGAGCACGTTGTATTTCTTCGCCAGCTCGGAGAATTCCATCCCGGTCATTCCAAAGGGAGCCTGGAAGAAGAGATAGAAAGCGCCTCTGGGTTCAGCGAATCTGTAGCCGATGTCCTTAAATTCCTTCAACAGCAGATCCCGGTTATAGGCGTAATCAGCGATGTTAGGCTTTACGTCCACGCAGCGCTCAATGACCTTTTGAAACAGCGTCGGCATACACACATTGGCGACTATGCCCGCGCCTCCCTTAAGCGCTGTCCACACATCTTTAAAATCGTCTATATCGTTGTCTGTCATGATATAGCCTACCCGCTCTCCGGCCAGGGAAAGGGACTTGCTGTAGGAATAGCAGACGATGGTGTTGCGATAATAGGCCGGAATATAGGGCACAGTCTCCTCCGTATAGACCAGTTCGCGGTATGGTTCGTCGCAGATGATATAGACGGCGTGTCCAAATTCCCGGCTTTTCCGTTCCAGCAGTTCTGCCAAGCGCTTTATGGTCGCCTCATTATAGATCGTCCCGGACGGGTTGTTCGGAGAATTGATGATGACGGCCTGTGTGTTTGCGTTGATAGCCCTCTCCAGCGCCTCAAACTCGATTTGGAAATGCTCGGTATCGGGAGGCACCACGACCATTTTGTTCCCGCCGCACTGAATAGCCGCCCTATAACCGGGAAAGTAGGGCGCGATCACGATTATTTCGCTGTCAGGCGACAGATTGAGCGCCACGCTGATGATATGCAGGCCAGTACTCGCCCCCGTGACCAACATGAAATTATCTTTTGTGAGCGATCTGTTGAAACGCCTGTTGCAGGATTCGGCAATGGCCTGGCGGCAGCTGTCCATCCCGATATTGCTCGAATAGCCGTGTACACTCACAGGGTCCTCTGTTTGGATGATGTCCAAAATGGCACGGTCGACCTCCGGAGGAGGGGGTGTGCTGGGATTGCCCAGGCTGAAATCAAACACGTTTTCACGGCCGATTTTGGCCGCCTGCACAGCTGCGTATTCAGAGAGCTCCCGGATCGGAGACCGCTTGCCTCCTGAAGCCAGCAGAGTCGGTGATACCATACGTTCTCAAGCCTCCTGTTCAAAATAATATATCTATGTATCAGCCGGCCGGGAAGAACGCGGCCAGACCTGTACCCTACAGAGCCTCATTCGTCTTCGCGCATACGAGGATGCCTGGGCGCGAAGCTTCTTGATTTTGTGTGTAAAGAACCAAATCAATGCCCGGAGCAGCCTCGGCGGTACTTCGCCGAAGCAAGACAATATGAAGCTTTTTCATCGGCTTTGCTTGTCTCTTCGTTCACAGTGGCAGATTTTTTGCGTGTTTGGATCTTAAAGACCACAACAGGTATGCAAAATTTGTATGCGAAATTATAGCTATATCAAGCAAATAATCACATAAAGCACACAACTTTATGCTATCTTTGTAATACATTTAAGCATATTCCTGGAAAATAGTCAATAGGTCAAAGCGTCTATTCTTCCCGAGAAAAATTGTGCAAATCAGACATATTTTGCCGGACAAGCGGCCGTTTTAGACATAATACTGAAATTTTACTTCAAAATTTGTGCGTTCTGCTGAAACGGAGGGATTCCCGCAGAAAAGGCTTGAAATGGGTAAATTTGTATGATAAATTATGCTTAAGCTGTAATATAAATTTTTTCAAAAGTAAATACAAAAAAGGAGGTATCTCAATGGATCAGCAAGCAAAACGTTCCCGGACACCGTGGTTGACAGCTTTCTGTGTGGGCAATGTCGGTTACGACATGATGTATGAGTTCTACAAAAACTTTGAGAACTTTTTCCTCACAGAGATCTGCCGCTTCAGCACCGGGGCAACGGCGGCTATCGCGACAACGATAAACGCCATCAAAGTCTTCCTTACCCCCGCGGTCGGCGTGATCGTCGATAAGGATCCCTTCAAAGCGCGAGACAAGTATACTCCCTGGATCGTCGGTATGCCTGTGTTCCTGGGCCTGGCCTTTATCCTGATGGCCCTGGGCGCATGGGTAGCCGGCGGCGGCACCGTGTTCGTGATCGCTATGTATGTTGTGTTCCAGCTTTTTGCTCCGTTCCTGCAAAACGGCTATCGCAGCGCGATCTCGTCCATTGCCATGAACTCAAACGAGGCGAGCTTTTTAGCGGGCGGCGTCAACACCGGGCAGTCCGCCGGCCGTCTGCTCACCGGTGTTATAGCCCCCGTGGTCATGGTCAAGCTCTCCGTTGACGGTGTAAACGAGGATGCTCGGGGCTTCTTCTGGGCAACAGTCGTCAGCGTCGTCATCGCTGTTTTGTGCTACTGGCTGGCGGCGCTCGCCCTGCGAAAGACCATCCGCCCGGACCGCGTGCGCAGCGCCAAATCCGTTGCCGGTGAGATCAAGGACTCTGCCAAGGCCAGCGCCATGTCGGTCGGCGATATTCTGAAGCAGACCTTCACCGACAAGAACATCCTTATCCCCTTCGCGATCGGGGTCCTGGTGATTTTCCGTACCTTCATCGTCGCGCCGACGGCTCCCTACTATTACAGCTACGTTGTCGGCAACATGATGGAGTACGCCGTATTCTCCAGTGCAACCAACATTGCCGGTATTATTGGTGTTATCGCTGGACCTTTGGTACTGGTAAAGATCGCAAAGAACAACCTGAGAGGCACGCTCATGTCCTTTGTTGGCCTGATGATCGTCTGCCATCTGAGCCTTCTGGTGGTCGGAGCGAACAAAAACGGCTTCCTGATCTCCATGACCATTTGCAACTTCTTCTATCAGTGCGCTACGGTGCTGCTGTTCACTGCTTTTGTCAACGGCGTCGACGCCGCCGAGCTGCGCCGCAGGAAGGCCGGTAAGCACGACGTGGCTTCCGGCACCGCCATGAGCCTTCACTGGACCGCCGTTATGGTCGCCCAGGTGCTGGGTGTTTTCATCCGCAATATCGGCCTGAGCGCCGCTGGTTATGTGGGCGCCGACACTGTGGCATCCGCCGCCCTCACCAACGGTCTGATCAAAATGTACTGCTGGGTCCCCATTATCTTCCTCGCCCTCGCGTTTGTGTCGATCCTGTTCTACGATCTCACTCCCGCCAAGATGGCGGCGATCCATGCCGAGCTGGATCCCATGCGTGCGGCCGACGCGGCTAACGCTGAGAAGTGATGGTCATCCCGTAGAAATCAATTAAAACGATAGGAGCTGAGATAAATGAAAATCGGTATTATCGGCGCCGGCAGAATGGGAAGCCTCGTAGCCGGAAACGCGACAGCCGGAGGGGCTGAGTGCTTCTTGATCGATCCCTGGAAAGAGCACGTCGACGTCATAAACAGCAAGGGCCTCACGATCTACAACAACGAGGAGGAGCCGTATGTGACCCATTGCAAGGCTTTCACCTCTGCCGGTCAGATCGGGCAGATCATGGATCTGTTGGTCGTTCTGGTCATGGGGCAGCACACGCGGACCGCTCTTCAGGCCGCCATGTGTCTAGCCGACGAGCATACGTACTGCCTGACACTTCAAAACGGTATGGGAAACGTGGAGGTGATCGAGGAGTTTTTCCCGAAGGAGCGGGTGCTCTACGGCATCATGCCTTACGGCGGGACGGTTCTGGCCCCAGGCGTCGTCAAGACGCTGACCACTCCGGGCGACAAGTCCCACTTTGGCTGCGCGGGAGTGGAGGAGCCGAACGAATTCATGGAGGAGTTCGCCGCCGCTATGCGCAGCAGGGGCCTTGAGTTCTTTGCAGAAAACCGGTCAGATGTAGACAGCGCCGTCTGGTATAAGATGGCTATAAACTGTTCCGGAAACCCCGTGTGCGCCGTTACGCGCCTTGCTCTCGGCCCATACACGCACAGCTCTGCTACCGCGCCGATCGAAGTCGCGCTGTTTATGGAGGTCGCGACAGTGGCAAAGGTCAAGGGCGTGAATATCGACAACTGGTCCTGGCATACTGGCCGGAAGCTGCCTAAGGAGTCGAAGATGTTCTGGCATTTGCCCTCCACCGCGCAGGATGTGAAGGCCAAGAGAAAAACCGAGATCGAATTTCTCAACGGCGCTATCGCGAGAATGGGCGATGAGCTGGGCATCCCCACGCCATACAATCACATGATCACCGCCCTTGTGAAAATTGTGGAAGAGAACTACGACAATCAGTTTTAAGCAATCCGGAGGAGTATATGAGCAAGAAAATTATCATTAACACAGCGGTCTGCAAGGGCTGCGGGTACTGTGTAGCAGCCTGCCCAAAGAAGGCTTTGTCCATGAGCGCCGACTTCAATCCCGCCGGCTACCACTTTACGGTCGTGGATGAAAAGGCCTGTATCGGATGCGGCACGTGCTACACAGTCTGCCCAGATTACGTCTATTCGGTCGTGGAGGAATAAAAGCATGGCAAAAGAATTGTTAAAGGGAAATGTGGCGGCGGCCGAGGCCGCTCTGCGCGGCGGCTGCGACTTTTTCGCCGGATATCCGATCACGCCGTCCACCGAGACGCTGGAGTACCTCTCTCACAGAATGCCGGAGTTGGGTATGAAGGAGCGGTTCATCCAGTCGGAAAACGAGATCGCGGCGATCAACATGGTCATGGGCGCGGCTTCGGCAGGCGCCCGGGCGATGACCGCTTCTTCCGGCCCGGGCATAAGCCTTAAAGCGGAAGGAATGTCCTACGCGGCCCACTACAGCATCCCCTTCGTCCTGCTCAACGTACAGCGCTGGGGCACCGGCCTTGGCAGCCTCAAATCCGGCCAGGCGGACTATTTCCGCGAGTGCAAGGGCGGCGGACACGGCGATTATCACAACATCGTATATGCCCCCTTCAACATTCAGGAGATGGTGGACGATATGTATGAGGCCTGGGATGTGGCCGAGAAGTACAGAGTAGGGGTTACGATGTTCTCCGAAGCGGTCCTGGGGCAGATGATGGAGGCCGTGGAAATGCCACCCTTCAAGAAGCGTGAGAAGGAGCTGGACTGGGGTGTGGACGGCACCGGCACGAAGGGCATGAAGTACCCCACCGGAGACGGCTGGGATTACGTGGAGTTTGAGCTGGAGAAGTATAACCGCATCATTGACGAAATGCAGCGTTGGGAATTCTACAATGTCGAGGACGCGGACTACATCTTCACCGCTGTCGGACTGCCGGCCCGGGCTTGTCTGGATGTTATCGCCAAGCTCAGAGCCCGCGGTGAGAAGGTCGGCATGCTACGCCCCAAGATCATCTGGCCGTTCCCCTTCCTGGGTTTTGAGGAATTGCACCGGGTCAATCCTCATGTCAAAGGCTTTATATCGGTAGAGATGAACGACATGGGACAGATGGTCGACGACGTCGCGCTGGCCGCCAAGAAAGCTGGATTTAACGTGCCTGTATATTGCTACCCCTGCGGCGGCGGCGTTCCTCAGGTGAAGGCGATCATCGCGAAATACCAGGATATTCTGGACGGTGTTTTAAAGGAGAAGTACTAATGACGATCATAAAAAAGATCCCTGATAAACTTGGGCAGCACGCTCTCTGCGCGGGCTGCGGTCACGGTATAGTCATCCGGCTGATCCAGGAGGTCCTGCAGGAGCTCGGTCAGGCAGATAACCAGATTGCCGTTGTCGGCGTCGGCTGTATATGCACCGCCACCTCAGCTTTAAAGGTCGACCGTTTCCAGGCGGCCCACGGCAGGGCCTGCGCTACTGCGGAGGGAATCAAGCGCGTAAGGCCCAATGTTGTTGTCTATACTTATCAGGGCGACGGCGACGCCTACACCATCGGCATCGCCGAGAGCCTTAATGCGGCTTACCGGAACGAAAATATTACCATGATTTCGATCAATAATACGAACTTCGGCATGACCGGCGGCCAGATGAGCTGGACAACGCTTCCCGGCCAAAAGACCGAGACAAGTGTAAACGGCCGTGACTGCGAGCTTACCGGACTCCCCTTCCATTTTCCGGAGATGGTGGCAAATTCTCAGGGCTTCCATGTGGCTTACGCGGCACGCGGCACGGTGAACGACGTCAAGAGTATCAACCAGACAAAGAGGATGATCCGCAACGCTTTTGAAGCGCAACTGAACGGAGAAGGCTTCTCTGTGGTCGAGGTGCTGACGGCCTGCCCCACCAACTGGCATATGACGCCACAGCAGTGCCAGGAGCGCATCTCCACATCTGTTGAGTCTGAGTATCCGGTCGGCGAGTTTAAAAAGAGAGGCTGAGGAGGAGAAGCGATGAAAGAGATCATATTTGCCGGCTTCGGCGGACAGGGCGTTTTGACAGGCGGGCTGATCATTGCCTACACAGCCTCCAATCTGGGTCTTGAAACGGTGTGGCTTCCCTCTTACGGCCCCACGATGCGCGGTGGGAAAGCCAATTGCACCGTGAAGTTCGGGGAAAAGCCGGGCGAGGCTATCGGCAGCCCTTCCATGGAGGAAGCGGATATTCTGATCGCCATGAACGAGCCGTCCCTTGACTACTTGGAGTTCTGCAAGAAAGACTGCGCCGTGTTCGTAAACGCCAACGCGGTGCCCGAGAGCCACGTATATCCCGAAGGCGTGGACGTCACCCGGATCGATGTTGTGGAGCTGGCCAACGAGGTCGGCAACGTCAAAGGGCAAAACCTCGTGATGCTCGGCGCCGTAATTAAGAAAATGGGACTTTTCAGCGAGAAGGAAGCTGAAGAGGCCATGTGCAAGATGTTCGAGGAAAAAGGAAAGGGAGCCTTCAATTCCGCAAATGTTGCCGCCATGAGAAAGGGTTTTGAGGCCGTCTCTTAAAGAGTTTGAAAGATGCCTATGACTGCCTGTGAACGCGGACAGTCATAGGCGTAAGGTGACGGGAGCCGGACCCGCGTCACTTCACAGGGGTCAGACTCCCGCCGTCTGAATAATGGCACTTGGTTGATGAATTTCTGGAACGGACATCTGCGGCAAGGTGAAAGTATGAAAATTGCTTTTTTCTGTATCATTATCCCGTTGATTCTTCTCTCGTTTCTGATGTCAAAGAAGAACCGGGCGGCAGGTCGAGATTTCTTTGTTCCGAAATCCGGACTGCCCTATGTCGTAGTAGCCCTTACGATGGCCGCCTCGCAGTTTGGAAGCAGTATGCTCATCGGCGGCGTCCAGCAGGCGCATCAGCAGTCGATCGGGCAGGGCTTTTGGCCGGCAATATACACGCTGCTGGCCGCCTCTGCCTCGTGCTTTTTGAACATTCTCATAGCTCCCCGTTTCAAGCAGTTCGGGGATTCGGTCACTCCGCCAGATTTTATTGAGATCCGCTACGGCAGGAGCCGTTTTATGCGCTCTTACCACAGCATCGTCTACATCTGCTCCGTATCGGCAGTTCTTGTCTCGCAATTTGTCGGCTTTGCCGCCATGGGCGTCGTAGCCGGTTTTTCCTACAAGTTTTCCATCATACTCTGTGCCTTTGTCGTCCTGCTGCTGTCTCTCGGTTCTGGGATGAGGGGCGTGGCCTGGACGGACGCTATCCAGTATATATTTATCGCGCTCCTGCTGCTTTTCAGTATTCCCTTTTCTGTGAAAGCTCTCGGTATGGGCGGGTTCCGCGTAGCGGACTTGCTACATGAGGAGTTCTTCCCCACTCCGGAGCTAAAGGACAAGTTTCTCTACACCTTCATGCCGGTGCTGATCGGGAACATGTTCAATTATGAGTACTTCATGCGGTTTATGTCCTGCAAGGATATGAGGGAGGCAAAATGGGCTTCCGGAACGGCGGGTGTCGTGCTTCTTGTCACGGCGCTTCCCATCGCGCTTTTGGGTTCAGTCGCCAACTATTTCTTCCAGGGGGCGGACAGCGCGGAAGTGTTCAGCCTGATCCTGAACGCTTATATGCCAAAGCCGATGGTCGTGCTGATGATGCTCGCGGTGCTTATGGCTGTCCTCACTTCGGCGGATACCATGCTCATATCTCTCTCCAGCATGGTCTCCAAGGATCTGTACGCCGGGGTCCTGTGCCGGAACAGGCCGGTCACAGAGCTGAAGTATTTCAACCGCATAGCCAAGCTGTCGATCGTCTTCTTTGCCCTGGTAGCCACGATATTCGCCCTCTATTTTGATGAGATACTCAAAATATCGTTTTTCTTCTCCCCCTTGACGAGCGGTGTGATGTTCGCCCCGATGATCGTCGGCCTGCTGTGGAAGGGCGCTTCAAGAACAGGCGCCGTCTGTGCGATCTGCGTCAGCGCCGTCCTCGCCGTTTTCTATCTCACCGGCGTCGTCACTGTGCTTGACCGGGTCACTGGCCCGGCCTTGGCGGGCACTATCAGCATCGTTGTTTTCAGCTGGCTTTTTCCAAACAAGGAACTGAAGAAGGAGTGATCTGATGAAATACGCCTATTATGCCATCGTTGTCGCCGCCTTCGTCGCTCTGACATATTTTTCCTATATCCGTCCTCACAACCAGGCCACTCTCAAAAAGTTTCGCAACAACGAGCGACTGAAGACCGGAGACAGGATCATCACCATCGGGGGCTTCTACGCGACGATCTGTGAAAAGAACGAAGTGGACTATATTATCGCCCTGGAGCCGGATGGTGTGCGAATGCGTATCAGCCCCGAAGCTATAGCGGTGTACCCGGAGGATATACAGCGCTCCATCGACGCCCAAAAGGAACAGGCGAAAAAACTTGAAAAATACGGACAGTGATGCCCATGAAATATATGAGGTAGCAAATGAAAGATAAGTATGTTATTTTATGTATCAACCCCGGTTCGACGAGCACCAAGCTGGCGCTTTTTGAGAACGAAGAAAAGCGCAGTGAGCAAAATCTGGAACATCCGAGCGAGGAAATCGCGAAATACCCCGATATCATCAGCCAGCTCCCCATGCGTAAGACAGCCATCGACCGCTATATCGAGCAGCAGGGCATTCGGCCTGACCAGATCGACGCCATCGCTGTCCGTGGCTGTCCGGCCGGGAAGCGTTATCACGCCGGCGCTTACGCGGTAGACGGAGACATGGTGAACGAGTGTCTCAAGCCGGTGAACGCCGTGCATCCGATGTGCCTGGCACCCATCATCGCCTACGAATGGGTCAAAGAATATGGGATCCCAGCCTACTGCTACGATGTGGTCATGACGGATGAGATGGATGACGTGGCCAAGATGACGAGCCTGCCCTGGATCAAGAGAAATCCGTCCATGCATATGCTCAATACCCGCGCGGTCGCGACCGAGGTGGCGGAGAGCATGGGCAAGAGCTATGATGAGGTGAACTTTATTATGTGTCATCTGGGCGGCGGATGCAGCGTCAGTATGCATAAGCACGGCCGGGTGATCGATATGGTCCCCTCTGGCGAAGGGACATTTACCCCCTCTCGGGCAGGCTCCTTCTCTAACTATGAGATGATCCGGCTCTGCTTTTCCGGCAAATACACGGCGCAGTCCCTGCGGGAGCTTTTCCAGGATCACAGCGGGATCGTGGCATATCTGAACACCAGTGACTGCCGTGAGGTGGAAAAAATGATTGCCGCCGGCAACGAGACGGCCAAGCTGGTCTACGAGGCCTTTGCCTACAATCTGGCAAAGGACATCGGCACCATGGCCGTCACTACCAGCGGACAGGTGGATCGGATCGTACTGACCGGCGGCATCGCCTACTCCGAAATGCTTACCGGCATGGTCGCAGAGCGGGTCCGCTTCATAGCGCCCGTTGTCGTGCGGCCAGGCGCGATCGAGATGGAAGCCCTTGACAGAGGGATCCTTCGGGTGCTGCGCGGTGAAGAATCCGCACGGAAATTCTCCGACGAATACTAAACAGGGGGGACAGAATAATGAAAACGATGGTAATGCTCTCAAATCACCATGTTCATCTCACAAAAGAAGCCTGTGACATCCTGTTCGGCGAGGAAGGCATCACCTTCCACCACTATCTCGCCGAAGAGAACGGTCCCTGGGCATCCAATGAATTTGTCGATGTGGGCGGCCCGAAGGGGACGATCAGTCATCTGCGGGTCCTTGGTCCCCTGCGCGGCTATACCCAGTGTGAGCTTCTTAGAACCGACTGCTTCAAGCTGGGCGTTGATCCGCCGGTCAGAAATTCCGGGAAGCTGGAGGGCGCTGCTGAGCTGACGCTGTACGGGCCGAAGGGCGAGCTTACTGTCCCCTGCGGCATTCTGGCCTGGAGGCACATTCATATCGACAGAGAGACTCTGGCTGAAATCGGCAAAAGCTTTGGCGATTTTGTTCAGGTGAGAACCGAAGGTGACCGCGCGCTTGTCTTTGAAAAGGTCGCCCTTGTCCCCGGCGGGAAGGGTCTGCTGATGCACGTGGACACGGAAGAAGGCAATGCCGCAGGATGTGCTAACGGCGATATGCTTGAAGTGATCATTTAAGGAAGCCCTCCGTGTTGGATAGTAATCCAGCCTGCCGGACCGAAAACCCAGATACAAAAAAGAGGCTCTCCTGGCGAGGGCCTCTCAGACTTTAGAAAAAGCACCCATGGGTAGAGCAAGAAGCACTACTCATGGGTGTTTCGTTATGGTATAGTGCGGAGGACTACACCGTGGAGAGGTGTAGGATCGTTTGACGGGACACATTCGTGGACATAGGCTGTAGCTCGATGAAGCATATGACGCTTAGTCCTTCCTGAACCAACTTACCACCCACGCAACTATGGAGCCGCACGCAGCGCCTATGACATCCAACAGCGTCTCGTCCCACTGCAAATGCCGCCCCGGTATCCAGAGCTTCCCCGCCTCGGCGACCACCGCCAGCAGAGAGACAGCGAGCGCCGCGACAGCGCAGGCCAGGGCGGCCCTGCGTGGGCCACGGGGCAGGCTTCTCGCTGTCGAGCAGAACAGCAGCACGCCCGCCACGAAGAACACCGCCGGGTGCGCCAGCTTCCTGAGCACGGTATGGATGATAGTTATGTCAACCTCAAAGCCAAACAGCCGGATCATCCGGTGCACTGCCTGGGCGATCTCCCCGCTCAAGGCGGCCGTCTCCTCCCCCGG
>CANQTO010000030.1 GCA_947626785.1 uncultured Oscillospiraceae bacterium
GGCCCCTTTAGGGGCTGCTAGCATCATGCCCTTCTAGGGCTTATTCAAGCCTCCGGCTTCGCCGGAGGTTTTGACTGGAAGGGTCCGGAGCAGGTCTTTGCTGCTTCCCCTGTAGAATGATGTACAGGAGCGGGACGACGAGCAGGAAGTTGAAGTGGAAAAAGCGAAAATCGTTTCCGGAAAGCAAGAGCATCGTACCGAAGTTATAGGCCATGACCGGGATCACCAAAAAGACCCGGGCCAAATTCCCGTGGCCCAGCTGGGCGACCGCTATAAAGAGCAGGAAGAGAATGACTAAGCCGAGATAATTAAACAGATATTTCAAATTGATGGAATTGAAGCCTTCACTCCGGGAATAATAGGTCTCCCACTGGTCGGGCGTAGCCAGGGAGTCCATAAACTCGCGGACCTCCTGGCTCATGGCGTCCGGGTCCTGGGACATGTAGACATATACGCTGCACAGCACCGACATGGGCATGCCGGTCGTCTCCGTGACCCTTTTGTCCGGCCGTTCGACCCCGGCCAGGGTCAGCCCCGGCCCCATCCAGAACAGCGTGGCGGCCAGCACCGCGGCGCCGGAGATCAACAGGCTTTCCGGGTCTTTTTCAGAAAGACGAGCAGCACCAGGAAAAGCGGCCCGATCAGCAGCACCGCGTTGTGCCGCATGTTCAGCGCCAGGAAGGCGGTCAGGGAGAAGAGGATCAGGTGTACAGGCCGTTTCAGCCAAAGGCCCTCGGAGGAGAAGATCCGGATCAGATACGCCGACAGGAGCAGCAGAAAGATCTCCATGGCGCAGTCCTTCCAGGGGTACAGCTGAAGACAGGCAGTATTGGGCTCAAGAACAAGGTACAGCCAGGCGGGGACCAGGAAGCCCCAAGGGCAGCCCTCCGTATACATCACGTAGAACAGCCAGGCCAGGGTAAAGAAGAGCCAGGTGTGCAGGACCGGGTGCCAGTTGTTGTAGTTGCCCGTCAGCGCCTGGGCGTATTGGTCAAAGACATCCGGCGAGGTAGCTCCGGGCCGAAAAGCGCTGCCGCGGCAGCGCTAGGCAGAGCGGCCCTTTTGGGCCGCTCTGCCAGGATGTTCTGCCCCAGAATAATGAGCTCTAAATACATCATCAGCAGGATAAAGCCCGCGCAAAACCAATTCCGCTCCCAGCGGCTCTCCAGGCCGAGAGTCCGCGTCAAGGTCTGTTCATATTTCATGCGCATGCTCCGTTCTCCCTCTGCACAGTTGGCATGTACTTGAGTATACTATCAGTCCGCCGGTTTTGCAAGTTTGCCAAAAAATATTTTGCGCCATCTTTTTTTGCCTGTTCCCTCTTGAAATGGAGAGAGAAATCCGCTATGATAAGGCAGAAATTTTTTAAGGAGGCCGCATATGGGCTTGCTTGGCGAAAAAGAAGAATATATGAAGGCTCTGCGTATGGGCCAGAAGGTCTATAAGGAGCTGAGCGCGGCGGGGAAGAATCCCTATCCGGCGGTGCTGGACGATATCCTGGCGGACTGCCCGGAGTACTCCGTCCAGGATCTGCCCGCCCAGGAGATCCCCGTGGACCGGGTGGTGGGCACCAAGTCCGCCGGGCGGACCGCCGCCTTCTCCGCGGGCTTCCTGCCCCTGCTGGAGATCGACAGCGAGTTTGCCAGCAAGTGGGTCAATCTCTGCGCCGACCACCTGTCGGACGTGGGGATCCGGGATCCCATTTTGTGCTATGAATATCTGGGGGACTTCTATGTCCAGGAGGGCAACAAGCGCCTGAGCGTGCTGAAATACTTCGGCGCTGCCCGGATCGCCAGCCAGATCAAACGGGTGCTGCCGCCGTTGAGCGACGAGCCCCGCATCCGGGCCTATTATGAATTTCTGGACTTTTACCGGGACTCCCGGCTCTACGACGTCCAGTTCCGGCGGCCGGGGGACTATGCCAAGCTGCTGGCCTACCTGGGCATGGAGCCCGGCCAGGCCTGGACGGATTGGGACCGGCGGAGCTTTTCCAGCCGGTATTTCTACTTCAAAGAGGCATTCAACTCTCTGGGTGGCTCGGAAAAAGGCCTGCGGGCGGAGGAGGCTCTGCTGCTGTGGCTCCAGGTCTATCCCTACCGGCTCCTGGGAGAGATGGGGACCAAGGAGCTGAAGAAGACACTGACCAGCCTGTGGGAGGATGTGCAGACCGCGGCGGAGCCCCAGGGGGTCAAGCTGAAGACCGCGCCCCCGGAGGAGCCCAAGAGCCTGCTGGGCAAGCTGATCACTCCGGCCCCGGAGCATGTGAACGTGGCCTTTATCCACCAGCGGGATCCGGCGGAGAGCACCTGGACCCGGGGCCACGAGCAGGGGCGGCAGCATCTGGAGCGGGCCCTGGGGGACCGGGTGAGCGTGAAGAGCTATTTCCACGCGGATACGACGGAGCAGGCGGCGGCCCTGCTGGAGCAGGCCGTGGCCGAGGGGGCGGAGCTGATCTTCACCACCACGCCCCAGCTGCTGCGGCCCACCCTGAAAGCCGCCGTCAAGTACCCCAAGCTGCACTTCTTCAACTGCTCGGCGGACACCCCTTTGTCCAGCGTGCACAGCTATTACTGCCGCATCTTTGAGGGCAAATTCATCACCGGCGCCATCGCCGGGGCCCTGGCCGAGAACGACCGGGTGGGCTACATAGGCAGCTATCCCATTCTGGGCGTGCCCGCCTCTATCAACGCCTTCGCCCTGGGCGCCCAAATGACCAACCCCCGGGTCCGCATCGCCCTGGAGTGGTCCTGCCTGCCGGGCAGCGCCACCGAGGCTCTGCTCAAGCGGGGGGCAAGGGTGATCTCCAACCGGGACATCCCGGTGAAGGACCCCCAGTACCTGGAGCACGGGCACTTCGGGACCTATATCCTGGGCGGGGACGGGGATCTGGTGCCCCTGGCCTCTCCCTGCTGGCTCTGGGGCAAGCTCTATGAGAACGTCGTCCGCTCCCTGCTGGCCGGGGCCAAGACCCAGAAGAAGGGCGCGGTGAACTACTGGTGGGGCATGGACAGCGGCGTCATCGACGTGGAGCTGTCCGACCGGGTGCCGGAGAGCCTGCGGGCCCTGGCCCGGCTGCTGGCCCGGGACCTGCGGGAAGGCCGGCTGGACCCCTTCCGCCGCCGCATCCTGGCCCAGGACGGCACGGTGAAGAACGAGGGGCTGGAGGGCTTCAGCCCGGAGGAGCTGCTGCATATGGACTGGCTCTGCGAGAACGTGGAGGGGCGGATCCCGGAGTACAAAGAGCTGCTGCCCGTCTCCCAGCCCCTGGTGCGGGAGTTGGGGCTCCACCCGGAGCAGATCCCGCCGGAGAAGGAGGCGCAGCCGTGAAGATCCTGGCCGTCTCCGACGAGGAGTGCCCCGCCCTGTGGGACAACTACGTGGCGGGCCGGCTGGCGGACTATGACCTGATGATCTCCTGCGGGGACCTGAAGGCGGAATACCTGAGCTTTCTGGTCACCATGGGCCGCGCCCCGCTGCTGTATGTCCACGGCAACCACGACCAGCTCTATCTCAACCGCCCGCCCGAGGGCTGCGACTGCATCGACGACCGGCTGCTGGTCTACAACGGCCTGCGCATCCTGGGCCTGGGGGGCTGCCGGAAATACCACCCCGGCCCCTTCCAGTACACGGAGAAGCAGATGCGCCGGCGCATCCGGCGGCTGAGCCTGGCCCTCCGGCGCAGCGGCGGCGTGGACATCGTGGTGTGCCATGCCCCGCCCCGGGGCCTGGGGGACCGGGACGACCCGGCCCACTGGGGCTTTGAGGCCCTGCGGGAGCTGGTGGACAAGTACCACCCACAGATCCTTCTCCACGGGCATGTCCATCTGCGCTACAATCTGGACCTGGACCGGGAGCTGGAGTATCAGGGGACGCGGATCATCAACGCCTCCGAGCGCTTCGTGCTGGAGCTGCCGGACCGGGATTTCCCACCGAGGGACCGGGGACGGCTGCTGTGGAAGAGCCCGCCTCCCCGCAAGGACCGCCGCCTGGAGGAAGAGCGGGGACCATATATCTTATAGCTGCCCAAAAAGGGGGACCCTTTTTGGGCAAGGGGCTGCAGCCCGCTGCAGCGCACGGCGTCAGAAGAACGTTGCCAAGCCATTTTACCGCGCAAGCACGGCAAAATCGGCGGGCGGCGTTCTTCTTCCTTTTCAAACCGAAACGAAAGTTTCGGTTTGAGAGGATGTTTATTGAGACGGGTGGCGCGCACGTTTGCGGGCTGAGAAGAGTTTTTGGCGACGTACACGCCGCCGCCAAAAACGATTTGACTGCTTTCGCGCCTGCGGGCGCGAAACTCTGCGAGGCTATAGTGCGCAGTTCGTCGCCTACCCGGCGAGCCTTGTTGGTCTTGTGCGTACATCGTCCTCGCAAGCTCCATATCGTCTCACTCTGCCGTGAACGGCAGAGTTCGCTCATTCCGCTGCTCGTCCTCTTCACCTCAAAGCGTCTGCTTTGAGGTGAGAAGTCAGAAGGAGGCTGTCCGCCGACCTGGTGGTGCTTGCACCGCCAGGTGGCTTCACAGCCTTCTTCTGACGCAGGGCAACCTAAGAAGAGGTTTGTTGTGTCCTCCTCCCTGGAGGGGTCCCGGGGAGACCTCCCCGGGCGCCTTTCTCTTCGGTTCACGTCGTCGGCATAAGTTCCACATCCCGAGCCTCCCCGTATACGGGAAGGCTCGTCCGTTCCACTATGCCGCCTCTTCAAATCAAAGCGACTGCTTTGATTTGAGAAGTCAGAACTTTATCAACCGCCGATGTGCCGGCCTTTAGGCCGCGCACATGGCTTGTTGATGAAGTTCTGACGCGCGGCGAGGCAAGAGAAGTGAACATCTCACCAAGAGACCAAACCCTGTTCCCGCTGATGACCGAAGGAAACGGGCAGAGGAAAGATCTCTTTTGAGCAGCTAAACTTTCGTTTAACTTTTTTCCCTGCTTTCTTCAAAGTTCAAGCGTATCGTCAGGCCGTCGTGGCCGCAGACGGTTTCCGGGAAATGCTCCTGAGCCAGGGGCAGCAGGGCCTCCGGCTCCGGGAGGGTCTGAGAGAAGTGGGTCAGCCAGAGGCGCTTGACGCCCGCTCTGGCGGCCAGCTCCGCCGCCTGGGCAAAGGTGCTGTGCCCGTACTCGGCGGCCAGCTCCGCCTGCTCCGGGCCGCCGTAGGTGGCCTCGTGGACCAGCAGGTCCGCGCCCCGGGCCGCCTTCTCCAGAGCGGAGCAGGGGGCCGTGTCCCCGGAGAAGACCAGGCTCAGCCCCCGCCGGGGCGGACCCAGCACCTGCTCCGGCCGGACCTCCCTTCCCCGGACCCGGACGCTCTGCCCCTGCTGAAGCGGCCGCCACAGGCTCTGGGGAAGGCCCAGGGCCCGGGCCTTCTCCGGGTCGAATTTCCCGGCCCGGCCCAGGCGGAAGCAGTAGCCCTGGCTATTTACCCGGTGCTCCGTGGGAATTGGCAGCAGCAAGGCCCTCTCGGGCCATCCAGAGGCCGCCTGATGCAGGGGAAAGCCCTCCGGGGGCAGAGACAGGAGACGGAGCTCAAAGGGCAGAGGGCCGCTGAGAGCGGCGATCAGGGACAGGACCTGACGCAGGCCTTTGGGACCGCAGAGGGTCAGGGGGCTCTCCCGGCCCAGACAGCCCATGGTCTGCAACAGGCCCGGCAGGCCGAAGAGATGGTCCCCATGGTAGTGGCTCAGGGCGATGAAGTCGATCTTCAAAGGGCTGAGATGCTCCCTGCGCAGGGCGGTCTGGGTGCCCTCGCCGCAGTCAAAGAGGATGGAGCGGCCCTGGCAGCTGAGCAGCGCGGCCGAGAGGGCCCGGCCGGGGAGGGGGACGGTGGCGCCGGTCCCCAGTAAAGTCATGTCGATCATAAGCGTCTCCCGACAAAAACGGTTGCAATCGTTTTACGCTTTTAGTATACTCTGTTGGAAGAGCCAAACGCAAGAGCGAGGTGCCTGCATGGAAAATTTTCTTGTCTGCTTCAACGCGGTCTTCCCCATTTTCGCCATCATGGCGGCGGGCTATGTGGCCCGGCTGGGCGGGCTGCTGAGCGAGCAGGATGTTTTTAAAATGAACAAGGTGGCCTTCACGGTCTTCCTGCCGGTGACGCTGTTCCAGGAGATCTGCGGCGCGGAGCTCTCCTCCGCTCTGCGGCCCCGGCTGATCGCTTACGGGGCGCTGTCGGTGCTGCTGCTGATCCTGCTGAGCACCGCCCTGACGCTGCTGCTGGTGAAGGACCGGAGCAAGCAGGGGGTGGTGATCCAGGGCCTGTACCGGTCCAACGTGGCCATCATCGGCATCCCCCTGGCCGCCTCCCTGATGAACGGGGGCGACGTGGCCGCCGTGGCGGTGCTGGTGGCGGTGGTGGTGCCCATCAACAACGTGGCGGCGGTGCTGACCCTGTCCCTCTTCAAGGGGGAGCGGCCGGCCGCCGGGGAGATCCTGCGGGACATCGCCAAGAACCCGCTCATTATCGGCAGTGTTCTGGGCCTGCTGTTCGCCGGGCTGGGTCTGCCCCTGCCCAAGGCCCTGGCCTCGGCGGTGGAGACCTTTGCCGGAGCCTCCAGCCCGCTGATGATCTTCCTGCTGGGGGCCTTCTTCCGCTTTGACAGCCTGGGCCGCCAGCGCCGGGAACTGACGCTGATCTGCCTGGGGCGTCTGGTCCTGGCCCCGGCCCTATTCGTGATGGGGGCCTACCTGCTGGGCTTTCGGGGCGTGGAGATCGCGGGGCTCATCTCCGTGTTCGCCGCCCCGGCGGCCATTGCTTCCTTCACCATGGCCCAGCAGATGGGCGGGGACGCGGAGCTGGCCGGGGACGCGGTGGTGATCACCAGCGCCCTGTGCCCCTTCACCCTCTTCGCCTGGAGCTTCCTGCTGAAGAGCCTGGGGGCCTTCTAAATAGAAATATTTCGCCCGCCGCAAAACCTCGATTTTGCGGCGGGCGAATTTTCAACTCATATCAGGACAGCACCACGGTCATGCCGTCCAGGGCGTCCAGGGCAAAGACATCCAGCGACTCGGCCAGATACAGCGGCAGGAGCCGGACCAGCATCTCCGCGCAGCTCAGCTCCCCGGAATAGGCCGTCAGGCTGCCGGAGGCGGCCCGGTCCTTCCCGTCCATGCAGATGTACGGCGTGCGCACCGTCCCGTCCTGGTACCGGTAAAAGCCGGCGGCGGTGCTCCCCCCCGAGGGGAAGGCCCGCAGAGACACCGTGCTCACCGGACCGGTCAGCTCCACGATGCCCTTCTGCACCGCCTGGCCGTCCTCCAGCGCCATCAGCGGCACGGAGGAGGGGACAGGCCCCAGAACTCTGGAGAAGCCGTCGAAGCTGGACAGGATGCTCCGGCTGTAGCCGCCCTCCGCCAGCTGCCCGGCGATATAGTCGGCAATGAAGGCGTTTTTCATCCAGCCAAAGTCGATAAAACGGTGGATGTCGTTCCCCCCGGCAAAGGCCAGATACTCCTCGGACACGGCCAGGCGCAGCTTTCCGTCCCCCAGCAGCTCCAGCTGCACGGAGGCCGGGTCCGCGGCGAAGGCCGCGATCTGCCCGTAATAGGCCTCCGCGTCCAGCCAAGGGTCGATCGCCCTGGCGTACACGTCGTCCTCCGACAGGCCGATCTGGTCGTAGGCCGCGTAGATGGGGCCCAGATAGTGCTGGCGCAGGCCGTTTTTCTCCAGCAGCTCTATGGCGGAGTACAGCGGCTCGCCCACGGTGAGCACCTGGTTGGGCTTTTCGTTGATGGAGCGGACGTTTTCCAGGCCGTCAAAGCGCTCATCGGGCGTGAAGAGCCGGTAGCAGGTCAGGGCCGCCTGAGTGTACAGCGCCGTCACCGACCGGGCGTCCTCCTGGGCAGAGCCTTCATCGCTGCTGCCCGCGTCGTACATCAGCACGAAATCGGAGGCGCTGGTGGGCCCGTCTGTGCCCAGAGTCTTGATCTCCCGCCAGCCCTTCTCCCCTCTCACCAGAGCGTGAAAGCCGTAGGCGAAGGAGCCGGCGGCCAGAATGAGGAACAGGACCGCCGCTATGATGCGGCGGCCCTTGCTTGCCTTATCCAATTCCATTTGCTCCAGCGGTGATACCGGCGCGTCTTTTGCGTTCGCGTTTTTTTTCATGTGCGTTTCCTTCACTTTTGGAGGGCACGAGGCCCGGCGGTCAGCGCCGGACCCCGGCAAACTAAATCACGGCAAACAGCATGAGCAGCAGGAAGATCGCCAGGATGACTCCGATGACGATGAAGCCAATGACTGCGCCTTTCAGGCAGGCCTTATAGTTGCGGAAGTGATGGAAGTGCTTGTAGATGAACGCGCCGATCAGGCCGAGGATCGGCAGGAAGAAGGAAAGGACCGAGAACCAAATGCTGCCGGTGTCGTGTACGGGCACCTGCAGGAAGGAATTGTCCTCCTCCGCGGGCGCCGCTTCGGCCTTCTTTTCCGGCTCAGGCTGGGGTTCGGAGCCGTCGGAGATGGCGATGGGCTTCAGAGGCTCGCCCTTCTCGCGGATGGCCTTGTACTCCTCGATCTCCTTCTTATTGCCGTAGATCCAGTGGTCGTGGCCGATGTTCACAAACTCCGGCTTGTCCTCACTGTAGTCGTGGATGGAGGGATCGTAGGTGTACAGGACCTTGTTCTTCTCCAGTTGGGGGTCGGGGATGGGGATAGCGGAGATCAGCGAGTGGGTATAGGGGTGCAGGGGGAAGTCAAAGAGCTCCTCCGCCTCGGCCACCTCTACGATCCGGCCCTTATAGATAACGCCGATCCGGTCGGAGATGAAGCGGACCACAGACAGGTCATGGGCGATGAACAGATAGGTCAGGCCCTTTTCCCGCTGAAACTTCTTCATCAGGTTCAGCACCTGGGCGCGGATGGACACGTCCAAAGCGGAGATGGGCTCGTCGGCCACCACCAGCTCCGGCTCCATGACCATGGCCCGGGCGATGCCGATACGCTGCCGCTGGCCGCCGGAGAACTCGTGGGGGTAACGGGTCAGGTGCTCGGGGAGCAGGCCCACCTCGTTGATCATGTTCTCCACCTTGGCCACACGGTCGGCCTCGCTGTCATACAGATGGAAGTTGTACAGGCCCTCGGAGATGATGTAGTCCACCGTGGCGCGCTCGTTCAGAGAGGCGGCGGGGTCCTGGAACACCATCTGCACGTTCCGGATGACCTCCCGGTCCAGGGAGTGGGGGATCTTGCCGGAGATGCGCACGCCCTTGTACTGGATCTCGCCGGCGGACAGGGGATTGACCCGGATGACGGCCCGGCCGATCGTGGTCTTGCCGGAGCCGGACTCGCCCACCAGGGAGAAGGTCTCGCCCTTGTAGATGTCAAAGGAGGCGTCCGTTACGGCCTTGACGGCGCTGTCGCCCTTGCCGAAGGTGATGTCGATGTTTTTGATGGAGAGAAGGACTTCCTTGCCCTCCTCGTTGATGGGACCGTGTTCGGGAAAATGGGAAGCACGGACCGCCTTTGTAGTAGTGTTGTCAGCCATGCTCTCACCCCTTACAGATTATAAGTTTTCATGAGCTTCTCGTGGATGCCCTGGATGATCTCCGGCTTCTCCACCTTAGGAGCTCTGGGATCCAGCAGCCATGTCTTGGCGTAGTGGGTGTCGGTGACCTTGAACATGGGGGGATCCTCCAGCGTGTCGATCTTCATGCAGTAGGGATTCCGGGGAGCAAAGGGATCGCCCACGATGCTGTTGTAAAGGGAGGGAGGCGTACCGGTGATGGAGAACAGCTTGGTGTTGCGCTCGGCCAGCTGGGGCATGGAGCTGAGCAGGGCCCAGGTGTAGGGGTGGCGGGGGTCATAGAAGACCTCTTCCACGGTGCCTACCTCCACGATCTGCCCGGCGTACAGCACGGCCACCCGGTCGGCGATATTGGCCACCACGCCCAGGTCGTGGGTGATGAAGACGATGGTGTAGCCGAACTCCTTCTGCAGGTCCTTGATCAGCCGCAGGATCTGGGCCTGAATGGTCACGTCCAGAGCGGTGGTGGGCTCGTCGCAGATGAGGATCTTGGGCTGGCAGCTGAGGGCGATGGCGATGACGATCCTCTGGCGCATACCGCCGGAGTACTGGAAGGGATAGTCGTCATAGCGGGCCTCGGGCTTGGGGATGCCCACCTTGCGCATCATCTCGATGGCACGGGCGCGGGCCTCCACCTCAGAGCAGCCTTGGTGCCGGATGATGATGGAGCTGATTTGCTTTCCGATGGTGATGATGGGGTTGAGGGAGGTCATGGGGTCCTGGAACACGGTGGCGATGCGCTTGCCGCGGATCTGCTCCCAGTCCTCGGCGTATTTGACCTTGGACAGGTCCAGCATCCCCATGCCGTGGAGGGTGTTGGGCGTCTCGTCCAGGTACTTGACCCGGAAGACCACGGTGCTGAACACCTGGTTGAGCTGGGTCTCGTCGCTCAGGTCCACGCCCAGCTGCATAGCCTTCTTCAGGGCGACCAGCAGCGCGTGGGTGAGCTTGATGCGCTTGGCCAGGCTGTAGCGTCCCACGGACAGGCGGATCTCCTTGCCCAGGATCTCATTGCGCTTTTTGGTCTCCTCAGAGATCTCGCCCTTGATCTCCTGCTCGTACTTGGCCTTGAGAGCGGACATCTCTTTGTTGAACTGCTCCACAAAGGCGGTGTCCTTCTCGTACTCGGCCTTTTTGGCCTTTTCGATCTCGGCCTCCTTGTTCTCCAGAGCCTTGATCTGGGCGTCGTACTCCTTGAGCTTGGCGGCAGCGGCCTTGATCTTATCCTTCTCCTTGCGGGGGTCGTAGGTCTGCTTCTCGTTGAAAAGGTTGGTGCGGACGAACTTCAGCTCGTTCAGCTCCTTTTCGATGCCTTCCTTCTCCTCTCCGGTGAGGCTGATGCGGCGCTTCTTCTCCGCCTCCAGCTCCAGGATCTGCTGATAGGTGGCGGCGCCCAGCTCATAGCGGGAGATGTCGTTGAGGCGGCTCAGGGTGCCCTGCATCAGCTGCCGGGCGCCCGGGGTCAGGGTGACGGTGGTGTCGGCCAGGGTGGGGTCGTTGTAGAGCAGCGTGCCCTGGTCGATGAAGCCGTTGGAGTCCAGCATGCCGGCGAAGGTCTTGGTGAAGACGGATTTGCCGGAGCCGGATTCGCCCACGATGGCGATGGATTCGTTTTCATAGATGTCCAGGGAGATGCCCCGGATAGCGGTCAGCACACGGCCGCGGACGCGGAACTTGACCACCAGGTCCTTGACGGACAGCAGAACTTTCTTTTCTTCCATGCTTCCGCCTCCTCACATATGGGTCCGGGGGTCGGACGCATCGCCCAGGTTCTGGCCGGTCACGTACAGCACCACGGTGATGACGGAGGCCACGGCCACCGGCGTCCAGAATTCCCAGCCCCAGCCGGGGGTGACCATGGCGTTCTGGGCCTCGTAGATCAGGCGGCCCAGGGAGGCCTCGGACATGCCCAGACCGATGTAGGACAGGAACACCTCGGAGGAGATGTAGCCCGGGATGGCGGCGGCGATCTCCAGCACGATGACGGAGGTCATGAAGGGCAGGATGTTCTTCAAGGCGATCTTGAAGATGTTGGTGCCCAGGCAGCGGGAGGCCAGGTTGTACTCATGGTCCCGGATGATGATAACGCGGGTCCGGATGTAGTAGGCCATGCCCATCCACCCGAGGATGGTCATTGCGAAGACCAGGGTCCAGAAGCTGGGGGAGAAGATCATGACCAGAACGGCGGTGATCAGCATGGAGGGGATGTTGCCCAGCACGTTGTACACCTCATTCATGATGATGTCCACCCTCCGGGAGAAGCCCCAGATGGCGCCCAGCAGGATGCCGATGGTCATGTTGATAGCGGCGCAGATAATGGCCAGGGAGATCGAGATCCGCGAGCCGTTCCAGATGGAGTTGAAGGTAGAGGCGCCGGTGCCGCCGGTGCCGAAGATCCACTTGAGCTCAAAGCCAAAGTGGTCGATGGCCTTCTGGGGAGACAGGTGGAGGGCGCCGGTGTCAGCGATATTGACAAAGGGGTCCACCTGGGGGTCGTAGCCGATGACCGTGGGGTAGATATAGGCAAAGGCGACCAGAATAGCCAGGCAGACGAGGACTACGATGTTGACCTTGTTGCGGAAGAACACGCGGAAAACGGATTTCCAGTAGGAATACCGGGGGGCGGTGATCTTCTCGGACTCCAGGTCGTTGTGGTCGATGACGGAGAAGAGCTCCTCATCGGACATATTGTACTTCTTGCTGAAATCTTCCATGCCGCTCACCTCGCTTTATCTGTAAAGGAAATTCTCGGGTCCACTGTAGCCATGAGCACATCACCCAGGATCAGGGACAGCACGGAGAGGATGGCGTAGAACATGGCGACGCCCACGATGACCGCGTTGTCGTACTGGTTGATAGCGTCGATCAGCAGACCGCCTGCGCCGGGGACCAGGTACACGCGCTCGGTGATGAGCGCGCCGGTCATGGCGAACAGCAGGGAGCCGGGGATGCCCTGGACGATGGGGATGGCGGAGATCTTCATGACGTGCTTGAAGAAGATGCCCGTCTCGCTCATACCGGTGGACCGGGCGAACTTCACATAGTCGGAGTTCATCTGGTCGATCATGTAGCGCCGCATCCACTTCATCATGCTGGCCACGCTGGGCAGCATCAGGGAGACGATAGGCAGCACATACATCAGCTTGGTGGTGTTGTCCATGTCAAAGGTGACCGGCAGGCCCATAGCGCGGCCCAGGCCCTTGAACATGAAGATGTAGGCCAGGCTGGGCACGGCGGAGATGAACATGATGTACACGGTGCCGACCTTATCCAGGATACCGTCCTTGTACCGGGCCATCAGCACACCCACAGGCAGGCCGATCACGTAGACAAGGATGGTGGAGATGATGCCGATCAGGAAGGAGAAGCCCATACGCGACATGCTCACGCGGACCGCGCTCACGTTGGTGTAGTCGTCCACGAATTTGCCGGCGTTCAGCGGGTTGGACTCCAGAGAGCCGGCCGCGTAGGTGGCGGTGTGCAGGTCGTCGGCGCTGAGTGTGGTGTTCCCGGTGGGATAGGTGATCATGCTCTGGGTCCAGGAGCCCTGGCTCTGCGTCATGGTCTTAAAGACGTCCACGCCCTGAGTCACCGAGAAGGAGGTGCCCAGGTGGATCGTCAGGAAATTCTGGTGTATAAACGGGAACTTGTCGTTGAAATAGAGCAGATACTTGTTCATCGTCCCGTTGCCGATGATAGCGGGGGAGAACTTCTTCGCCCCTGTCTCCGGATCCACCTTCAGCGGGTCATAGAGGGTGAAGGTGAGGCCCCGCTTGCCGATATCCACATCGTCCGGGACATAGTGGATGTTGTCGATATAAAACAGGTCGGCGAAATAGGTCCAGAGCCGCTTGAGCAGGGAATTGTCCTTATAAGCGAAAAGCGCGGGCTGGCCGCCGTCGGCGAGCTTGTTGCGGACGACGACCGCCTTGAGGCGGGTGACGGTATAGCCCTTTGCGGTGTATTCGTCGGTAAACTGCTTGATATACTGAGCGGCGAGCTCAGAGTCGTTGGAGCCGTCGTCGGCCCGGCCGATGGTGACGGCCTCGTTTCTGGACTCTTCGTCCAGCTCGCCATTTCTCGCCAGTTCGTTTATGTAGTCGGCGTAGGGGACATAGTCCAGATAACCGAAGTCCTCCCAACGCCTGTATCGATACGTTACCCTGTTGTTGTTCACCTGCTTATTGTAGTTGCCGTCGGTGACGAAGATCTTTGTCCTGTCCATCAGGCCGTAAACAAGAAGCATGACGATGGTGACAACAAGGATGATAGAGACCGCGCCGTGAAGCAGCCTCTTCAAAACGTATTTTGTCATCTATCATCACTCCATTCTCTCTGTCATTTTTTGCTGTTTTCCCGGAGAAAAGCTCCCGCCTTTTCTCCGGGAAGGGCTGTGCTGCAGCCCCATTCCGGCGTACGGACGCCGAAACGACACTTATCCAAGACCGCCGGAAAAACGCCTGACGCGTTTTTCCGGGACCCTGTATAAATGGCAGAAGGGGGCAGGAAAGAACTCTGCCCCCTCCATTCGATCTTGCTGAGAGTTATTCTGTTTTTTTGGCCGGTTCTTACCACAGACCCACGTTCTGCATCATGCCGCCGGCGGGAAGCATGGTGTCCAGATAGGTCTGCGCGTCGCCGTAGTCGGGGCCCCAGCCGGAGCTGCCGCCAAAGTCGAAGTTGAACTGATAGCCGTTGTCGCCCATGTAGGAGGCGTTGGAAGCGGTGTCGGAGTCGCCGGAAGAAACCAGATCGACGACGACACGGCCACCCAGAGCGGCCTCGACGGACTGCTTCATCGCCTGGTCCATAGCGGCCCCGGTGGTGCTGTAGTCACGGTACACATAGTCCAGGTGGATCGGGTTCTCGGCGCTGACCTCGATGCCCTCAGCGGCCAGCTCCTCAACAGCGGCGTCCATGTACTTGGCAGCCTCGTCGGGGAGATACCAGCCGTCGAAGCCGTAGCTGGCGCCGACGCCGTCGTTACCGGCGGGATCCCAGACCTGCATGGGATAGCCGTCAGCGGTGAGCTGGGCCTGGAGCACCTCGCCGTAGTAGGTGCCGGCCGGGAAGGTGGTGGAGGTGCCGTTGATGTCAACGGTGAACTCGTTGGCAGCGACGATGAAGCTGCCGGGCACGTAGGAGTTGGTCAGAGCGGCGTACTTCAGATCTTCGCCCACGTTCAGGGCCAGGATGGTGCCGCGGTCACGGGACAGGGCCAGAGCCATGCGGAAGTTCTTGTTGAGCTTCGCGGCAGCGGTGCGGGCGGCCGTGTCGGGATCCTGGGTGGAGCGCATGGCGCTCTCGTCGTTGAAGTTGGCGTAGGCGTAGCGGTTCACGTTGACCCAGTTCAGGAAGGAGGTGTCGTCCTCCAGGACCACGTAGGCGTACTTGTCGAAGTAGGTCTTGCCGTCGGCATCGTCGGGAACAGCGACCTTCTTGGCCTGCTCAACAGCCTGAGAGCCCAGGCCGCAGCCGGCGTTGAAGGTGCCGTCCATCACGTTGTTCCAGGAGAACAGAGGATCGGTGCCGTCGCTGTAACGGAAGGTCACGGTCTTGATGGTCACATTGTCAGCATCCCAGTAGGAGGGGTTGGCAGTGTAGGCGATGGTGTTCTGATAGGTGTAGTTGCTGATGAGGTAGGGGCCGCAGTAAGCGATGTGCTGAGGATCGCTGCCGTAGGTGTAGTCGGCGGCGCTGGAGTCGAACTCGGCGCCGAACTTGCCGCCCTGAGAGGTGTAGTACTCACGGCAGAGAGGAGCCATGGCGCTGTAGCCAAGCACGGTCTCAAACCAGGGGGACATCTCGGACAGGGTGACCACCAGAGTGGAATCATCGGGGGCCTTGATGCCGACCTCGTTGAAGTCGGTGACCTCGCCGGAGACGTACTCAGGCAGGTTGACAACGGGGGCGATCACGCTGGAGAGCCAGCCGCCGCAGTCGGCCGCGTGCTGAACGGCGGCCACCCAGTCGTCGGCCTTCACGTCGGCGATCTCGGTGCCCTGATAGTCGACCCACTTCACACCCGGACGGATGTGGAAGGTGTAGGTCAGGCCGTCATCGCTCTTCTCCCAGCTCTCGGCCAGGGCGGGCTGCAGGATGTTCTTGGCGTCATAGGCCAGCAGGCCTTCCCAGGTCATGGAGAGGGGAGCGCCGACGGCGGTCTTGTTGGTGGACAGGCAGTCCCACACGTCGGGCTCATAGCCGGAGGTGTAGGCCAGGGTGTAGCTGTCCTGCATGGTCATGCCGTTGTCGGCAAACCACTGCTTGACATAGTCGCGGTACTCATCGGCAGTGGCGCTCTCGCCCCACTTGGCGGTCAGCTCCGCGCGCTGGTCGGGGGTCAGGAACTGGTCGGCCATCAGCAGCCCCTTGTAGGAGCGGTAATCGCCGTCAAAGCCCCAGGTGACAGAGGGGACAGAGTGGGGAGCGATCTTGCTGATGGCGTAGTTGCCGGCGTTGTTCTCGTAGGGCAGTACGACGCCGGTCTCCAGCAGCTTGGCCTCGGCGATAGCCATCAGGCCCAGACGGGTGCCCTGATCGCCCTCAGCCAGAGACTTCTCGTAGTACTCAACGAACTCGCCGAAGATCTCGTCATAGAGAGCGTCAGAAGCGGCGCTTTCCGCCTCAACGTCGATGGCGTCCTGAGTGTTGACGTCAGCCATCAAAGTCGGGGCGTTGGCTGCGGGGGCTTCGGTCGCGGGGGCCTCGTCCGCCGCAGGTGTGGAGCTGCCGCCGCCGCAGGCCGCCAGAGAGACAGCCATGGCGAGAACCAGCAGCATGCACAGGATTCTCTTCTTCATAGTTTTCCTCCTATAAAATTTTCTTTAACCTTTTTGAGCACAGAGCGCGCAGAAAAAAGCTAAATTCGAAATGTAAAGGGCCGGGGCTTACTTTATCGGTGCAAATTGCTAAAGTTCTGCCCTGCGCCAAGGCCGCGGACCGCTTCCCGCGCTCCGCGGCGCCATTCCGGACGTCCGGAATGCGAACACCGCGTACGCGGTGTTCGATAAAACCTTGCTGTTCCACGCTCAAAGAGGGCGCGGAACAGAGGAATTTTTCATATAATTAAGGATTATTATAAATTCTACACAATCGCGCCAACTTTGTCAATTTGTAAATCATTCTAAAAATGGAAGGACAGATTTAGAACTTCTGGACAATTTGACGAGAAAAACGCGGTTATTCAGCGACTTTCTGCTTCCGATGCACGAAAAAGAGCTCAAAGGTCCCGTAAACGCAGCAGTTGCCCTGCTGGTCCAGCAGCTCCACCTTGGCCAGGGCCGTCTGCCGGCCTTCCTTGAAGATCCGGCCCTCAGCGCAGATCCGGCCGGAGCGCACCGGGCGCAGAAAGTGGATGTCCGCGCACTGGGTGACCACCGTCCGGTCCTCCCCGCAGAGAGTCAGGCCCGCCTGGCCCGCCGCCGTGTCCATGAGCGTGAAGCTCAGGCCCCCGTGGACGATGCCGATATGGTTGAGATGCTGCTGCTCCACCTGACAGGCCACACGGCTGAAGCCCCGTTCGAGCCGCTCCCGGACGATCCCGCAGTAGCGGACAAAGTCGTTTTTCAGGGGCCGGTCCGGGACCCCCGCGCAGTCCTTTAGCTCCGCCACAGGCAGCGCCTCCTTACTTTCTTACTTTACGCCGTTTTCCAGTACGCCGATCCCCTCGATCTCACAGCGTACCCGGTCCCCGGGCTTCAGAAAGCGGGGCGGGTCGAAGCCCATGCCCACGCCGGAGGGGGTGCCGGTGGAGAGGATGGTCCCGGCCCGGAGGGTGATGCCGGCGCTCAGGTCCGCGATGATCTCCGCCACGCTGTGGATCAGGTCTCCGGTGTTCCCGTTCTGCCGCAGCTCCCCGTTGACGGTGCAGCGGATGGGCAGGGCCGGGGCCGCGCCCAGCTCGTCCCGGGTGACGATCCAGGGTCCCATGGGGAAGAAGCCGTCCAGGCTCTTGCCGAAGAACCACTGGCCCCGGCCCTGCTGGAGGTGCCGGGCGGTCACGTCGTTGGCTGCCGAGAAGCCGAAGATGTAGTCCCCGGCCTCCTCTGCGGACACGTGATAGGCGTCCCGGCCGATGACCACGGCCAGCTCCGCCTCGTAGTCCAGAGAGTCGCAGATGTCGAAGTGGCCGTCGATGTCCTTCCCCGGGGCGACAGCCTGGTTGACGTGCTTGGTAAAGTAGCTGGCGTCCGTCTTGGGCGGCTCCACGATGCCCGCCCGGTTGGACTCGGCCACATGGTCCCGGTAGTTCAGGCCAATGCAGATGACGTTGTTGGCCGGGTGGGGGATGGGGGCCAAAAGCTCCACCTGGGAGAGGGCCTCGCCGGGCCCCTCCGGCTGGCAGATCCGGCCAAAGTCGCAGCCCAGCTCCCGGATGAAGGCCAGGGCGCCGGTCTGGGGGGAAAAGCCCAGCTCCTCCAGACGGTAGACCCGCTCTCCGTCAAAGGAGATCCCGGCGGTGACGCGCCCCAGGGCGGCGCTCTTATAGGTCAGCAGCTTCATATGGGTGCCTCCTCACTGATTTCTTTTTTATTCTTATAATATAAACGTTACAGGGCCGGAAGTCAAACCTTTTCGCCGCTTGCATTTTGCCCCCGCCGGTGGTAAGATGAGACGAATTTTGACGGAGCGAGGGGAAGGGCCTTGAGAGAGGTTTGGAAAAAGCTGCTGCCGGTCCTGAAGATCTGGGGGCTGTACATCAAAGCTTTGGGGAAATGGCTGCTGGTAGCGGCCGTTACGGGCCTGCTCAGCGGGCTTTTGGGCTCGGCCTTCCACATCTGCGTGGACCGGGCCACCCAGCTTCGGGCAGAGCAGCCCTGGCTGCTGCTGTGCCTGCCGGCGGCGGGCCTGCTGATCGTGGCCATCTACCACCTCACCCACACCGAGAGGCTGAGCACCAACAGCATCATCGAGGAGGTGCAGAGCGGCCGGGGCCTGTCCCTGGGTCTGATCCCCGCCATCTTCCTCTCCACCGTGCTGACCCACCTCTGCGGCGGCTCGGCGGGCCGGGAAGGGGCCGCCCTCCAGCTGGGGGGCACCGTGGGCTTTGAGACCGGCAAGCTCCTGCGTCTGGACGACCGGGACCTGCGCACGGCCACCATGGCCGGTATGGCCGCCTTCTTCGCCGCCCTCTTCGGCACGCCCCTCACCGCCACGGTCTTCGCCATGTCCGTCATCAGCGTGGGTCTGCTGTACCACGCGGCCCTGCTGCCCTGCCTGACCGCCTCCCTGACCGCCTACTGGGTCTCCCGGATGCTGGGGGTGGAGCCCACCCGTTTCGCTGTCGCCGCCCCGGAGGTGAGCGCGGGGCTGATGCTGCGGGTAGCGGCCCTGGCGGCCCTCTGCGCCTTCGTCTCCGTGCTCTTCTGCCTGACCATCCACTTCTTTGAGGCCGGGGCCAAAAAGCTCCTGAAAAACCAGTGGCTCCGGGCCGCTGTGGGCGGGGCCGCCGTGGTGGCCCTGACCTGGCTCTGCGGCAGCCGGGACTACAACGGGGCGGGCATGGGAGTGATCACCGCCGCCATCGAGCAGGGGCGGACGGCCCCCTGGGCTTTTCTCTTAAAGCTGCTCTTCACCGCCGTCACCCTCAGCGCCGGCTTCAAGGGCGGCGAGGTGGTGCCCTCCTTCTTCGTGGGGGCCTGCTTTGCCTGCGCCGTGGGCCCGCTGCTGGGCATCCCCGCGGGCTTTGCCGCGGCGTTGGGCCTGGTGTCCGTCTTCTGCGGGGCGGTCAACTGCCCCCTGTCCTCCATCTTCCTGTCGGTGGAGCTCTTCGGCTCGGGGGGCCTGCTGTATTTCGCCGTGGCCTGCGCGCTGAGCTTCGTTCTGTCGGGCTATGTGGGGCTCTACTCCAGCCAGCGCATCCTCTACGACAAGCTGAAGGCCCGGTACATCAATGTCCACGCCAACGCCTACCACGAGGGCGAGGCGGGGCAGACCTCCGAAAACGGCAGCGTGACGGAGGCTCCCGGCGGGCAGAACGTAAAATGATATAAAAAATCCTGCGGTTTGCGCCGCAGGATTTTTTTAATTGAGACCGCTCAGCCGTGACCTTGGGCGCGGCCGCAGCCGGTGCAGCCGGCGCATCCGCCGCCGCAGGAGGCGCAGGAGGACCGGCCCTTCTTTTTGTCTCGGACCATGCTGAACAAAACGGCGGCGACGGCGAGGAGCAGCAGAAGGAAGACGGCGATGGAGGCGAAATTGGCTTGGATCCAGTTGAACATGGGGAGGCCTCCTCAGCGCTCAGACTTTTACGGGGTCGGGCAGCTTGCCGGTGGCCTTGTTCTCGGGCTTAAAGAGCTGCCAGAGGATCAGGACCAGCAGCGCAACAGCCACCAGGGTGCCCAGGATGCTGCCCGCGCCGATGGACCAGGCGCCCAGCTGATACACGATCAGGGAGACCGCGTAGGCGAAGACGCACATGTAGCCGATGGCGAAGAGGGTCCACTTGCCGTTGTTCATCTCCCGCTTGATGGCGCCCATGGCCGCAAAGCAGGGGGCGCAGAGCAGGTTGAAGATCATGAAGCTGTAGGCGGACAGCTGGGTGTAATCCGCCGCCACCAGGGCCCAGATCTCGTCGCCGTTCTCGCTGAGCTCCCCGGCGAAGTTGTAGAGGATGCCGAAGGTGGCGACCACGTTCTCCTTGGCGATGAGGCCGGTGATGCTGGCGACGGTCGCCCTCCAGTTGCCGAAGCCCAGGGGGGAGAAGATGAAGGCGATGGCGCTGCCCACGGCGGCCAGGATGGAGTGGTCCATATCCTCCACCAGGCCGAAGGAGCCGTTCTCCCAGCCCACGGCCTGAAGGAACCAGAGCACGATGGAGGACAGGAGGATGATGGTACCGGCCTTCTTGATGAAGGACCAGCCTCGCTCCCACATGGAGCGGAGCACGTTGCCGGCGGTGGGGGCGTGATAGGCGGGCAGCTCCATGACGAAGGGCGCCGGATCACCGGCGAAGAGCTTGGTCTTCTTGAGCATGATGCCGGAGAGGATGATGGCGGCCACGCCGATAAAGTAGGCGGAGATGGCCACTAAGCTGCTGCCGCCGAACAGAGCGCCGGCGATCAGGCCGATGATGGGCATCTTAGCCCCGCAGGGGATGAAGCAGGTGGTCATGATGGTCATGCGCCGGTCCCGCTCGTTCTCGATGGTGCGGGAGGCCATGACGCCGGGCACGCCGCAGCCGGTGCCGATGAGCATGGGGATGAAGCTCTTGCCGCTCAGGCCGAACTTCCGGAAGATCCGGTCCATGATGAAGGCCACACGGGCCATGTAGCCGCAGTCCTCCAGGATGGCCAGCATGATGAACAGCACCAGCATCTGGGGCACAAAGCCCAGCACCGCGCCTACGCCGGCCAGAGCGCCGTCACAGACCAGGCCCACCAGCCAGTCGGCCACGCCCCAGCCCTCCAGCCAGCCCCGGGGGATCTCCACCAGCCACTGGGTACCCAGCACGTCGTTGGTCCAATCGGTCAGGAAGGAGCCGAAGGGGCCCATAGCCACCCAGTACACCGCGGCCATGACCACGGCGAAGATGGGCAGGGCGGCGATCCGGTTGGTGACGATCCGGTCGATCCGGTCGGAACGGCTCAGCTGGCCCCGGGCCTGCTTCTTGCAGCAGCCCTTCATCAGCCCGGCGATATAGATGTAGCGCTCGTTGGTGATGATGCTCTCCGCGTCGTCGTCCAGCTCCTCCTCGGCGGCCTGGATGTCCTGCTCGATATGGGCCAGGACCTCCTTGTCGATGGCCAGCTGCTCCAGCACCTTGGCGTCCCGCTCGAAGATCTTGATGGCGTACCAGCGCTGCTGCTCCTCAGGCAGGTCGTGGACGGCGGCCTCCTCGATGTGGGCGATGGCGTGCTCCACCGGGCCGGAGAAGCGGTGCTGGGGGACGGTCTTCCCGTGGACGGCGGCCTGAACGGCGGCCTCCGCCGCCTGGGTGACGTCGTCGCCCTTCAGGGCGGAGATCTCAAAGACGGGGCAGTCCAGAGCCCGGGAGAGCTCCTTGGTGTTGATGCTGTCGCCGTTTTTGCGGACGATGTCCATCATGTTGACGGCCACCACCACCGGGATGCCCAGCTCGGTCAGCTGGGTGGTCAGGTAGAGGTTCCGCTCCAGGTTGCTGCCGTCCACGATGTTTAAGATCACGTCGGGCCGCTCACCGATCAGGTAGTTGCGGGCCACTACCTCCTCCAGGGTGTAGGGGGAGAGGGAGTAGATGCCCGGCAGGTCCATGACGGCCACGTCGCTGTGCTTTTTGAGTTTGCCCTCTTTCTTCTCCACCGTGACGCCGGGCCAGTTCCCCACAAACTGGTTGGACCCGGTCAGGGCGTTAAAGAGGGTGGTCTTGCCGCAGTTGGGGTTGCCGGCAAGGGCGATCTTGATCTGTTTTTCCATCTTGCTTACTCCTTTTTTGAGTTAAAATCCTCTAACTTTTGGGCAAAGAAAAGCGGGGTTCAAGTATAGGGATGGCCGCTGCCGCCCAGGTTTTCCACCTCGATCATCTCGGCGTCGGCCTTGCGCAGGGACAGCTCATAGCCCCGCACGGTGATCTCCACCGGGTCGCCCAGGGGTGCCACCTTGCGCAGCTTGATCTCCACGCCCTTGGTGATGCCCATGTCCATGATCCGGCGCTTCACCGCGCCCTCTCCGTGGAGCTTCACCACCTTGACAGTGGAACCGATGGCTGCTTGTCTGAGTGTGTTCATGCGTTCTCTCTCCTCCTCATATCATGATCTTTCCGGCCATTTCCCGGCTGATGGCCACCCGGGACTCCTTCACGCTGACGATCAGGTTGCCGGCAATGGCGGACACCACCGTGACCGTGCCTCCGGCCACGAAGCCCATGTCCTCCAGGTGCTTCTTCAGCTGCGGATTGCCCCCCACATGGCGGATGATGTTCTCCTCCCCGGGGGACGCAAGCGTAAGCGGCATCATATCTCTCTCCCTTCCTGGCGGTTAGGGCTCCCTAACCGCGGAGCAAATGAAATGGTTAGCTTTCTCTAACCACCTGACAGTTTAATAGCTTTAACTCCTCCTGTCAAGAGGGAGATTCAAAAAATTTTTCGTGAGGATGAAAAATCCCCCCGCTGGGCGGGGGAAAATTTCATCTCAGCTGAATGACGCCGGGCAGGCCGTCGTCCGGGATCGTGCAGCCGCAGGCGGCCAGCTTCTCCCGGAGGGGGGCGGTGTTTTGCAGATAGAGGAAGTAGTCGCAGTCCTCCAGCGTCTCCGGACTCAGCTCCTCCTGAGGGCCGAAGGCCTCCGCCGTGCCGGTCCAAAGCTCATACCGGGCCACATAGGCGAGATAATCCGGCGAGTTCTCTGTGTATAAAAGATAATTCAGCCCCTCCGGCACCTCACAGCGCTCCAGGACCTGGTCCAGCAGATACCGGTCCGTCTCCTCATAGAGCCGCTGGTGGTAGCCGCGGGAGAAGAGGGCCACGGCGGTTTTACGATAGGGGACGAGGGGCAGGAGAAACAGCAGCAGGGCGCAGAGGGCCAGCGCCCTCCGACGGTCCGGCAGGGCGGCGGGCTCGAAACCGGCCTCCGTCAGGACGGCGGCAGCGCCCAGGACAAAGACCAGAACAGAGCCGGCGTAGCGCTCATATCCGGCCAGGCCCAGGTCGCCGCCCGGGGGCATGGAGCCGATGTACATGGCGAGCAGACCCAGGTGATAGCACAGATACAGCGCCCAGGCCAGCCCGGCCGCGCGGAGGAAGGGGGAGCGGCAGCCCTTGGAGAGCAGCGCCGCCAGCAGCAGGGACAGGCTCAGCAGCAGCAGGGCCTGGAACGCGGCGTTGGCCGGGTCGAAGCAGCGCAGGAACAGGGCCTTGGCGGTAGCGGCGAACTCCGCCAGATCCTTTTCCCCCAGAGTTTGCAGAATGTAATGGGGGGTCAGCGCGTGCCGGGTGTGGGCGGCGTCCAGATAGACCATGGCCGTGTGCCGCTGCCAGATCAGCAGCAGGGCGGCGCAGGCGGCGGCGGGCAGGCCCACCGCCCGCAGCCGCTCCCGGCGCGGGAGGCCCCGCAGCCAGACCCAGAGGCAGATCAGACAGGCCCCGGCGAAGAAGAAGCCGCTGTTTTTGATGTTGGTCACGAAGCAGAGGGACAGCCCGGCAAGCCAGGCGGCCTTTTTCGGCTCGCCTCTGTAGTAGTAGAGCATGGCGAAGGCGGAGACGGCGCTGACCGGCAGGATGGTGTCCACCAGCAGGCTGTTCATATCCGCCCGCCAGAGCAGGGCAAAGAGGCCGAAGGCCAGCACGGGGAGAAAGCCGCCCTTCTTCCCCTGGGCGAAGGCCGCCACGGCCAGGACCCCGCTGAGGGTGATGAACATATTGGCCCACAGGGCCACGAACTCCGCTTTTCCCACGACGCGGCAGACATAGTACTGGAAGAGCGTGCTGCCCACCGGGTAGGCCTGAAAGTCGATGTTGACACTCTTGAAGCTGGGGAGGGCGTTGGAGCGGAGCATGTCTATCAGCACGGTGGCGTAGTGGCTGAAGTTGTCGTACTCATTGACCCGGAGGCCCCACAGCAGCCAGGCGAAATAGGCCAGGCCCAGCAGAAAAGCCCCGCAGAGGATCCAATGGCGGCGGGAAGGGGAGCGCCGCTCCTTCAGGACCGGGAGGCCGTAGCGGAACAGCAGCCAGAACCCGCCCAAAAAGAGCAGGGGCCAGACCAGCGGCAGCAGATTCAACAGCCCCGCGCAGAGCAGCGCGTTGCTGACCCCGGCGCAGAACAGCGCCGGAGCGAAGGCCGGGTCCAGATGAAATTTGCGGTGGAGCAGCAGGACATACCCGCCCGCGGAGAGCAGGAAGGCCCCCATCCTCAAAACGGTCAAAGCCATATCGCGCACCCTTGTTTATGACTATTTTATCCATCATAGCATATCCCGCCCGCTTTTTCAACAGACTTTCCGGCGGGGGCTATTCCCACCAAAAGTTCCGGCGGACGCCGGGCCAATTTCGGCGTTTTTCGATAAAGCTGCAAATTTTTCAAAGAAAACGGTTGACAAACGGGCCTCAGCGCCGTATAATTCGGCTACACTGTGAAAGGAGCAGACAGCGATGCGCGTTTTCAAAGCCTACAGCTGCATGATGGCTATGATGATGTACATGTTCCGCATGTGCCCGATGATGTGCGCGCAAAATCGCCGTTCGCTTTGTTTCACAGCCGTCTGAACGCCATTTGAGCTGACAGGACCGGGAAGCATGCGAGCTTCCTGGTCCTTTTTTTGTTGGAGTGATAAACAAGACTATGATCGAGATCAAGCACCTCTGTAAGGACTTCACCCTGGCCGACGGGTCGAAGTTCCGGGCCCTGGACGATGTGAACCTGGACATCGGCGACGGGGAGATCTTCGGCATCATCGGCCTGAGCGGCGCGGGCAAGAGCACCCTGGTCCGCTGCATGAACCTGCTGGAGCGGCCGACCTCCGGCCAGGTGCTCCTGGACGGGAAGGACCTGACCGCCATGAGGCCCAAGGAACTGCGGCAGGCCCGCAAGGGCATGAGCATGATCTTCCAGGGCTTCAACCTGCTCATGCAGCGCACGGCCCTGGAGAACATCTGCTTCCCCCTGGAGCTGGGCGGCCTGCGGGGCGAGGCGGCCTGGCGGAAAAAGCGGGCCAAGGAGCTGCTGGAGATCGTGGGCCTGCCCGACAAGGCGGACGCCTATCCCTCCCAGCTCTCCGGCGGCCAGAAGCAGCGGGTGGCCATCGCCCGGGCCCTGGCCAGCGACCCGAAGGTGCTCCTCTGCGACGAGGCCACCTCCGCCCTGGACCCCACCACCACCCAGTCCATCCTGGCCCTGCTCAAGCAGCTGAACCGGGACCTGGGGGTGACCGTGGTCGTCATCACCCACGAGATGCGGGTGGTGCAGCAGATCTGCGGCCGGGTGGCCATCCTGGACGGCGGCGTCATCCAGGAGAGCGGCGACGTGGCGGATATCTTCTCCAACCCCCGCACCGAGGCGGGCCGCCGCCTGGTGATGCCCGAGGGGAAGAAGATCCACAGCCTGCCCGCCAACCGGCAGGTGCGCCTGACCTTCAACGGCCTCTCCGCCGGGGAGCCCGTCATCTCCACCCTGGCGGTGGAGCAGGGCATCAAGGTCAATATCATCACCGCCGACACCCACAGCATCGGCGACGAGACCTTCGGCGAGATGGTCCTGGGCCTGCCGGAGGACGAGACAGACGCCGCCCGGGCCCTGATCTACCTGCGGGATGTGCCCGGCGTGACCGTGGAGGAGGTGACCGATTATGTTCAGTGAGGCCAGTTGGGAGCTGCTGCGGAATATCATGGAGGAGGAATTCCTCACCGCCATCGGCGAGACCCTGCTCATGACCTTCGTGCCCACGCTCCTGGCCTTCGTTATCGGCCTGCCCCTGGGCGTGCTGCTGGTGACCGGGGATAAGGACGGCATCCACCCCATGCCCCAGCCGCTGATGCAGGCTATCAACGTGATCATCAACCTGTTGCGCTCCGTGCCCTTCCTGATCCTGCTCATTATGGTGCTGCCCCTATCCAAGCTGGTGGTGGGTACCCGGGTGGGCTGCAAGGCCATGCTGGTCCCCCTGGCGGTGGCCGCCTTTCCCTTCGTGGCCCGGCTGGTGGAGACTTCGGTCCGGGAGGTGGATGCGGGCGTGGTGGAGGCGGCCCAGGCCATGGGCGCCAGCACCCTCCAGATCGTCTGCAAGGTGCTCATCCCCGAGGCAAAGCCCGCTTTGCTCTCCAACCTGACCGTGGCCCTCATCACCGTCTGCGGCTACGGGGCCATGTCCGGCGCCGTGGGCGGCGGCGGCCTGGGCACCATCGCCATCAACTACGGCTACTACCGGCCCAACCCCCCGGTGCTCTACGCCATGGTCATCGTCCTGATCCTCCTGGTGCAGATCATCCAGAGCATCGGCAACCAGATCGTCAAACGCTCCGACAAGCGGAGCCGGTAACGGGCTATACCCTTAATTTGTTGGCAAAACCCTTAACATATATGCCAAATCTTTTTAAAAGAAGGAGAAACAACCATGAAAAAGACGCTTGCATTGATCCTGGCCCTGGTTCTGGCCCTGTCCCTGGCCGCCTGCGGCGGCAGCTCTGCCCCCGCCGCTGCCACCGAAGCCCCCGCCGAGGCCCCTGCCGAAGCTCCCGCTGAGGAAGCCCCCGCTGAAGAGGCTCCCGCCGCCGTCACCCTGAAGGTCGGCGCCTCTCCCACCCCCCACGCCGAGATCCTGGAGCAGGTCGTGGACGCTCTGGCCGAGCAGGGCATCACCCTGGACATCGTAGAGTACAGCGACTACGTGCAGCCAAACCTGGCCGTTGAGGACGGGGACCTGGACGCCAACTACTTCCAGCATACCCCCTATCTGAACACCTTTAACGCTGAGAACGGCACCCACCTGGTCAGCGTGGGAGCCATCCACTACGAGCCCTTCGGCATCTACGCCGGCAAGACCGCTTCCATCGACGAGCTGCCCGACGGCGCCCAGATCGCCGTTCCCAACGACGGCTCCAACGAAACCCGCGCTCTGCTCCTGCTCCAGCAGGAGGGCGTCCTCACCCTGAAGGACGGCATTGACGCCTCCTCCAACGCCACCAAGTTTGATATTGCCGAGAACCCCAAGAACGTGGAGATCGTGGAGACGGAGGCCGCTCAGCTGACCACCGTGCTGCCCGAAGTGGATCTGGCCGTTATCAACGGCAACTACGCCCTCCAGGGCGGCCTGAACGCGGGCACCGACGCTCTGGCCGTGGAGGACGCCTCCGGCGACGGCGCCCAGACCTACGCCAACATCCTCTGCGTCAAAGAGGGCAACGAGAACAACGAGGCCGTCCAGGCCCTGCTGAAGGCCCTCCAGTCCGACGCCGTGAAGAGCTTCATCGACGAGACCTACAACGGCGCCGTCGTGGCCATCTTCTGAGAGACAGCCGGACAATATAAAAATGACAGCGCCCGCGGCGCTGTCGCGACCGCAGATTCCGGAAACCTGCTTTGCAGGCATCCGGAATTTGCGGTTTTTCATTATGCTGCCATAGCCAGAGTATGTTTTTCCGTGAAGTTGGCGGTCCAGGAGATCCTCGGCCAGGGACTGCGGATCCTTCGCGTGGCGAGTACATCCGTTGTTGCCGTTCTTGCCTTTGCCGGATACCGCTCACAGCCTTATCATTTATCCCACCAGCTCCCGGAGCTGCCGGCCGGTGTAGCAGCTGCCGCTGGAGGCGCGGATCAGGCCGTCCGGCTCCGGGGCCAGGACGGAGGCGGAGCCGCAGGCCAGGACCCAGGCCCCCTCCGGCAGGGCGGAGCCCTCGGGAGGCGCCTTGAGGAAGAAATAGCTCTCCTGGCCCTCAACGGGCAGTTCTACGCCGTCGGCGACCACCCGGTAAAAGCCCTCCCGGCCCTCGCCGCCGCCGTAGCGGGCGCCGAAGTCCTCAGCGGAGGCGTAGCCGCCCTGAAAGTAGACGCAGATGCTGCCGGAGAGCCCGCCCTTCAGGCAGTCCAGCACCTGGATGTTGGCCTGGGTCCAGGCCTGTCCATCGGCAAAGGTGTAGTAGACCTCTGTCACCCGGCCCCGGATAACGGAAGAGGCCGCCTCTGCCGCGCCGGAGAGATCCCCGGGGAGCACCACACCGGAGCTGAAATGCTTGACCCCCAGCAGGGGAGAGCTCTGGATACACTCCGGGTTGTAGACAAAGTTCGGCAGGGGCCCGCCGCTGCCCTCCGGCTCGGCGGGGCCATAGGCCAGGGCCTCCACGCGGAATAAGGCCCAGGAGCCCAGAAGGATCATCAGGATCAAAAAGATCCCCGTACAGACAAAGGTTTTCTCGCGCATCGGTCCCGCCCCCTTTAATATTTTTTGTGTTCACTTATATAAACGCTTTTTTGGGGGCAAAAGTTTCATCCCGGCGGAAAATTTTTCGCTTTTTGTGAGAGCTGCACAAATGTATATGGTAAAAACTGACAAAACTGCCGGAGCGGGAAAACCGCTCCGGCAGTTGAATTATGGATTCTTCAGGTGTTCTTCCTTTAGCCGCTCTAAGAAGTCGTAGGGCACCTCCAGGCCGCCGTCCCCGCTGCCCAGGCTTATTTGGGGCTTGGCCTGGCCGTGAAAATCGCTGCCGCCGGTCTTGATGAGGCCGTATTCCTCCGCCAGGGCCTCCAGGTACCGGCTCTGCTCCGGCGAGTAGCCGGTGTAGCGGCACTCTATGCCCCGCAGCCCGCAGTTCAGGCACAGCTCGATCAGCTCCCGGAGCCCGGCGTCGTCCAGCCGGTACTGGAAGGGGTGGGCCAGCACGGGGATCCCTCCGGCTTGGAGGATGATCTCCAGGGCCCGCTCGATGGGGAGGATGGTCCGGGGCAGGTAGTACTTCTGCCCCCGCTCCACGTAGCGGTCAAAGGCGTCCTTCATATCTGCCGCCAGGCCCAGCTCCACCAGGAGCTCCGCAAAATGGGGCCGGCCGATCACCTCACCGAAGCGCTGCTGCATCTGCTCATAGCTGACGGGCAGCCCGTCGGCGGCCATCAGCTGGGCGATCTTTCGGTTCCGCTCGTCCCGGTCCCGGATGAGCCAAGCCGTCACGGCGGCCAGGCTCTCCGCCTCCGGGTCGATGTAATAGCCTAAGATATGTACCGCCCGCTGGAATTTGGTGCTGATCTCGATGCCGGGCACCACCTCCAGGCCCAGAGCCTTGCCTGCCGCGGCGGCCTCGGCACAGCCGGAGGCGGTGTCGTGGTCGGTGACGGCGATGGCCGCCAGACCCAACCGGGCGGCCAGCTGGGCCGCCTGGGCGGGGGTATAGCTGCCGTCGGAGGCGGTGGTATGGACATGCAGGTCTATCTTTCTCATGCCTACACCCCTCTTTACAGCTTGGCCGCCATCTCGTCGTGGGCAAAGAGCTCGGCGGTATCGTCCAGGGGCTCCAGCTCCGCCGCGCCGTACTTGCGCGTCAGGGCGGTCAGCAGCAGATGGTCGCAGAAGGCCGGGTTCTTGGGCAGCAGGGGGCCGTGGCTGTAGGTGCCGAAGACGTTTTTGTAGTGGGCGCCCTCGGTGCCGTCCTCCCCGTTGTTGCCGTAGCCGGAGAGCACCTTGCCAAGCGGGCGGACGGAGCTGCCCAGCCGGGTCTTGCCGCTGTGGTTTTCAAAGCCCACCACCAGGCTGCCCCCGGCCTCCGGGCTGCACTGGAATTTATAGTTGCCGATCATGCGCTTTTTAGAGCCCACGGTATAGATGTCGATGGCGCCGATGAAGTCGCAGCGCTGGCCGTCGTAGGTCTCGTAATAATTGCCCAGCATCTGATAGCCCCCGCAGATGGCCAAAAAGGGCATCCCGTCCTCCACGGCGGCCCGGATCTCCCGGTCCTTGCCCCGGTGCAGGTCCTCCAGCAGCACCTGCTGCTCAAAGTCCTGCCCGCCGCCGATGAAGACCAGATCGTAGGAGGCCAGGCGGGCGGTCTGGCCGATGGGCAGGCGGGTCACCTCCACGCCCAGGCCCCGCCACTTGAGCCGCTGGCTCATGCACAGGATGTCCCCCCGGTCGCCGTACAGGTTCAGCACGTCCGGGTACATGTGGCAGATCCTCAGTTCCATAAGAGTCCCTCCTTATTCCCAGAAATCCTGACCGCCGCAGCGCTTGATGACCTCCTGCCGCAGCTCCAGCATGGCGGTGTAGGTGGGCATGATGTAGATGGGCTTCTCCTGCCTGGCCATCCAGTCCACCAGCTTCTCATAGTCCCGCTCCATGGCGATGCGCCCGTCGGGGATTCCGGCGTACTTGATGCGCACCCGCATATCCCCGGCACGGTCGCCGGAGACCACCACATTCTCCAGGCGGCTGCTCAGAGCGGCCAGACCCTCAAAGTCTGCGTCCCAGATCCAGGACACGTCGGTGCCGTCGGCGCTCCGGTCGTTGAGGCAGACCACCAGGTTGAAGCGGCCCGGGATGTTCTGCAAAAATTCGATGACCTGGTTGCAGCCGGCGGGGTTTTTCACCAGCATCATGGTAGCCCCGCCCTGGCCCAGATCGAAGGGCTCCATGCGGCCGAAGCCGCACTTGAAGCGGCCCAGGGCGGCGATGGCCGCCTGGACGCCCAGGCCCATCTCCGACACCGCGGCCACCGCTCCGGCGGCGTTATAGATGTTGTACATGGCGGGCAGGTTCACGTCCGCCAGCTCCTTTTTCCCCTTGATGTCCATCACCACGCTGCTGCCGTCCGGCCGCTGCTGGACGATGTCCGTGACGGCGTAATCGGCCTTGTGCCGGCGGTAGCCGCACTTGGGGCAGCGGAAGCCCCCCAGGTGGCCGTAGGTGATATAGTCGTACTCATACTCGGTCTTGCAGCGGATGCAGTGGGTGGCGTCGGAGATCTCCGGCTTGAGCCGGGCGGGGACGGCGCTGCCGTCGATGCCAAAGTAAACTACCCGGTTGGGGAGCCTGTCCGCCAGGGAGGCGGTGAGGGAGCAGTCGGCGTTCAGGCAGAGCAGAGCCTCCGGCGCGCCCTTGACGGCCTCCAGGATATTCTCCAGGGTGTGGGTCACCTCGCCGTAGCGGTCCAGCTGGTCCCGGAAGAGATTGGTCACCAGAATGACCTGGGGCTTGAGCTGCCCAAACACCATCCTGGCCGCCGCCTCGTCGCACTCGATGACGGCGTAGTCTTTGCGCATCTTTCCGGTCAGCGTGCAGTTCATCACAAACTCCGTGGTGATGCCGCTGATCAGATTGGCCCCGGAGCGGTTGGCAAAATAGTTCAGCCCTTGGCCGGCAAAGGCCTCCTCCACCATGCGGGCGCTGGTGGTCTTGCCGTTGGTGCCGGTGATGGCCACGGACTTCACATCCTTAGCCAACAGGGCCAGCAGATTCGGGCAGAGCTTCAGGGCAAAGCGGCCGGGCATGGCCGTGCCGCCCCGGTGCAGCAGGCGGGACACAAGGCGCAGGGCCTTGCACAGAAGAATAGCCAAGATCGCTTTGAGACTCATAGCGCGCTCCTTACGGCAGCTTTCTGCCAGGGATGGTTTTGCAGATCACAAGACAGTATAACACGTTCCGGCCCCGCAGGCAAGGCGAAAAAGGAAGGCGGCCTAAAGCTTGAGTTTTTTGCGCCGGGGGCTTTCCTTTTTCTAAAAAATACGATATAATAGCCGCACGCGGCTGTTTATTCGATCTCAAATGGACTTTGTCGATAGTTTTTTCACTTTGGTTCTTTCGGGGGATGATCTTATGGCGGAGACGATCACCGACCTCAGGGAGCGGCGCTGGGCCCAGGCCCATGTGCTGTACGCGCTTCTGCTTACGCTTTTTACCATATACGGGGATTTGAATATCTATCTGAGCGAGACGATCGAGAGCACCTATGTCCTGCTGTCCATCCCGATGGCGGTAGCGTTCTACTATTTCTTCCGCGGCCTGCGGGACGGGCTGGAGTGCCGGCTGATGGCCGCCTATGCCCTCTGGTTCTACCTGTCCCGGCTGATGAACGGGCAGCTGTGGCTCCAGACCGGTTTCGAGTTCAGGACCTGCTGCGGCATGGCCCTGTGCAGCGTGCTGCTGCCCGTGGGGATGCTGCTCAGCCGGGAGGGGCGGAGGAGATACCTCGATTGGCTGACCGGGACCGTGGGCCTCTTCTATTTTGCCGTCGGGCTTCTGGGCATCTATACGGTCTTCACCGGAAGGACGCTCATCAACCCCGTTACGGAGAAGGAACTGGCGTCCATAGCAGCGGCGGAGCCTGTGTCCCGCCTGACCCTGCTGGAGACCCACCCGAACATGATGGCGCTGCTGTTCTTCATCGCCCTCTTCCTGATGATCTACCAGTTTTTCGCCTGCCGGAGGAAGCTCTGGCGCGTCCCCATCGTGCTGGCGGCCGCCGTGTACTATTTCAATATCGTCTTCACCTTCAGCCGGACCGTTATGCTCGCTTTCGCCATCTGCTTTGGCCTGACCCTGCTTTTGCTGCTGCGCCGGGCCCTCCCCCGGCAGCGGCTGGCGGTGCAGGTCCTGGCGGCGGTCCTTGTGATGGCGCTGGCGGTGCCGGTTGGCTACAAGAGCTTTGATCTCACCGCGCGGCTGGTGTCCGGAGCGATGGCAGCGGAGAATGTGCCGGCGGCGGAAAATGTACCGGCCACGGAGAGCGTACCGGCCAAGGAGAATGTGCCGGCGAGCGGGACCGCCGCGCCGCTGCCCGCCTCGGAAACGGCGCCGGAGGGAAGCGTTTATGAGGACAAACGGGACCTCAGCGGGGATATGCTCAGCCTGAACGGCCGGACGGCCATTTTCCGCGGCGGCCTGCTTACGCTGCTCCGGGACCCCATGCGGATCCTGCGCGGCTCCCAGTGGGCGGATATCATGCCCTATGTGAACCAGTATACGGCGGAGCCCCATGAACATATGCACAACTATCTGATGCAGGTCCTGATGGTGACGGGGCTGCCCGGCTTCCTGCTGGTCCTGGCGATCAGCCTGCTCCTGCTGCTGCGGATCGGGATGGTCTTCTTCTCCCCGGATCCGGCTGTCGGACTGCCGCCGCGTATCCTGGGCCTGCTGCTTCTGGGCTTCCTGATCGACAGCATGATGGAGGTCAATATGTTCAGCTCCACCGACAACCGGGGCCTGCTCTTCTTCCTGCTGGCCGGGCTGTTCCTGGCCGAGTCCTATGAGATCCTCCCGCCGGTCGAAGGGCGCCTTTTGAAGCGAAAGAAAGGGGAACGCATATGATCCAGGTCGATCAGACGCTCTGCATCGGCTGCGGCCAGTGCCAGGCCGACTGCTTCAGCGGAGCGATCCAGGTGAGAGAGGGCAAGGTCCAGCCCCCCGAGGGGGACTGCCTGCTCTGCGGGCACTGCGTGGCTGTCTGCCCCGTGGGGGCGGTGAGCATCCCGGATTACGATATGGCGGATGTGGAGCCCTGCGGGACCGGACCCGCGGTGGAGCCGGAAAAACTGCTGCGGCTCATCAAGGAGCGCCGGAGCATCCGGCGCTTTACAGAGCAAAAGATCGAGAAAGAGAAGCTGCGGCTGCTGTTTGAGGCCGGGCGCTACACCACCACGGCCAAAAACAACCAGGACTGCCTGTTCATCCTGGTGCAGGAGGAGCGGGCGGAGCTGGAGCGCCGGGTCTGGGGCTATGTGGAGAGCATGGAGCCTGAGTGGCGGGAGGATCCGCTGCTGCGGAATTTCGTCTATTTCCTGCGCCGCTACCAGCGGGATAACCGGGAGGACACACTCTTCCGGAATGCCCCGGCGGTGCTGTTCGTCTGCTCCAAGCGGCCCCTGGACGCAGGGCTTGCCGCCCAGGACATGGAGCTGATGGCGGCGGCCCAGGGCCTGGGGGCCCAGTATAACGGCTACCTCCAGCGCCTGGTGGAGAGCAGCCGGGAGCTGAAGGACTGGCTGGGCACCGGGGACCGGACCGTGGCGGCCTGTATGCTGCTGGGCTATCCCGCCGTCCGCTACTGGCGCACGGCCCCGCGCAAAAGCGCCCAGGTGATCGAAAAATAGAAGATCAGTCAAAACCTCCGGCGAAGCCGGAGGCTTGAATAAGCCCTAGAAGGGCATGATGCTAGCAGCCCCTAAAGGGGCC
>CANQTO010000031.1 GCA_947626785.1 uncultured Oscillospiraceae bacterium
CTCCCCATATCAAAAATGCCGGGAAAGCCCGAAAATACGGGCTATACCGACATTTAAGAACTTCTAAAGAGATAATCTAAATTCCTATCTAATTTTTATGTTCAAAACAAGCCCTAATTTAGATACTTTGTATCAAGAGTACCCAGAGTATAAAAATGTTATTGGAAGTAATGGAAGGGATAAGAGATTCAGAAACAATATTTTTGAGAAAATAGATTTATTTACTGTAGATAAAACATTTTCCGATGATGTATGTATTCTGGGAGTGATAAAGAACAAACGTCAATGGAGATTCTTTCCTAAGAGCTTTATTGATCTTTCACACGAAAATCTGTTTAACTGGAAGACGCTTGTAGGAGCTGCTAGCGGTGGTGGGGCATTTGGTGAAACATTAAGCCAGCCTATTATTTTGGAGCCCAATCAAGGTTATACGCAAACATATATTGGGGTTGGAAATTTCAATACGCGTCAAGAAGCTGAACATTTGGCAAAGTATATCAAAACAAAATTTTTGCGAACAATGCTAGGCGTATTAAAGATTACGCAGCATAACGATATTGGCACTTGGCGTTACGTCCCCCTCCAAGACTTCACCCCTTCCTCCGATATCGACTGGACAAAGTCCATCCCGGAGATCGACCGGCAGCTCTACGCCAAATACGGGCTGGACGAGGCCGAGATCGCGTTCATCGAATCCCATGTAAAGGAGATGGCGTGATATGGCGGCAGTACAGATCAGGCCCTTTGTGAACGTCGTGCCCATGGTCTACTGCTACAGCCAGCCGGGCGTCAGCTACCGGGAGGGCTGGGTCAAGATCGGCTATACGGAAAAGCAGACGCCCCAGGAGCGCATCCGGCAGCAGACCCACACGCCGGGCATCCGCACCAAGCTGGAGTGGATGGACCTGGCCATGTTCAAGGACGGCTCCGGGGATTCCTTCACCGACAAGGACTTCCACAAGTTCCTGGAGGTGGAGAAGCAGGTGGAACGGGAGCGGGGGACCGAGCTGTTCCACATCGACGGGGCCCGCTCCCAGCTGTATTTTAACGACTTTGCCTGCCGCCGTTCCGTCTACGACGGGGCGGAGCGCTTCGACTATCAGCTTCGCCGGGAACAGCGGGAAGCCGTGGAGATGACGAAGGCGTATTTTGAAAAGGGCGGCAAGGAATTTCTCTGGAATGCCAAGCCCCGCTTCGGCAAGACGCTGACTTCCTATGACCTTATACGTCAGATGGGCTTTGACAAGGTCTTGATCGTGACGAACCGGCCCAGCATCGCCAACTCCTGGGCGGAGGACTTCAACAAGTTCATCGGCTGGCGGGGCAAGCTGGCCTTCGTCTCCGACACGGACGCGCTGAAGGGCAAAAAGGGCGTGATGTCCCGGGAGCAGTACGCTGGACACCTGCACCTGTGGGGCGACGAGGAGTACAAGGGGATGGTGGCCTTTGAGTCCCTCCAGGGGCTGAAGGGCTCCGTATACTTCGGCGGACAGTACGACAAGCTGAAGTGGATGAGTCAGCTGAGCTTTGACCTGCTGATCGTGGACGAGGCCCAGGAGGGCGTGGACACCATGCGCACCGACCGGGCGTTTCAGAATATCAAGCGCCGGCACACCCTGTACTTGTCCGGGACGCCCTTCAAGGCTTTGGCAGACGGTCAGTTCAGCGCCGATCAGATCTTCAACTGGACCTATGCCGACGAACAGGATGCGAAAGAGCGTTGGACCGGGGAGGCGTACAACCCCTATGAGCCGCTCCCCCGGCTGGCCATGTTCACCTATCAGCTCTCCAACATGATCTATGACCAGATCCAGCGGGGCGCAGACTTATCCGATGAGGGCACGGTGGACTATGCCTTTGACCTGAATGAGTTTTTCGCCACCAACGAGTCCGGCGCTTTTCTCCACGAGGCGGAGATCAAAAAATTCCTCCACGCCCTGGTGACTCAGGAGAAATACCCTTTCTCCACGCCGGAAGTGCGTGGGGAGCTCAGCCATACGCTGTGGCTTCTGAACCGGGTGGCCTCCGCTCGGGCGCTGGCGAAGCTGCTGAGGGCGGACCCGGTGTTCTCGGAGTATGAGATCGTCCTGGCCGCCGGGGATGGGCGGCTGGAGGATGACGACGAGAACCTCAGAGCCTTTGACCGGGTGAAGCAGGCCATTGCTACAAACGAAAAGACCATCACCCTGAGTGTGGGGCAGCTCACTGTGGGCGTGACCATCCCGGAGTGGAGCGGCGTCCTGATGCTCTGCAATATGCAGAGCCCGTCCTCCTATATGCAGGCGGCCTTCCGGGCGCAGAACCCCTGTATGTTTACTAGAGACGGAAAACAGTACCGGAAAGAGACGGCCTATGTATTCGACTTTGACCCGGCGCGGACGCTGATCGTCTTTGACGACTTCGCCAACAACTTAAGCCCCGACACCGCCGCCGGGCGAGGTACCAGCGAGGAACGGCGGGCCAAGATCAAGAGGCTTCTGAACTTCTTCCCCGTGCTGGGCGAGGACGACGAGGGCTGTATGGTGGAGCTGGACGCGGCGCAGGTGCTCTCTATCCCCCGGAGGCTCAAGAGCGCGGAGGTGGTCCGGCGGGGCTTTATGTCCAATTTCCTGTTCCAGAACATCAGCAACGTATTCGGCGCGCCTGCCGTGGTACAGGAGATCGTGGGCAAGCTGACCCCGGCCCACGAGGAGCCCAAGGCCAAGAAAAACGACAGCCTGTCCCAGATGGGGACTGTCCCGGTGGACAGCGAGGGCAACGTGGACATCCCGCGGGAGATCGTCATTGGCAAGACCCAGGAGCTGTTCGGGCCGAAGATATACGAAGACCTGACGGAGCAGTTCTCCGAGCTGCCCTCGCTGCAAGAAAGCGGGTCGCCCATTGAGGACAGCGTGAAGACCTTTGTGGATAAGGTCAAGGAGTCCGTGAAGAAGTCTGTGGTGGAACCGGTCATGGACAGCTACGAGGTGAAGAAGTCCGCCCGGAACCGCATCGAGCGGCAGGTCAGCCAGGAGATTGAGCGGACCTTCGGGACCTTGCGGGACGATTTCCTCCAGCAGAAGAACATCGCCGCGGCGGAGCTGAACCGCCGCCAGCAGGAGGCGGAGACGCCGGAGGAGCTGGCCGCGGCGGACCGGGATTTCCAGTCCGCCATGCAGGAGGCCCAGGCCGCGTTCCAGAGCGCCATTCAGGAGGCGGTGCAGGACACCATCCAAAACAAGCCCTCGACTGTCGTGGAGCAGATGGAGCGACAGAAGGCGGAGGAGAAAAAGAAGACCGTGGAGGATTCCGTGCGGGACCACCTGCGGGGCTTCTCCCGGACGATCCCCAGCTTTATCATGGCCTACGGCGACGAGGGGCTGACCCTCTCAAACTTCGACGACTACACCGAGGACGATGTGTTCCTGGCTGTCACCGGCATCACCGAAGACGATTTCCGCTTTCTGCGGGACGGCGGCGATTACACGGACCCGCTCACCGGAGAGACAGCCCACTTCGCGGGGCAGCTCTTTGACGAGACGGTGTTCAACGACTCCATCCGGGAGTTTCTGCGCAAGAAGGAGGAACTGGCCAACTACTTCGAGGAGGGGCACACTGAGGACATCTTTGACTACATCCCGCCTCAGAAGACAAACCAGATCTTCACTCCCCGCTGGGTGGTGAAAAAGATGGTGGACGAGCTGGAGGCGGAAAACCCCGGCTGCTTTGACGACCCGGCAAAGACCTTTGCGGACCTCTATATGAAGTCCGGGCTGTATATCACGGAGATAGTGAAGCGGCTGTTCCACAGCCCGGCCATCAAGGCTGCCTACCCGGACGACGGGGAGCGCATCCGTCATATCCTCCGTGAGCAGGTCTATGGGCTGGCCCCCACAAGGATCATCTATCTGATCGCCACAAATTACATCCTGGGCTTTGATGAAACGCTGAAAACCGAGACGAAGAACTTTGCCCAGGGAGACGCTGCGGAAGCGGCAAAGAACGGCACACTGGAGGCGTTGGTGGACCGGTGCTTTCAGCAGCATTAAAAGTCCCTTTGGAACAAAGGGCGCACTTCTATACGGGGGTAGCCCCGTATCGTGCGCGGTGAGTTTGAACCGCCCTGGCAGGTGAATGCCGGGGCGGGGTTAAATTTCCATTTCTTGACAAATATGGGCGCGTTTTGTATAATAATTTTAAAGTACTTTTGATTGGATAGACTGGTGTATTATGCCCCGCACGACGGCGGGGGCAGGCGCTTTGTGACAGGAGAGGGGGCGAACAGGAGATGGACAAGCGGCAAAAAAAGGCCCGCGGCCGCCGGAGCAGGCTGATCTATCTGATCATGCCGCTGGTCATCGCCCTGTGCGTGCTGCTGTTTTCCCTGCTGGCCCGCTCCTCCGCCCAGCTGACGCGCCAGTCCAGCGCAGAGCTGAACCGGCGTTATCTGCGGGAGATGACAGCGCAGATCACCAGCCATTTCAACACCGGCCTGGAGGACCGCTTTTCCATGCTCCGGACCGCGGCCGGCAGCGTCAACGCCGGGGATCTACAGGACGAGGCGAGCCTCTCCGCCTTTCTCCGGGAGATGGAGGAGAAGACAGGCTTCGGCTTTGTGGCTCTCGTGGACGAGCAGGGCCTGTATGTCGATAAAGAGGGGGCGCGGCCCGCGGCCTCTCTGCTCAGCTTTCTGCCGGAGCTGCTGGAGGGGCAGAACCACCTGATCTCCTACAATGAGGCCCTCTACAACAAGGATATGATCGTCATGGCCGAGCAGATCCAGCCGCTGGCCTATGGAGATACGCATTTTATCGCCATTCTGGCCGGCTTTGACAGCGAGGCCTTCAGCTCCCAGCTGTCCCTGAAAAACCGGGAGGCCCAGACCTACGCCAGCATCGTCACCGGCCAGGGCAGCTTCATTGTATACAACACCTTTCATGACGATCTGCCCCGGGGCAGCGACATTTTCAGCCAGCTGGACAGCCACGCCGAGTTCGCGGAGGGCTATTCCCTGGAGCAGATCCGGCAGGACTTCGCCGCCGGCCGGGCGGGCATGACGGTCTTTACCATCTCCGGCCGGCTCCAGTGCATGTACTACTCCCCGGCAAAGGGCTCGGACTGGTTCCTCCTGCTGGAGGTCCCCTATGACGTGACCGACGCGCTGGTGAGCAATCTGGCCGAGCAGCTGCAATTCAACAGCCTGCTGGTGATGGTGGCGATCCTGCTGCTGTTCTTCGGCCTGTTTCTGATCTACGCAGCGAACATGAACCGGTACGCCCGGGAGCTGAAGGCCGCCCAGAAGCGGGCCGAGCGGGCCAGCCAGGCCAAGAGTGAATTTCTGCGCCGCATGAGCCACGAGCTGCGCACACCCATGAACGGCATCATCGGCATGACCGCCATCGCCCGGAACAACCTGGACGACGCCGGTCAGGTAGTGGACTGCCTGAAAAAGGTGGACCTCTCCTCCCGGCATCTGCTGTCCCTGGTCAACGACATACTGGACATGTCCCAGCTGGAGAGCGGCCAGGTGGACCTGAAGCCGGAGCATTTTGATCTGGGCAGCTTTCTGGAGAATCTGAACGCGGTCTGGCGGAAGGAGGCCTCGGATAAGGGCCTGCGCTTTGAGACCCGGGTGGAGGGCGCGGTGGACGCCCAGCTGGTGGGGGACACGCTCCGGGTCAACCAGATGCTCACCAAGCTCCTTTCAAACGCCGTGAAGTTTACCGGCCGGGGCAGCGTCACCCTGACCGTCTCCCCGCTGAAGCGGGAGGAAAAGCGGCTCTGGCTCCGCTTCCTGGTAGAGGACACCGGTCCCGGCATCCCGGAGGAGCGGCTGGAGCGGATCTTCCGCCCCTTCGAGCAGGCGGACGCGGACGTCGCCCAGCACTACGGGGGCGCCGGCCTGGGTCTGCCCATCGTGCGGCGCTACGCGGAGCTCATGGGCGGCCGTGTGGAGGTCCAAAGCGCCAGCGGCCAGGGCAGCCGCTTTATTCTGGAGCTCCCCTTCGACCTGGTAGAGGGCGCCCAGCCCCTGCACTGGGGGCCGGAGGAGAGCGGCCCGGCAGAGAGCCCTGCCGCCGTCTACGATTTCGCCGGCAAGCGCATCCTCCTGGCCGAGGACAACGAGCTCAACCGGGAGATCGCCACCGAGCTCTTGGGCGAGGAGACCGGGGCGGAGATGGTGCCGGCGGAGGACGGCCGGGAGGCCGTGGAGCTCTTCGCCGCCTCGGAGCCGGGGACCTTTGACCTGATCCTGATGGATCTAATGATGCCCAACATGGACGGCTATGAGGCCACCCGGGCCATCCGGGCCATGGACCGGCCCGACGCCAAGAGCATCCCCATCCTGGCCGTGACGGCCAACACCTATTCCGAGGACGCGGAGAAGTGCTTCCAGGCGGGGATGGACGCCCATCTGTCCAAACCCCTGGAGATCTCGGCGGTGTACGCCGCCGTCAACGAGGTCCTCTCCCGGGAGGAGAGAAAGGAGGTTCACCATGGTTAAAAACGCCGCCCTGCTCATGATCGACATGCAGAAGGGCTTTCTGGACCCGGCCTCCCCCTGCTGTATCGCCGGCGCGGCGGCCACGGTGCCCGCCTGCGCCGCCGCGGCGGAGTTCTGCCGGAGGGAGGGCATCCCCGTGTTCTTCGTCACCCGGAGCTACCGGGCCGACGGGAGCGACGTGGAGCACAGCCGCTACCAGGCCTGGGCCCAGGGGGGCAAGCCCCTGTCCCCCGGCTGCCCCGAGGCGATCTCCGCGGAGCCGCCCGAGGAGCTGCGGCCCCGGGAGGGGGACTACGCGCTCTTCAAGCCCCGCTTCTCCGCCTTCTTCCACACGGAGCTGGACCTGATCCTCCGCCGTCTGGGGGTGGACACCGTCCTCTTAGCGGGGACCACCACGCCCAACTGCATCCGGGCCAGCTGCTATGACGCCCTGTCCCTGGAGTACAATGTGGCCGTGCTGAGCGACTGCACCTCCTCCGCGACCGAGGAGATCCAGCAGGCCAATCTGCGGGACATGGCCAATGTGGGGGCCCGCATCCTGACCCTGCGGGAGCTGACGGAGGGCGCAGAGCTGCCGGACAGCGTCCGCGCCGCCCGGGAGCGGAGATACGGATAAGAAAAGACAGGCCGGAGTAAAAAGCTCCGGCCTGTAAGTTTTAGAAAAGCCTCGCAGAGTTTCGCGCCCGCAGGCGCGAAAGAATTCTGATCGTTTTTGGCGGCGGCGTGTACGTCGCCAAAAACTCTTCTCAGCCCGCAAACGTGCGCAAACCCCGTCCCTGACGGGGTTCGTCGTGCGCTGCAGCGGGCTGCAATCTTTTTGCCTAAGAAGGCCCTTTGGGCCTTCTTAGGCAGGCGAAAGCCGCCGTTTCCGGCGGCTTTCGCTTTCCCTCTCATGCGTTGATCCGTTACACTTTGTTCTGCAATTTGCCGACGCAATCCGCGCAGATGCTTCTGCCCTTGTAGTTGATCAGCTCCCGCACACTGTCGCAAAAGACGCAGGCTGCCTGATACTTGCGGAGAATAACATTGTCCCCCTCCACATATATCTCTAACGCGTCCTTCTCGGCGATGTCCAGGGTGCGGCGCATCTCGATGGGCAGTACGATCCGTCCCAGTTCGTCTACCTTGCGAACGATCCCAGTGGATTTCATTTTCTTCCCCCCTCGCTGCTTCACGCTCGTCTTGCCTTCCAAATTTTCCTATCCTCCTGAGATGAAGGTATTATATGGAAAGAATGTCATTCTGTCAATAAGAAATTATGCCGAAAAAATTAACAGATTAAAAACTTTTCACGGAAAAAAGTTCAATTTTTCCAAAAGTTGGAATAGTGGAGGTGTTTGTTTGCTGCTGGGTGTTTTGCTCCTGATCTTATATCTGCTCTCCACCCTCTGCGCGGCTCTGACCGGCAACGGCGCCGCGGCGGGGGCCGCTGTGACGGAGGGAGCCGGCCAGGCCGTCCGCTTCTGTCTGGAGCTGACGGGGGCCATCTGCCTCTGGAGCGGCGTGATGGAGCTGCTGGAGCGCGCCGGTGCGGCAGAGGTTCTGTCCCGGCTGCTGCGGCCCCTGCTGGGGAGGCTCTTCCCCCGCTCCTCCTCCAACAGGGAGGTCCTCTCCGCCCTGTCGGAAAACGTCAGCGCCAATCTGCTGGGCCTGGGCAACGCCGCCACCCCGGCGGGCATCCGGGCGGCCCGGGGCATGGCCCGGCTGGCGGGGGCCGGGGACGAGCTGTGCCTGCTGGTGGTGATCAACACCGCCTCCATCCAGCTGCTGCCCACCACCATCGCCTCCGTCCGGTCGGCGGCGGGGGCCTCCGCCGCCTTCGACATCCTGCCCGCCGTCTGGCTCAGCTCCCTGCTGTCGGTCTGCGCGGGCCTGAGCGCCGCGGCGCTGCTGCGCCGGCTCTGGCCGTGCGGGGGCTGACGGATCTGGCGGCGCCGCTGCTGATCTGCTGCGCGCTGCTGGCCGCCGCCTGCCGGGGCGTGGACGTGTACGACGCGCTGGTCGCCGGGGCCCGGAAGGGTCTGGCCGTCATGGGGGACGTTTTACCGGCTCTCCTGGCCCTTTTCCCGGCTCTTTGGCTGCTGCGGGCCTCCGGCCTTCCGGAGCTGCTGGGCACGATCCTGGGGCCGTTTTTCCGGCTTCTGGGCATTCCTCCCGAGACCTCGCTGCTGATGCTGCTGCGGCCCGTGTCCGGCAGCGCCGCCCTGGCCGCCGCCTCGGAGCTCATCGGGCGCTTCGGGGCCGACTCCCTCGTCGGCCGCACTGCCGCCGTCATGATCGGCTCCAGCGAGACCACCCTTTACGTCACCGCGGTATATTTTACCGCCGCGGGGGTCAAGAATAGCCGGTGGGCTGTCCCTGCCGCTCTCTGCGCCGATCTGGCCTGTTTTCTCTCCTCGGCCTGGATCTGCCGCCTGCTCTGGGGCTGAGGCTTTTCGCTTCCCCTCGACAGCCCGCCGTGTCTGTGGTATACTAAAGGCGACGGGAGGTGTGCCGATGCAAAAACGCCTGGACCGGCTGGGGCCGGGAACGCTCTGGGGGGATCTGTTCTTCTGCCTGCTGGGCAGCGCCCTGGTGGCGCTGTCCGTGTCCATGTTCACAGTCCCCAACGACATCGCCCCCGGCGGCGTCTCCGGTCTGGCCACGGCCCTGGCCCACATCACGCCCATCCGGGTCAGCGTCTGGTCCCTGCTGCTGAATCTGCCCCTGCTGCTCTGGGGCTGGCGCAGCCTGGGCGCCCGGTCGCTGCTGATGACCCTGACCAGCACCGTGCTGCTCTCGGCCTTTATCGAGCTCTTTGCCTGGCTGCTGCCCGCCTACGGGGACAAGCCCCTGGCGGGAGCCGTTTTCGGCGGGCTCTGCTGCGGGCTGGGCGTGGGCCTGCTGTTTCTGCGGGGCATCAGCACCGGCGGCTCGGACCTGCTGGCCCTGCTGCTCAAGCGGGGGCCCCTGCCCAACGTGTCCTCCGGCGCTCTGGTGCTGGGCATCGACGGGCTGGTGGTGGTCTTCGCCGTGCTGGTGTTCGGGGATATCGACGTGGCCCTCTACTCGGCCATCTGCATCTTCATCTCCTCCAAGGTCATCGACGCCCTGGCCCAGGGCGTGGACTACGCCAAGGTGATCTATGTGGTCACCGGCCGGGGGGAGGAGGTCCGCCGGGCGCTGACGGAGTCCATGGACCGGGGCACCACCGTCATCCCCGCCTTCGGGGGCTATACCAATGAGGAAAAACAGGTCATCATCACCGTCACCCGGCGCAGCGCCCTGGCCCAGACCCTGCGCCTGATCCGGCTGACGGACCCGGCCGCCTTCACCTTCGTCACGGACTCCACCGAGGTCCACGGCGAGGGCTTCAAGCCGGACTGACCGAAGAGGGAGACTCCACCAATGAAAATGAACCGCAATCAGATCAAATACCTGGTCATTGCCGCCATGGTGGTGGACCACATCGCCTGGGCCTGGGTGGACGACACCACCCTCTTGGGCCAGCTGATGCACCTCTTTGGCCGCCTGACGGGGCCCACCATGGCCTACTTTTTGGCCGAGGGCTATGTCCACACCCGCAGTGTGCCCCGCTACGCCGGGCGGCTGGCCCTGTTCGCGCTGCTGTCCTGGCCGGCCTTCTGCCTATATGAGTACGGGGTCCTCCCCATCCGGCTGCTGCCGGGGCTCCTGACGGGGACCGGCGTCTGGTGCTTCCAGCTGGCCTCCGGGAACACCCTGGTGATCTACCCCCTCTTCGGCGTGATCTACACTCTGTTCATCAGCCTGCTGGTCCTCTGGCTCTGGGACAACAAGAGCTGCCCCCTGCTCCTGCGGCTGGTGGGCGTGGCCGCGCTGATCTGGCTCTCCCGCTACGGGGACTGGGGCTATTTCGACCCGCTTTGGGCGCTGGTCTTCTTCCTGCTCCGGGACAAGCCCAAGCTCAAGTGGGGCCTGTTCTGCTTCATCGCCTTTTTTGTCTACGCCAAGTACGCCCCCGCCCCCTTTGCCGGGACGGACGGGCTCTATCAGCTGGGCGTCTTTCTGGTGCCGCCGCTGCTGACGGTCTTTTACAACGGGCAGGGCGGCTCCTCCCGGCCGGTACATAAGTGGTTCTTTTACATATTCTATCCGGCCCATCTGCTGCTCCTGGCCGCGCTGAGATGGCTATAAACACAATAAAAGGCCATATAAACGGGCCCTTGACAGCAGTCAAGGGCCCGAATACTATTTCAAAGCTTATTCTTCCGCGCTCTCCCGCAGGCGGGAGGCCAGCATGTTCAGCATGGCCCCGCAGGCGGCGAAGATCAGCACATACAGCTTGCCGAGGAAGCTGGTGTAGACGGCCATCAGGTTCCCCAGCACCGGCAGGTGCAGCGCCACGCGGCCGATCAGCGCCATATAAGGCACCGGCTCCAGGTCCTCCTTCTCGTTGGCGTCGCCCTTGGTGATAAAATCTCCCTCTACCTGGCGGTTTCTGACCACCCGGTGGGTGATGACGGACTCGTCCTGCTGGAAAGCGATCACATCCTCCGGCTGGATCTCCGCCGGCTCCACGGGCTTGACATACACCACGCTCCCCACGGGGATCTCCGGCTCCATGCTGCCGCTGACCACGTTATAGACCTCGTAGCCCAGCAGACGGGGCGCCGTTATGGGCAGGAAGGTCAGGATCACCGCGGCCAAAATCAGCGTGCCGAGAACATTGCAAAGGGCGGGAAGGAACTTCCCGCCCCTTTTCTTTTCGGGACGCTGTTCAGGATTCAGCGCCTTATCTCTCATGCGGCTTCCTTTCTCTTTTTCCGCCGGACGATCAGCCAGACGATCATGCCGATGAGCACGGCGTCCACCAGGATCAGGCCCACGCGGGCGCCCACGGGCAGACGGCCGAACATCTCAGCGCCGTTTTCTATGGCATCCTTGCCCACGTCCAGCAAGCCCAGAGGCGTCTCATCCAGATCGATGATCTCCTCGGGAGCCGGGGCCAGCGGCACCGCGCCGCCGTCCACCGCTACCGCGCCGCCGGCGTCATCCACCGCGGCCGCGGGGGGATTGACCAGGGTGATCAGCTGGGTGTACACAAAGGTGAAGTCGTTGGCCGCAGGGTCCTCGGAGAGGGTGCGGCGCAGGTTGTAGGCCTGGGGCTGGTAGCCCTCGATGTACTGGTAGGCCACCACCATCACGTCGCCCACGCTGCCGTAATAGGTCGCGGAGGGGATCAGAGCGTTGCCGTCCTGGTCCACATAGTTGACCGTGTAGGCCACCTGGTCGCCCAGCATACCGTAGACTACCACGTAGTCCGCGTCCTTGCCGCCGCCGTAGCTGCCGGCGCCGCCCAGGATCTGGTCGCTGTTGATGCCGGCCTCCCGGATGCCCTTGGCGTAGTACTTGCTCCCGTCGCCCAGGACGATCTCAGCGGGGTCAAAATAGACGGCGCCGGTGCCGGTCTGCACATCCCCGCTGGCGAAGTCGCCGGCGCTGCCGGAGAAGATGCGGGTCTGGTAGGGGTTGTCGTCCGTGTAATCGTACACGTCCCCCTCCGCGTAAGCGGAGACGGCCAGGCTGCTCAGCAGGCAGAGGACGAACAGGACGGAGATCAGCTTCTTAAGACTTTTCATTGCCGGCGCCCCCTTCCTTTTTCTTTTTGTTGCTCACGTAGCCGTAGATGGCGATCAGCAGGACCAGCGCCCCGGCGCCGCCCATCAGGCCCATGTAGAGAAAGCTGTCGTTCTCATCGCCGGTGCGCACGTAGGTGGTGCGGCGGTTGGTGTCGTCCAGCTCCACGGCGAAGTTCATCTTGAGGCGGGCGGCGGTGTTCTGATAGGAGTTGCCCTGGGTCTCGCCGTCCAGCGCCACGGTCAGGCTCAGGTGCCCGGCCTGGCCCTTTGTCAGGGTGCCCAGGAAGAACCAGTCGCCCATGGCGTTGGTGGCCTGCTTCAGGCCCTGGCCGGCCGCGCTCTCGTCCTCGCCGCCCACGGTATCGCTGTTATACAGCTCGGTGACCTCCCCGTCGGGGGCGGTATAGGCCAGCCGGTAGGTGTACGCGCCGCCGTGGCCGCCCTGTTCCTCCAGGGTCTGGAGCACTTCGTTGGTCATGTACCAATCGGTGCCCACGTCGTTGTCGTTTGCCAGGTCCACCGTGACGGTGACGGAGTCGCCGGGCTGCAACCGGCTGATGGCCTCGGCGATATTGGCGCTGCTGAACTGCTCATCCATCTCCGCCTGGGAGGTAAAGGTGACGCTGCCGCCGTTGCCGGTCAGGTCATCGGCGTAAGCGGTCACGGTCCCCAGGGAGAAGACCAGCGCGGCGGTCAGGAGGATGCTGAATAGCTTCTTTTTCATTCCCATTCCCTCCTTGCTTTAAGCGAGCACATCGTTCATGTCAACGCCCCAGGCGCTCTTCATAGCGGCTTCGGCGTTGTGCTCCTGGACGGCGTCCACAACGGCCTCCACGCAGAAGGACGCGCCGTCGTAGTCATAGGTATAGGTGATGCGTCCGTTCTCCTCAGTGGAGGAATAGACGTTGTTGATCTCATCGTCCACGACCAGGGTGGTGGTGAAGGGGGAGTTGGCCGGCGCGCCGGCGGGCAGCACGTGCTTATAGTACAGCACGGTGCGCTCGGTGGTCTGGCTCTCCACGTGCCAGTCGTCGTTCTCCTGGAAATCCAGGCCGATGAAAGCGGGGTTCAGGTCCGTCCGCTTGTTGCCGGCATCGTCCACCCAGTAGCGGTAGACGGTGACGCGGACATACTGGCCGATGGTGCCCACGTTCTGAACGCTGAGCGCCTCCGGGTACTCCTGGTTGGGGTGGAAATCCTTCCCCCCGGGGATATGGCCCAGCAGGGGGCCCTGGTCGTTATCGCCCCGGGAGCCCATGGTCTCCTGGGACCGGATCTCGCCGTTCTCCACCAGGGCGACGCCGATGTTCTGGGTCTGCATAGCGGTGGTGTAATCGTCGGAGACATAGGTCAGCGCGGCGCGGGTGCCGCTGACGGAGCTCATCAGCAGGAGGATCAGGGCCAGGATGAACAGGCCCATGGTCACCCGCGGGGTGAGAAGCTTCCTGATTTTAGACATCGCTTATTCCCCTCCTTCCGGGCCGTTCTCGGCAGCATTGAAGGTGTCTCTGGTCTGGACGACCTTCTGGGTCCAGATCTCCGGAGTCCTGGGGTCCATTGGGCTTCCGTCGGCGTTGTACAGGACCGGCGCGCTCTCGTAGACCACGATCACGTCCAGGCCGTCGCCCTCCTCCAGGAACTTGTCGTACTGGGCCCGCGTCATCTCCGCGATCTGCACGGAGATCGGGCTGGCGTCCGCATGCTCCGGGTCAAGGGCCTGGCTGTAGTAGTACCAGTCGCCTTCCTGGGTCCAGCCCTCGCCGGTGACGGTCAGGGCGCCGTCGCCGCCGTCATAGCTGGGGCCGAAGGCCCGGAAGCGGACGTATACGGGCTGGGTGTTGTTGGGGTCGCCGGTGTCATAGCGGATGGTGACCGTCTTGGACCAGCTGCCGACCTCCTCCTCCATCCGGGTGCCGCCGCCCAGCTCGATGGGGACGCTGCCCACGGCGGAGGCGTTGGCCGTGAAGTAGGCCAGGGCGCTGCCGATGGTGGCGCTGAGGACCAGCGCCAGGACGAGGACGGTCAAAACAAAGCTTTTTCTTTTCATTTTCCCCTATCCTCCTTATTCACCCGGCTCGGGAGCGGGGGTCTCGGTCCAGCTCCGCTGCTGCCAGGTCCATTGTTCGGCGCCAAGCTCAAAGGAGTTGACGATGCCGGAGCCGCCCCGGTGGTCCGTAGTGGGTCCATTGGTGAAGTTGAACTCCACGATCTCCGCGGCGCTGACGGTCAACTCGTTCTCATCGGGGACGGTCAGCTCATAGCTGGCGCCGGAGTAGACCTCCGTGACGGTGACGGTGCTGCCCACGGGGATGCGGTCCATCTCGACCCACTGCTCGTTGGGGCCGGTGAAGGTGATGCCGGTGGTGCGCTTATAGCTTTCGCCCTCACCCTCCGCGCCGGGGGCGGCGGGGGTCTGTACCGCGACCTCGAAGACGAAGGTGGCGGGCTCGGCGCCGTTCATGCCGGTCAGGGTCTTGGTGATCCTGATGGCGCCGTAGCGGGGCTGGTGGGTGCCCTTGAGCACGGCGTCCGCGTCATAGTCCCAAGCGCCGTTCTCGGCGGCGGTGTTGCCGCCGGTGTAGCCCTCATTCGGATCCCCGTCCTGGCCGCGGGCGGGCAGGGAGATCAGCGAGGGGGTGAAGCTGTACTCATTGAGGGCGGAGTAGGCCATGGTGACGACCGGGTTCTCGGCCTCCTCGTCGATGCGGACATAATCGGCGGGCCCGGCGCCGGGCTCATGGGCCACCATCAGCCACAGGCCGGGGTTCAGGCCCTTGCCCAGGCCGGCATCGCCAAAGACGGCGGTCCCGCCCTCGCCCACGTCCGCCTGGACGGAGATGACCGGCTCCTGGGTGAGCTTTCCCGCCGGGAAGAGGGCCTTCGCGGCGGCGGCGCTCATCTGCGCCCAGCCTTCGGCGGCTGCGGCCGGATCGGTGAAGCCCTCGTCGTAGAGCTCCGCCAGGCCCTCAAAGGGCGCTTCGAACTCCGTGAAGGTATAGGCGTCCTGGCCGGGGACTTTAGCCGCGGGGGCGACCAGATACAGATCCACCTGGATGCCCAGGGCATGGGGGTCCTCGGCCGCCGGGTCGCCCGGCACGAGGGGCTCCCTGGCGAAATCATCTGCAAAGGCCGACGGCAGATGGACGGTGAGGCGGTTGGGCATATCCAGATCCAGCGCCTCTCCCTCCGCCGCCATAGCGGCCGGCGCGCCGGCCAGCATAGCCGCCGCCAGCACGACACTGACCGCCACAGTCAGCAAACTCTTTTTCATAGGCGATCTCCTCCTTTTTTCCTTACAAAACTGTTGCGCGCGTTGGCCGGGTCTCCGGCCGGGGATCACGGTTTAATCCTTATCCTTATCCTCATCCTGCAAACCGCTGTGGCGGATCTCCTGGTACTCCTCCAGAAGCTCTTTCTTGTTCTTCCGGGGCCGGCGGACGTTGTAATAGAACAGGAGTCCTGCCAGCAGGGCGAAGAGCAGGGGGACCGCCAGCGCGGGAATGACGACATAGGTAGAGATACGGGTGGCGTCGGGGGTGACGATGGGGGCCTCCTTGATATTCTCGATGCGGGTGCCGCGCACCAGCATCCGGTGGCTGTTGACGCCGTAGGGGGTACAGGTGACCAGGGTGAAATGGTCCTCGCCGGGGACGATCGCCAGGTCGGACACGTCCTCGGGCAGGACGATGCGGATCTGGTCCACCATATAGGTGATGGTCTGGTGGAGCACGGTGACGGTGAAGATATCGCCGGGCTGGAGCTGGTCCAGGTCGGTGAAGAGCCGGGCCGAGGGCAGGCCCCGGTGGCCGGAGATCGCGGCGTGGGTACTCTCGCCGCCCACGGGGAGGGAGGTGCCCTCTAAGTGCCCGGTGGCGATCTGGAGCACGGCGTCGCCGGTGCCGTGGTAGATAGGCAGGTTCACGTCGATAGAGGGGACGTTCACATAGCCCATGATGCCGGTGCCGGTGATATCCAGCAGGCTCAGGTATTCCTCCTGCTCGGCCTCGTCGAAGACGAAGTGGGTGCCCACTTCCGCCAGGCGCTCATTGTATTCCCGGGCGGCCTGGAGGAGAGCCTCCTCCTCCCGGCCGTCCATGCTGTCCACCTGCTCCACGTAGGCGGCCACGGCCCGGGACTGGTGGAAGCTGTTCCACCAATCGCTGACGGTGGGGTAGCCCACCAGGACCAGGCCCGCCAGCAGAATCGCCAGCAGGACGTAGGTGGACCAGTTTCCGCCTTTCTTTTTGGTTTTCTCTGATTTTGACATAGAGGGGACCTCGAAATCGATTACCAATTAGGAATTAGGAATGAGGAATGAGAATCATTTTATTCCTCATTCCTAATTCTTAATGTTCTTAATTCCTCTCTTCTCGCCCTTTCGGGCGAGAAGAGAGAGAAGTAAGATTTAGCCTTCCTTGGTCATGCGCTTCTTGGTGATGAGCAGCACCAGGGCCGCAGCGATCAGCAGGCCGCCTACCACGTAGAAGATGGTGGTGCCGATGCCGCCGGTCTCAGGCAGGACCAAGCCCTTCTGGTTGACGATATCGGTGGACATGCTGCCCTTGGTAACATCCCGCGTAAACTCGATCTTGTGCTCGTCGCCGGTGGAATCCGACGGCGTAAAGGTCTTCTCGTCCTCGTTATAGGTACCTATGTTGACCTCTAGACCCTTGAGCTGCGGATCATTTGCTTTCTCATCATGCACAGCAACGACCTGGAACTCGATGGGGTCGATGGAGTTGTAGCCCTCGGGGGTCCGGGTCTCGGTCAGGCGGTAGATGCCGTCGTCCAGCCCGTCGAAGGAGAAGGAGGTAGCGTGGTCCTCTTCTTTGAACTCGTATTCCTTGATCGTGGTCCAGCCAGCACCGGCTACATACTTCTCCAGTTTGAAAGCAGCGCCTTCCAGGGCATTCTCGTCCTGGTCAATCTTATTGACAGTGGCGTTGAAAGTGAAGACCACGACGGTGTCATCCGGGGTATGGTCGGTAGTGGGGGGGTCGCCAGTGGCGTCCCAGTTGGGGTTATTGGAGTACTCCAGATAGGCCGTGTTCTTATTTGTGACAGCCTTGACAGCGGCATCATTCACCGTGGCGGAATACTTGACGGTGATCTTACTCTCGTTCCCGGCATTGGAGACGCTCGTCTTCAGGTTGTCAAAGGTAACGGTGAAGGTAGTTTTCCCCTCCGCATCGGTAGAGTAATTGACGCTATACTTTACGCTTTCTGGTTCATTCTCAATGAGGGTGTCTCCCAGATAGACCTCGACAGAGTTTACATCGAAGGTCAGGCCAGCGTCGAGAGTATCGTGAAATACCAGGTGGTAAGCTCTGTAACGGTCATAATCGGAGGGAAGGGTCGCTGTCAGCTGGAAGGGAACTTTATCGCCTACATCGTAGTCGGCGGAATCCTGCCAGACGCGTTCAGTCCCCGTAGAGTCGTTTTTGTCCTGGACCTTCTTCTCAAACTCAGGGGTGTCGTTGGTTTTGATCGTTATATCCTGATCATCGACAACTTGCACGATATACTCCGTATACTGGGCATTCTCATTGCCGTCACCGGTCACATCAACGATCAGGTAGTATCCGGAATCTACCTCGGCAACATACTTGTTATCCGTAAAGTTAAACCCAATACCATCGCCAGTAATATTCTCCGGGTAGAGGTCATCGGCAAGCTTCCGGGCGTCGTCTGCGGTTTTCAGATTGCTTTCAACGAACTTCGCAATGTCATCCTTTCCCTCCTGGAAGCTGGACAGTACATTGGCGCCCCATTTCACGTCGCCCAAGGTCTGCTCGTTGTCGATCAGAGCGTAGGAGCCGGTGAAGATCTGGTAGGCCTTGTAGACGCGATCTGCACGGTCATCATTGATGCGCAGGGTATGTTTGCTGCTCACGGTCGAGCCGTTGCTTGCTGCGAAGGCGTTGACGGAGAGGCTCATCAGGAGCAGGACCGCCAGGAGCACGCAGCTGAGTTTTTTCAGTGCTTTCATGTTTTTTTCATCCTTCCTTTTCTTTAAAAATTGGGGTTGCTTTTTTATGTGGAAAAACGCTGGGGTTGTGCGAACAGTGTCATACCGATTTTCTTTAAAAAGTAGACATTTGAAAAATGGCACCTTTTTATAGCGCGAAGCGCGTAGAAAATCGCATGGGACGTCTTTTCGGCGGCTTTCCGCCGAAAAGGGCGGCGCTTTAGCGGCGCCTCTCCAATAAAAAGGCCACTTTTTATTGGAGAACAGTACCTCTACATCACCTCCGGTGATGTTTCTCCTCTCCCCCAACAAAGGGCAAGCCTTTGTTGGGGTGGAAGAATTGAGTTTTCAGGCCTCGTGCTCTTTTTTGCGCTTGAGCAGGAGCAGGGAACCGGCCAGGGCGATCAGGGCCGCGCCGGAGAGCAGGTACACCGTGGTGCCCTCCCCGCCGGACCGAGGCAGAACAAAGCCGGTGGAGTTCTCGATCAGGATGGTGTAGAGAACGGGCGTTTGCGTCACGTCCTTCTCAAATTTGAGCTGCTTTTCGCCGAGCATCGCGGTGACGCCGTTGTTCTGGACCTTGATCTCGATGGGGCCGCTCAGGCTGTTGTAGCCCGCGGGGGTGACCGTCTCGAACAGGTAGTAGGTATCTCCGGCTTTGACGTCATTCGGCAGAGGCTTTGCGAACTTGCCGTCGCCTCCAGACACGTCTTGCCAGATGGGCGTGCTGCCTTCAATGACCGTCATCGTGCCGTCAGAGCCTTTTGTCACGTCCTCAGCCTTATAGAGCGCAAATTCCGCACCGGCCAGGCCGGTCCCGCTCATGTCGACCTTCCGCAGCGCAAAGTTGAAGGTCTTGATCTTGTCATACACCTTCAGCGCAAGGCCGCCGTCCTGCGTGATCTCTGCATACTGATTCGCTGTGGCGTTTATCTTCACGCCGGTGCTGTCCGCCAGATGGAGGTAGGGCTTTACGCCGTCCACCACGAAGTAGACCGTTTCTTCCAGCAGCTGGTAGTTATCGGGGGCCCGCTCTTCCGTCAGCCGGTAGAAACCAGAGTACAGCTCACCCTTGAAGAACACACCGTTGTCAACGGACTTGTAGGTCGTGACTATATTCCAGCTTTCGCCGGAAGCGGTCTTGATCTGCTTCCTCAGTTCGAACTCCGCGCCTGCCAGGTTGGCTTTGGTGCTGCCGTCGACCTTGATCAGCTGGATCTCGTGGTGGGCGACCGGGTTGGTGACGGTGAGAGTCAGTTTATCCGTGTAGCTGGTATTTACCTTGTCTGTGTGGGGATCTGCCTTCCAAGTCAGGTTCGTGTCATGCGCGTCCGTATAGGTGATCCTGCCTCTCGATACCGTGAAGCTGGCTACCAGCTTCACCGTGCCGCCGCCCTCATAGGCATCCGGCACAAGCTCATAGAGCTTATAAGTGCCATGGGCCAGGCCGCCGTAGGCAAGCATGCCGTTCCCGTCTGTGAGGTAGAACGTCGCACCCTTTATTTCGGATGGCAGAGTGGGCACCGTCCCGCTGTACAGAGCAGCGCCCGTGGGACCAATATACTGTACCCCGCCCTCGTAGCTGCGCTGTAGGCAGAACGGCACATTTGCCAGCTTGTTGTGGACTGTGCTGCCATCCGCGCCGAGGGTGCTGTCCTGCTTGACCAAGGTAAATTCGCTCTTCCAGGCCTGGACGACGGGCATCTCGTAGTCCATACTTCCATCTTTGTAGTCGATTTTGTACTTGACCGTAGTATCCTTGTCAACGTTGGAGAACAGGCCGGACTGTCCGGAGCTGGTTTTATTGCTTCCATAGTCGCTCGGGTTTTCGCCGGTATCTGGATAACCGTTTGTCGGATAACCGTTTGTCGCATAGGTGTCGAAAGCCTGCTCCGTGAGCTCTACGTTGAAGGAGAGGGTGTAGGTGTAATTGGGGTCCAGGGTGTAGTCATCTCGGAAGTCTACCCAAATTTTCTTGCCGTCGTAATAGACGCCGGATACAATTTTCTTTTCTGTCCCAACGTCACGATCTTTGCGTTCGCCTATCGTGATTTTGTCTCCAGAGAAGGTGACAGAGCCGGTACTCTTCCACAGCACGATCGGGTCGCCATTTGGTTTTCCAGCGCTGTCCCTCGGCGTAGCAGTGACCTTCACGTCGGGCTGAGCTGTGAGGAGGGTCACGTTGGCGCTCAGAGTATCGGTAATCGTGACATCGGCAGGGAAGATGATCTCTTGCAGGGCCTTCTTTAGTGAGCTGTAATCTGTGACATTATCTGTCTCCTCTTTCCCGTTGCCCAGCTTACTCATATAATTCAAAACGCTCATGCGGTCGCCGCCGGACTTCAGCGCAATGCCCAGGGTAAAGAACTTGACGTTTGAATTGGCCTTTATGAATTCGTCAAAAAAGCCTTTTGTATTGCTGAAAAAGCCATATTGTCCCTTATAGGTGCCACCCAAAAGGCCATCTGCGCAGGATAAAGCCTTCTCTTCGATAGCTTCGCCGTATCTCACAACTTTTTTTGTTTCTGTATTGGCATCGAAGGAGCCCGGTAAATAGAAATAAGTAGGAACGCCGTCTGAAATGAAGATCACGATGGTCTCATCTGCCGCATTTCCTGGCATATTATGCAGCATATAGCTTGCATACATCAGGCCAGCACAGTAGTTGGTACCTTCCATCGGTTCATCTAACTTTGTGTTTTGTGATAGAGGGCGGATTTTGTCGTAGCCCATTTTTGAGGCTGCATTTTTGTTAGAAGTCCATTTAAGGCTGAGCCCTGCGTCCGGTTTTTTTCCACCTGCATATCTTCTTGATTTTGTGTAACCTATTGAACTGGTGTATGCATCATCATAGACATACTGGCCATATGCGTTCAACTTTTTTGAACCCAGATAATGGTCTTCTTTATCATATCCAGGGTACCAACCACCGAACCAGGTGACCGCCACATAGCTTGTTTTTTCGCCGTTTGTCGCGTGTTCGTTTCTCTCCAGAAACTTATAGACCATGCTGTCTTTTCCGTCGAACAGCAGATCATAGACCGCTTCGCCTCTGCTCGAATAGTCTCCAAACTTGTGCGTCATACTGTTCGAGCGGTCCACGACCACCAGCAGATTGGCAGGCTCGCTCTTTCCCACGATATCCAGGTAGAGCCGGTATTTGTCTTTCAGCTCATCGACACTTCCGTTATCTAGGCTGGTGTCCGGGTTTTTGTCCGCTTTTTTGTTATTATCGCCCAGATAGTCGATAGTCTTATGGTGCTCCAACTGCGTGGTGCTATGGTCCCCGCTGCCGCCGCCGTTGCTTATAGAATAGGCCTCCGGAAAGTCGGTGAGGGAGACCGGCAGATAGATAGAGAAGCCTTCGGCGGTAAAGGTGGTGGTCTGTTCGGCGCTTATCTCGCTGCTGTCCAGGACCTCCGTACCGGTGTCGGCAAAGTGGACCACCTTGATCTCATCGCCGAACTCGCCGGTTTCGCCCAGGAACTGGATGGTCATAGTTACAGGGGCGGCAGGCTGGACCTCAGTCCCGTCAGCCAGGAAGAAGCCGATGTTCAGCAGAGCCAGAGGCTCCATGTTTTGCATGTGGTCCGGGTCAGAAGTGAATAGCTCTCGTGCCTCTTCGACATATTCTGAGTACTGCTCTTGCGTTTCGCCCTGGGGCGGGATGACCTCCACCTTTAGGACCGCGCCCTCGGGGATGTTGGCCTCGGGGCCATAGGCAGCAGTGACCCGCAGACTATGATCATCTATATCAGCCGTCTGGATGATGATCTGCTCCAGGCAGGCGTCGGTGTGGGTGTGCTCCTCCAGACCGCAAATCAAAGCGCCGCTCTCATCGTAGCAAGTCTCGGAGTGCGTGTGCTCCTCCAGACCGCAGTAGTAGACTACCGGCTCGATAAAGCAGCTCTCGTCATGGGTGTGCTCCTCCAGGCCGCAGATGAGCTCACCGGCCTCGTCGTAGCAGACCGCCTCATGGCTGTGCTCCTCCTTGCCGCAGTAGGTCACCGCGGGCTCGACAAAGCACTCGTCGGAGTGGGTATGCTCCTCCAGACCGCAGATCACTTCGCCGGTCTCGCCGTAGCAAGCCTCGGAGTGGGTATGCTCTTCCTTGCCGCAGAAGGTCTCGGGGGCGGCCTCGCTCTCGGCCCCGGCGGGGGCCAGGCAGCTCTCGCCGTGGGTATGCTCCTCCAGACCGCAGATCACTTCGCCGGTCTCGGGGTCATAGCAAGCCTCGGAGTGGGTGTGCTCCTCCAGGCCGCAGACATAGACGGGCTCGGTCCCGGCGGGGATCTCCTCTGCGGGGAAGCAGGAGGCGTCGTGGGTGTGCTCCGGGTAGCCGCAGACCGGCTCGCCGGTCTCGGGGTCAAAGCAGCTCTCGTCGTGGGTATGCTCCACCAGGCCGCAGACAGCGCCGCTGCCGTCGGAGACCAGGACCTCCACGGTCTTGAAGCACTCGGGGCCGTGGACGTGCTCTAAGAGCTCGGTCTGGCCGCAGATGAGGCCCAGACGGTTGCCGGCCTCGTCATGGTCAAAGCAGTCCTCGGTATGCTCGTGCATCTCCAGCTTATCGCAGACGAGGACATGCTCGGTCTTATAGCACTCGCCGGTATGCACGTGGCCGGGCTCCCGCTCGGGCTCGGTGCAGGTCAGGGTCGCGATCTGCTCATAGCAGGAGGCGTCATGGGTATGCTCCTCTTTCCCGCAGGCAAGCTCCAGGCTCTCGGTGTAGCAGAGGGCGCCGTCGTGGGTGTGCTCCTCCAGGCCGCAGACCAGCTCGCCGGTCTCGGGGTCATAGCAGGCCTCGGAGTGCGTATGCTCAGGGACCTCGCAGGTCAGCACCGTCGCGGGCACGTAGCAGGTCTCGTCATGGGTGTGCTCCTCTTTGACGCAGGTAAGCTCACCCTGCTCGTAGCTGTAGCAGGCCTCGGAGTGGGTGTGCCCCAGGTCCTCGGTCTCGCCGCAGACCAGCTCGGTCACATCCTGCCAGCACTCGTCCGTATGGGTGTGGGGGTAGACCTCGGGCAGGGGGCAGACCAGATCGCCCGCCTCGTCGTAGCAATCCTCCTGATTGTGCACGTGGACCGCGTAGTCCGCATAGCCGCAGATCACGCTCCCGTCGTCCCCATAGCAGTCCGGCGTGTGCTCGTGCGCCGCAAAGACGCAGTCAAGCACATCCACCTTCTTGGTCAGCGCCTGGCCCGTGGAGGTCAAAACTCCCACGGTGCCCAGGGCTACCAGAAGGGCCAGACAGACCATGATCCCAAGAGCGCGCTTGGCGGTCTTGTTCTCCCGCAGGAACTCCGCAGCCTGGTAAAATATCGAAGATCCCATAGTAGTCCTCCTTCCGTCTGTTCCAACAAAAGCTGTTCGCGAAGCCGCCTTCGCGACAGGGTCTATTTGATCGTCCCCAGATTGGCCAGGGGCCACACCCGGAATACGATTTTGCCGATCACAAGGCCGTTGTCCACACAGCCTACCGTGCTGCTGCGGCTGTCGATCGAGGTCGCCCGGTGGTCGCCCATCAGGAAGTTCTTCCGGTCGGGCACCTGATAGGGAAACTCCACGTCGCACTCGCCCAGGGCCTTCTCGTTCACATAGGGCTCATCCAGCAGCTCGCCGTTGACGTACACGTTGCCGCTCTCGTCTATATCCACCCAGTCTCCGGAGGTGGCGATCACCCGCTTGACCAGGATGGTGTTATTATAATAGAAGGCGACTACGTCCCCGGTCTCATACTTGCTGCCGCTCACCGCCACGACGATGTCCCCATCGTAGAGGGTCTCGGTCATGGAGGTGCCGCTGATGCGCAGGACCGGCAGCAGCAGGACCGCCAGAAGCACCGTCACCGCGGCGACGACCAGCAGAGAAAAGATCGTGCTCCGCAGGACCCGGCTGTAGCTCCGCCGGTACTGCTCCCGGGCCAGCTCCTCCCGGAGCTGATCGATGGAGGGGGCCGCGACCGGCGCCTTCTCCCCGGCCTCGGGGGCCTGGGTCTTCTTCCCGGCGCTCATGCTTTGCCCTCCGTTCTGGACTCCAGCACTTCTTTGACGATGGCGTCCGCCTCCGCCGCCGCCTCTTCCTCGATGGCGCCCTTGCGCTTGAAGAGGAAGGGCTTGCGGGCCTTTTTCGCCTCGGGCTCAACCGGGGTCTCCGGTCCAGCCGCTTCTTCGGGCTCCGCCGGGGCCTCGGGCTCCGCCGCTTCTTCGGGCCCGGCGGGGACCTCGGGCATCAGCTCCTCCGCGGGGGGGAACGGGGGCTCCCCGTCGTCCTCGAATTCGGGCAGGGGGGCCGGGGCAGGGATGCCGCCTTCGCTGAGAAGGCGGATGTTGTAGAGATACTGGTCCGCCGCTTCCTGGGCCGCTTCGAATATGCCGTTGAGGCGGAGGGCCGCTTCCGCGATATTCCCCGCTTCGTTCAGCTCGATCTCCCGGCGGGTGCGCTCCGCCTGGAGCGTCTCGCGCAGCTCGCGGATCTGGGCGTCCTTCATATCCAGCCGCTTGCGCAGCCGCTCATAGTTGGCGCTCGTCAAGCTGAGCTGGGCGGTGGTCTCTTCCAGCTGCTGCTTGGTCTGCTCGGCCTCCTCGCCTTGGGCCAGCAAAAGCTGGAGCAGATCGCGCCGGTTCAGTCTGTGCAGTTCCTTAGAGGTCAATCTTCATCACCAGCTTCAACGATCCGGCGGCCCGGAGCCATTTTACGCGCCCGGCCGGGCTCTCGCCCCTCCCGGGAGAAAAATGGGCCTATGCCGCCATGATCTGAGTTTTCTCCTCATTATACAACGGGCCGTCGCTGGAAATCAAGACTCTTTTCTTAAAACGTGCAGACTTTTCAATATTACCCATTTTTGAAGGGTCTCGGTCTCGGGCCGGGAGGGAAAAATGTCTCCTTTTATGCCCTTACACTTATTAAGACGCTGGGCCAAAGCAAAACGGCTCAAAATTTTTCCGGTTTTTTGAAAAATTTTTTGATTTTTTCAAAAAATTTTTTTGGGGGCGTGTCCGCTCGTTTTGTTACCTCTTTGTTTCTTTACACTTTTTCCAAAGAGGGATATAATAATGGTTATAATTTACATAACTTGCGCGAGAGAGGGTTGCGTATGAAGGATCTGAAACCGTACTGCCGGATCGCCGTGGTGCAGGCAGCGCCTGTGCTGTTCGATAAGGCCGCCTGCCTGGAGAAGGCGCTGGACCTCATCGGCCGGGCCGCGGAGGGCGGCGCGGAGCTGATCGTCTTTCCGGAGCTGTTCCTGCCCGGCTATCCCTACGGGCTGACCTTCGGCTTCACCGTGGGCGCCCGGGGCGAGCCCGGCCGCCTGGACTGGAAGCGTTACTATGACAACTCCATCCTGGTACCCGGCGAGGAGACCCGCCGCCTGGGCGAGGCCGCCCGGAGGGCCGGGGCCTGGCTCAGCATCGGCGTGTCGGAGCGGACGGAGGAGTCGGCTACCTTATATAACAGCAATCTGATCTTCTCCCCGGAGGGGGAGCAGGTCTGCGCCCACCGGAAGCTGAAGCCCACCGGGGCCGAGCGCCTGGTCTGGGGCGACGCGGACAAGGGCTTCTTCCCCGTGGCGGACACCCCCTGGGGGCCCATGGGCGCCCTCATCTGCTGGGAGAGCTACATGCCCCTGGCCCGGGTGGCCCTGTACCAGAAGGGCGTGACGCTCTACCTCTCCCCCAACACCAACGGCAACGAGGAGTGGCAGGCCACCATCCGGCACATCGCCATCGAGGGGCACTGCTACTTTGTCAACTGCGACATGCTCATCCCCAAGAGCTCCTACCCGGCGGATCTCCACGCGCCGTCGGAGCTGGCCGCGCTGCCGGAGGCGGTCTGCCGGGGCGGCAGCTGCATCGTGGACCCCTACGGGCATTACGTTGCCGGCCCCGTCTGGGATGAGGAGACGATCCTGTTCGCCCAGCTGGACATGGAGCAGGTCCCGGCCAGCCGCATGGAGTTCGACGCCTGCGGGCACTACTCCCGGCCAGACGTGCTGAAGCTGTCTGTCGAGGACAAGTAAGGAGGCTGCCATGAAAAACAAAGCCGGGCTGACCGCCCTGCTGCTGACCCTGGCGCTGCTGCTGTGCCTGCTGCCCGTGTCCGCTCTGGCCGCCGGGGCCGGGACCGGGGACGCGGAGGCCGAGCCTGCCGCTTCCGCCGCGCCGGAGACGCCGGAGCCCGCGGACAGCCGCTCCGCCGCCGCCATCGTCGCTCAGGGGGAGACCGCTTACGCCGCCGCGGACAGCGTGCTCTTCAATAACGGCGGCACCGTCTTCAATAACGGCGGGATCGTGTACAACAACCAGGGCACGGTCTATAACAACGAGGGCACTACTTATAATAATGAAGGGACCGTCTACGCAAACGGCGGCACGGTCTACAACAACGCCGGCACCGTGTACGACAACGGGGCCCGGATCGTCTCCCACAACGGCGAGAGCCAGAGCGGCGCGCCCGAGGGCTTCCACCAGGTCCGCTTCGCCGCGGACTACAGCGCCTTCGCCGGGACCGAGGGCCTGGAGGAGGCGGAGACCGGCCTGCTGCTGGCGGAGGAGAAGAGCTGCGTGATCTCGCCCAAGGAGGGCTTCCAGATCACCGCCGCCGAGACTACGGCCGGGACCCTGGAGGCCCAGAAGGACGGGAGCTATATCCTCAGCGGCCTGGAGGACGACGCGGAGCTGACCCTGAGCTTTAAGCCCGACGCGCCGGTCTTCAGCCTGGCGCCGGGCAGTTACACCGAGAGCCAGTATGTGGAGCTGACGGCCCCGGAGGGGACCATCATCTACTTTACCGACGACGGCTCGGAGCCCGTGGTGGGCAAGGGCCGCTACGCCGGCGCTATCTCTATCCGCAAGGGCGCGGTCATCAAGGCCATCGCCGCCGCCGAGGGCTCGGAGATCAGCGATCTGGCCGAGGCCTCCTACGCGGTGCTGAAGGTGGAGGGGCCGGTGTACGAGACGGCCCACAAGGGCTACCGCACCCAGGAGCTGCCCATCCGGGTCAGCAATCAGGGCGAGGCGGATGGGGCCGTGGCCTCCGTCCGGCTGTCCGGGGAGAACGCCAAGCAGTTCTATCTGAGCCACAGCTCCGGCCGGACCATCGAGGCCGGCGAGGAGATCAGCGACTATTGGACGGTCCAGCCTCTGGAGGGGCTGGAGCCGGGCACCTATACCGCCCTGGCCAGCGTGGAGCTGGACGGGGGCGAGACCGTGGAGCTGGAGCTGAGCTTCACCGTGGAGGAATAATTGAAACTCCTCATTGAACAGATATTGGAAAACCGGGAAGCCGCCGCCCTCCCCTCCCTGCTGGAGAGCGGCGGACTTCCTGCGCTCATTTCCGGCCTTTCGGCCGTGCACCGGGCTGATCTGGCCGCCGCCCTGCGGCTGCGGCTGGACCGGCCCCTCTTTGTGCTCTGCCCGGACGACACCGCCGCCGAGAGTATGGCGGCCGATCTGCGCTCTATGCTCTCCGAGCCGGTGCAGGTCCTCTGTATGCGGGACTTTACCTTCTATCCCACGGAGGCTGCCTCCCGCCAGGCCGAGCAGCGCCGCGTCGCCGCCCTCTACGCCCTGGCCAGCGGCGAAGCGCCCGTGGCCGTGGCCTCCGTGTCCGGCCTGGTCCAGCGGACCATGCCCCCCGAGACCTTGCTGCGGGCCGCCTTTCGCATCGACAACGGCGGCAGCGTCCCCCCGGAGGACGTGGAGGACGCCCTGATCCGCTGCGGCTATACCCGCACCGAGCAGGTGGAGGGGCCCGGCCAGTTCGCCCGCCGGGGCGGGATCCTGGACTTCTTCTCCCCCTCCGACTCCGAACCGGTGCGCATGGAGTTCTGGGGGGACGAGATCGACTCCATGGGCCATTTCGACGTGGCCAGCCAGCGGCGGGGGGACCCTATCGATTCCTGCCGCATCCTGCCGGCGGCGGAGGCGCTGCCTTCCCTGACCGCCGGCGGGCCGGAGGCCCTCTGCCGGGAGATCGAGCGCTTCGCCGCCCGCTACGAGCGGCGGCGGGACAGCGCCAACGCCGCGGCCACCGCCGCTGTGCTCCGGGCCGACGCGGACCGGCTGCGGGGCGGCGTGCTGCTGTCCGACGCGGACCGCTATCTGCCGGTCCTGTACCCCATGGCCTCAGGGGCGGACTACATCCCCCCGGACGCCTTTGTGGTGCTGGATCAGCCGGGCCGCTGCGCCGAGAGGCTGCGGGACTACGCCAAGCAGCTGGCTCTGGATCTGCGGGAGCTCCAGCGCCAGGGGCGCATAGCCCAGTCGCCGGACAGCTTTTTGCTGGGGCTGGACGGCCTGGTCCGCCGCCTGGAGGATTTCCCCGTCTATATGGCGGACGCCTTTACCGTGGGCCGGGGGCCTATCGCGCCCCGCACCATCGTCAGCATTCCGGCCAAGCAGCTGCCCTCTTACGCCGGCAGCGCCCAGGCCGCGGCGGAGGATGTGGCGGCCTATCTGAGGCTGAACTGCCGGGTGGTGGTCCTGGCCTCGGACCTGCGCCGGGCCCAGGTGCTCCGGGACTTCTTCGCAGACCGGGGTATCGAGGCCCCTATCCGGGAGGAGCTGACGGAGCTGCCCGCCTTTGGCCGTTGCGTCATCAGCCTGGGGGCCCTGTCCGCGGGCATCGAGTACCCGGGGCTGAAGCTGGCCGTGCTCACCGACGCCCAGCTGATCCGGGCCTGGGAGAAAAAGAGCGCCCGCCGGAAGCTGCCGCCGGGCCGGGAGCGGATCGAGTCCTACGCGGACCTGTCCGTGGGGGACTATGTGGTCCACGAGGCCCACGGCATCGGCCGCTTCGCCGGCATCGTGAAGATGCAGGTGGACGGCTTTGAGAAGGACTATGTGAAGATCAACTACGCCGGGACGGACACGCTCTATGTGCCCGCTACCCAGCTGGACCTGGTGAGCAAGTACACCGGCGGCGGCGAGGAGAAGCCGGTGCGGCTGTCCAAAATGGGCGGCACCGAGTGGGCCAAGACCCGCAGCCGGGCCAAGAGCGCGGCGAAGGATATGGCCAAGAAGCTCATCAGCCTCTACGCCGAGCGCCAGCGGCTGCCGGGCTATGCCTTCGCCCCGGACAGCGAGTGGCAGCGGGAATTTGAGGACAACTTCGGCTACACGGAGACTGACGACCAGCTCCGCTGCACCGCCGAGATCAAGAAGGACATGGAATCGTCCGTGCCCATGGACCGGCTGCTCTGCGGGGACGTGGGCTTCGGCAAGACGGAGGTGGCCCTGCGGGCGGTGATGAAGTGCGTCCTGGACGGGAAGCAGGCCGCTATCCTGGTGCCCACCACCGTCCTGGCCCAGCAGCACTATCAGACCGCGCTCCAGCGCTTTTTCGGCTTTCCGGTGAATATCGCGGTGCTCAGCCGCTTCCAGTCCGGCGCCCAGGGGGCCCAGACCCTGCGGGATATCGCCTCCGGCGCCTGCGACCTGGTCATCGGCACCCACCGCATTTTGTCCAAGGACGTGAAGTTCAAGGACCTGGGCCTGCTGGTGGTGGACGAGGAGCAGCGCTTCGGCGTCACCCACAAGGAGCATATCAAAGAGCTGTCCCGGGGCGTGGACGTGCTGACCCTGTCGGCCACCCCCATCCCCCGGACACTGAATATGGCCATGTCCGGCATCCGGGACATGTCCACCATCGAGGAGCCGCCGGAGGACCGGCTGCCGGTGCAGACCTTCGTCCTGGAGCACGACTGGGGCATCCTCTGCGACGCTATCCGCCGGGAGCTCCAGCGGGGCGGCCAGGTCTACTACCTGCACAACCGCATCGAGGACATCGAGCGCACGGCCCGGCGGCTGTCGGAGCTGCTGGAGGGCGTGAGTATCGCGGTGGCCCACGGGCAGATGGACAAGCGGGCCCTGGCCGCGGTGATGGAGAATGTGGTCAGCGGCCAGGTCCAGGTTCTGGTCTGCACCACCATCATCGAGACCGGCATCGACATCCCCAATGTGAACACCCTCATTATCGAGGACGCGGACCGGCTGGGCCTTGCCCAGCTGCACCAGATCCGGGGCCGGGTGGGCCGCTCCTCCCGGCGGGCCTCCGCCTATCTGACCTTCCGGCGGGACAAGGTGCTCAACGAGGACGCCGAGAAGCGGCTCAACGCCATTCGGGACTTCGCCCAGTTCGGATCCGGCATCAAGATCGCCATGCGGGACCTGGAGATCCGGGGCGCGGGCAATCTTTTAGGGGCTGAGCAGTCCGGACATATGATCGACGTGGGCTATGATATGTACATGAAGCTCCTCAGCGAGGCGGTGCTGGAGGCCCGGGGCGTCCCGGTCCCCCAGCGGGCGGACTGCTCGGCGGATCTGGCCGTGGCGGCCAACATCCCCGACCGCTATATCCCCTCCCAGGAGCAGCGGATGGATATCTACCGGCGCATCGCCCTGATCCGCAGCGAGGAGGAGGCGGACGACCTGACCGACGAGCTCATCGACCGCTTCGGGGAGCCGCCCCCGGGGGTCAACGCCCTGATCCACGTGGCCCTGCTGCGGGGCGAGGCGGGCCGGGCCGGCATCACGGACATCTCCCAGAAGCAGGGCTGCCTGCGCTTTACGGTGAAGGACTTCGACATGGAGAAGGTCTCCGCCCTCTACGCAAGGCCGGAATACACCGGCCGCCTCCGGGTGGAGGCGGGCTCCAAGCCCTGCCTGAGCCTGAAGATCAAGGCCAAGAACCGGGTGGTGGACGAGGCCCGGCGCTTCACCGCCGACTGGGCAGGGCTGAATAACTAATTTTTCCTTTTTTTCTTGTGTAATTTTCTCTCCCATGGTATATTGCAATCAGAGAACAAATCGGCGCGGCCGCTTTCGGCCCCGCCGGAAAGGAAACGGACACTATGAAAAAGCTGCTTGCTGTTATTCTTGTCATCTGCCTGGCCTTCGCGGCCTTCGTGGGCACGGTCAGCGGCGCCCGGGGCGGCCTGTCCGCCGTCCGGACCGCGGACAGCGCCCCGCAGCCCACCCCGGCCTCCGGCCTGGAGGTGCTGGAGCTGCCGGAGGAGACCGAAGAGCCCGAGGCGGCTGAGGAGGCGGAGGAACCCGCCGAGGAGCCTGTTGAGGAAGCCGGGGAAACGGAGCTCCCCTCTCTGGACTATGAGGCGATCTATGCCCTCCACGCGCCGGAGGAGCCCGTCTTCACTCTGGGGAGCACGACGGTCGACTGGGCCACCTATTTCTATATGCTCTACTCCCAGGCCCAGAGCGTGGCCAGCTATTTTGAGAGCATGGCCGCCTATTACGGGCTGGAGCAGAGCTGGGAGGACGAATACGCCGAGGGCGTCAGCTTCGCGGACATGGTCCTGACAGCCACGGAGGACACTCTGGCGAGCCTCTGCTCCATCGAGGGCTACGCCGCCGAAAACGGGCTCAGCCTGTCGGAGGAGGCCCAGGCCCAGGTGGACGCGCAGATCCAGGCCGATATCACCAGCATCTGCGGCGAGGGCGCTACGGAGGAGGACTTCGCCGCCTACCTGAAGGACCTCTATCTGACGCCGGAGATCTACCGCCTGGTCTATGAGACCAACGCCCTCTACCAGCAGGGCTACATCCAGCTCTACGGGGACGCGGGGGAAAAGTACGATGAGGCGGCCGCTCTGGCCTGGATGCAGGACGCCGGTTACCTCTCCGCCGGGCATATCCTGCTGATGAGCATCGACCCGGCCACCGGCGAGGCTCTGGACGAGGAGACCCAGGCCCAGAAGCGGGAGCAGGCCCAGGCCATCGCTGAGGAGCTCCAGGCCATTGAGGACAGGGACCAGCTGCTGGCCCGGTTCAAGGAGCTGAAGGAGGAATACTGCGAGGACACCGGCAAGACCGCCTATCCCGACGGTTATACCTTCACCCCCGGCACCATGGTAGCGGAGTTTGAGGACGCGGTCAATGCCCTGGCGGACTATCAGGTCTCCGATGTGGTGGAGACCGATTACGGCTACCACGTGATCCTGCGCCTGCCGCTGAGCGAGGACGCGGTGATCGAGTACTCCAGCGACGGCCAGATGCCCCTGACCGCCCGGAGCATGGCCTCCAGCGAGGAGTACGCCGCCCTGGTCCAGGCCTACGCCGATGACCACGAGCTCACCTACGCCGAGGGCTTCGAGCCCATCGATCTGCTGGACTATGTCCGAAAATAAAACCTGTTCCGCTTCTCTTGTGAGAGACGTGGATATCAGATTGTAGAAAAACTTTTTGGGAAAGGTGTTAGGTGCGAAAAGGGTTAAAATTTGTTTTTGAGGCAGCTTTGCCGCCTCAAAAACTCCCTAAAGCCCGCCCAGGGGCGGGCTCTCGCACCGACCAAGCGGAGCGCGATAAGCGCGAGTTTCTCAAATGCGAGCCCAGCGAAGCGGGTCGCATTTGAATAAAGGAGGAAATGCCATGTACGAACTGATCCAGGCCGCGGGGAACAGCTACTATATCCAGAGCCCCGCGAAGATCGGCCTTGTCCGTCTGAACGAGACGGAGGTCTGCCTCATTGACAGCGGCAACGACAAGGACGCGGGCCGGAAGCTCCGGCAGCTGCTGGACAGCAAGGGCTGGAAGCTGAGGGCCATCTACAACACCCACTCCAACGCTGACCACATCGGCGGCAACCGCTATCTCCAGGGCCAGACCGGCTGCAAAATCTACGCCCCGGGGATCGACTGCGCCTTCACCCGGCACCCCATTTTGGAGCCCTCCTTCCTCTACGGGGGCTACCCCTGCAAGGACCTGCGGCACAAGTTCCTCCTGGCCCAGGACAGCGACGCGGAGGAGCTGACGCCGGCCGTGCTGCCCCGGGGCTTTGAGCTGCTGTCCCTGCCGGGGCACTTCTTCGACATGGTGGGCTTCCGGAGCCCGGACGACGTGGTCTACCTGGCCGACTGTCTGTCCAGCCGGGAGACCCTGGAGAAGTACCAGATCAGCTTTATTTACGACGTGGCCGCCTATCTGAAGACTCTGGAGACGGTCAAGGGCCTCCAGGCCCGGCTCTTCGTCCCCGCCCACGCAGAGGCGGCGGAGGAGATCGCCCCTCTGGCCCAGTTCAACATCGACAAGGTCTGGCAGATCGCGGAGAAGATCGCCGCCCTCTGCGCCGAGCCCCTGGGCTTCGAGGAGCTGCTGCAAAAGCTCTTTGCCGCATATAACCTGACCATGAACTTTGAGCAGTACGCCCTGGTGGGCAGCACCGTCCGCTCCTACCTGGCCTGGATGAAGGACGCCGGCCGTCTGGAGGTCCTCTTCGAGGACAACCGCCTGCTCTGGCACAGTCTGGGATGAGAGGCCGCAAAAAGCAATAAACAAGGGGCTGTGAAAAAAAGAGCCGCAGACGGCTCGGGATTTCACAGCCCCGAATTTTTGTGAGGAAAACTGGCGGGATT
>CANQTO010000032.1 GCA_947626785.1 uncultured Oscillospiraceae bacterium
CAAAAAAGGAGAGAGTTACCAAGGTCTTCCTTGGCAACTCTCTTCTTTTTTTCAGGGACTTTTTTCACAGCCCCTTTCAGCTTGCAGACAAAGTTCTTTTGGGTTTGTCTACAGTCTGAAAGGACGCCGTCTTATGACAGCGTCCTTTTTTTAAACCAGATGTAGACTGAGAGTCCGTCTCAGCGCAGGCGGATGATCTTGGAGGGGCACTTCTCGGCGCACTTGCCGCAGCCGGCACACTTGCTGTAGTCGATATGGGCCACGTCGTCGGTGAGGGTGATGGCGCCCTGCTCACACAGCCGCGCGCAGAGGCCGCAGCCGATACAGCCCGCGCCGCAGACCTGCCGCACGATGGGGCCCTTGTCCTTGTTGCTGCACTGGACGGCGTAGGGGGCCTTGTCGGGCACGATCTCGATCAGGTGCTGGGGGCAGGTGGCCACGCACTTACCGCAGGCCACGCACTTGGACCTATCCACCTTCGCCACGCCGTCCACCACGTGGATGGCGTCGAACTGGCAGGCGGCCACGCAGCTGCCGTAGCCCAGGCAGCCGTGGGTGCAGGCCTTGATGCCCTTGCCCGGGATGGTCATGGCCGCCTCGCAGCTCTCGATGCCCACGTAGCTGCACTTGGGCTTCTGCACGTCGCAGGTGCCGGCGCACTTGACGAAGGCCACCTTCTTCTCCCGCTCGGGGGCGGCCACCACGCCCATGACCACGGCGATCTTCTCGCCCACCGGCGCGCCGCCCACGGGGCAGCCGTTTACCGGCGCCTCGCCCTTGACGATGGCCGCCGCCATGGCGTCACAGCCGGCAAAGCCGCATGCGCCGCAGTTGTTCCCGGGCAGGCACTCGCGCACCGCAGTCTCCCGGGGGTCCACCTCCACCTTGAAGGTCTCGCTGGCGAACACCAGCAGCAGGCCCATCAACAGGCCCACCACGGCCAGCACGATCACCGTTGAAAGAAACATTACCATTTCCGGCGCACCTCCTTAACCCAGGCTCAGGCCGCCGAAGCCGTAGAAGGCGATCGCCATCAGGCAGGCGGACAGCAGCACGATGGGCGCACCCCGGAAGGGCTTGGGGATGTCGTTGCCCTCGATGCGCTCCCGGATCCCGGCCAGCAGGACGATAGCCAGGGTGTAGCCCACGGCGGTCCCGAAGCCGGCAAAGACGCTCTCAAAGAAGCCGAAGCCGTCGGTCACGTTGTTCAGGGCCACGCCCAGCACCGCGCAGTTGGTGGTGATGAGGGGCAGGTAGATGCCCAGGGCCTTGTGGATGGCGGGCACCTGCTTTTTCAGGAACATCTCCACCACCTGCACCAGGCCCGCGATCACCAGGATGAACACGATGGTCTGGAGGTAGTCCAGACCCAGCCGGTCCAGCACATAGGTGTAGATCAGGTTGGCTACGCCCGAGGCAATGGTGATGACGAAGATCACGGCCCCGCCCAGGCTGGCGGCGGTCTTGATCTGCTTGCTCACCCCCAGGAACGAACACAGGCCGAGGAACTGGCTCAGCACCACGTTGTTGACCAGGGCGGTGGTGACGATGACAAGCGCTAAGGATGTCATACCGTGGCCTCCTCTCTATTGACTTCTTCCTTGGGGTTTTCGCACTTCTGGGCGCAGGTGGCGCAGCAGCCGTCGCAGCCCTCCACCTTCTCGTTGGCCTTGTTGCTGATGCTGGCCCCATTCAGGAAGGCCACGATCAGCGTCAGCACCAGGAAGGCGCCGGGGGCGCTGGTGAAGATGCCCACCGGCTGATAGAAGGCGGGCATGACCTGAAAGCCGAAGACGGTGCCGGCCCCGAAGAGCTCACGGATGATGCCGATGACCGTCAGGCCCAGGGTGAAGCCCAGGCCCATGCCCAGGCCGTCAAAGATGCTCAGCACCGGCGGGTTCTTGCAGGCGTAGGCCTCCGCCCGGCCCAGGATGATGCAGTTGACCACGATCAGGGGGATGTAAATGCCCAGGGCCGCGTCCAGGAAGGGGATGTAGGCCTTGATGAGCAGCTGCACCACCGTCACCAGGGAGGCCACCACCACGATGTAGGCCGGCAGGTGCACCTGGTCGGGAATGAGCTTCCGGAGCAGGGAGATCATCAGGTTCGAGAGGATCAGCACCGCCATAGTGGAAACGCCCATGCCGAAGCCGTTCATGGCCGAGGTGGTGACGGCCAGGGTGGGGCACATGCCCAGCATCATGATAAAGGTGGGGTTTTCTTTTACAAGGCCGTTATACAGCCGTTCCATATTTGCGTTCATGTCTCTGCCCCTCCCTTACTTCAGAAATTCGTTGTAGAAGGCCAGCGCCGCGTTCACTGCGCTCACCACGGAGCTGGAGCTGACCGTTGCGCCGGAGACGCCGTCGATATCCGTCCCCAGCACCAGGGCGCTGGAGTTGATGCCGGCGAACTGGTCTTTGAAGGCGGGCTCGTCGCAGAGCATGCCCTTGCCCGGGGTCTCGTTGAGCTCGGTGAAGGCGATGCCCAGGATAGTCCCGTCCGGCGCGATGCCCACGGACACGCTCAGGGTGCCGTCGAAGGCCTGGGAGTTGGTCACGTTGATGGCGCAGCCCACGTTATTCCCGGAAGCGTCGGTGCCGACAACGGCCTCGTTGACGGTGTTGCGGCCGAACTCCGTGCCGTCCAGGCTCTCCAGAGCGGCGGAGACCTCGTCCTCATAGCCCACTTCCTCAGCCCCCGGCAGCACCGCCAGGTAGGAGGCGGCGTTGGCGGCCAGGGCCTGGGCCTCGATGGCCGGGGCCGTGACCATGTTCACAGCGCCCAGGGCCACGCCGGAGATCAGGGCGATGACCATCAGGGCCAGAGCGGCCTTGGGGAGCTTGGGCTTGGGCTTGCGCTTGTTGTCCCCCAGGCCGAAGGGCTTGGGAATGGCCACCCGGTCGATCAGAGGCACGGCCAGGTTGCACAGCAGGATGGAATAGCTCACGTTGTCGGCAGTGCTGCCATAGATGCGCAGGACCGCCGCCAGAAGGCCCACGATGATCCCATAGGCCGCCTGGCCCCGCACGGTGACGGGACTGGTGACCGGGTCGTTTGCCATGAAGAAGGCCGCCATCAAAAGCCCGCCGCCGCAGACCTCCGCCAGAAGGTACAGGGGGTGGAAGCCGCCCTCGCCGCCCAGGCCCATAGCCAGGGCGAAGCTGGCGATGACCGTCACGGGGATGTGCCAGGTGATGGTGCCGCAGAGGAGCAGGTAAAGCCCGCCGATCAGCAGGGCCGCCCCGCTGACGCCGATGACGCCGCCGCCGAAGCCCAGGAACATCTCCAGCACGTCCACGGTCCCGCCGCCGTTGAGAACGGCCAGGGGCGTGGCGGAGGAGACGCCGTCCACGGCGAAATTGCTCATGGCGGAGCTGAAGGAGATCATCAGGAAGCAGCGGCCGGCCAGGGCCGGGTTCACCACATTCTGCCCCAGGCCGCCGAACAGGCACTTGACGAAGAGGATGGCGAACAGGGCGCCCAGATAGGGCACGTACAGGGGCACGGTGGGGGGCAGGCTCAGGCCCAGCAGCAGGCCCGTGACCACGGCGGAGCCGTCGGACAGGGTGTTGGGCCGGTGGCAGAGAAAGTCAAAGACGAACTCCGTGAGCACAGCCGTGACGACGCTGGCGGCCAGGATCAGGAAGGCGTGGAGCCCGTAGAGGTACACGCCGAAGACGGAGGCCGGCAGCAGGGCCAGGATCACGTCGTACATCACCTTGCCGGTGGTCAGGCGGCTGCGGATATGGGGCGCGGAGGAGACGTTCAGCAGTCCGTTCATACAGTTGCCGCCTCCTTTTCCGCGTTCTTGGCCGCCTGGACCGCCTCATTGTGGGCAATGGTGCCCTTGGTGAGCTTAAAGAGCTGCATCAGCGGCCGCTTGGCCGGGCAGATGTAGGTGCAGGCCCCGCAGCCCAGGCAGTCCAGCCCGTGGAGCTTGATGTAGCGGTCATAGTCCTTCCGCTCGGCGTAGAAGGCCAGCATCTGGGGCACCAGCCCCACCGGGCAGGCCCGGGCGCAGCGGCCGCAGCGGATGCAGTGGGTCAGCTGCCCGTCCGCCTTCTCCACCGGGTCCTCGGTCAGGCAGATGAGGGCGTTGTAGGGCTTGGCCACCGGCCGGTCCAGGTTGGTGATGGCCATGCCCATCATAGGCCCGCCGATGATGACCTTCTTGGGCTCGGCCTTCAGGCCGCCGGCGGCCTCCAGCAGCTCTCTGAGATTGGTGCCCAGCTTGACCATAAAGTTTCCGGGGTTCGCCACCGCGTCTCCGGTGACGGTGAAGCCCTTCTCCATCAGCGGCTCGTTCATGCACACCGCGTGGTAGACGGCCGCCAGGGTGGTCACGTTGTTGATGACGCAGCCTAAGTTCTCCGGCGTGTCGTCCGAGGCCATTTTCCGCCCGGTGACCGCGTGGACCAGGTTCCGCTCGCTGCCCTGAGGGTACTTCACCTTCAGGGGCATGACCTCGATGCGGCCGTTGCCCTTGATCTCGCTGCTGATGGCCTCGATGGCGTCTTTTTTGTCCGCCTCGATGGCGATAACGCCCTTGGCCTCCGGGAAGAGGCGCAGAGCGATCTTCAGGCCGCCCACGACCCACTCCGGCTTCTCGGCCATGAGCTGCTCGTCGCAGGTGATGTAGGGCTCGCACTCGGAGCCGTTGGCGATGAAGTAGTCGATGTCCTCCGGGTGCGCCGGGGTCAGCTTCACGTGGGTGGGCACGCCGGTGACGCCCTGACCCAGGCCGATGACGCCGGCGTCCATGATCTTCTGGATGATCTCTTTGTCGGTGAGATCCTGATAGTTGCAGGGGGTCCCGATGCCCTCGGCCAGGGTGAACTGCCCGTCGTTTTCAATGACGATGCACCTGTCTACAACGCCGGCGGTGGTCATGCGGGCCTCGATGGCTTTCACCTTGCCGGAGCCGGAGCTGATGATATTGGCGGAGTTGTAGCCGTCCGCTTTGGCGATCACCTGCCCCGCCAGGACAGGGTCGCCCTTCTTGACCACCGGGATCGCGGGCTTCCCGGTGTGTTGGCTCAGGGGGAAGACCAGGTCCCCCTTGGGCAGGTAGAACTGAATGGGCTTGCCTCTGGTCAGTTCCTTCCCGCCCGCGGGACGCACGCCTCCCCGAAAGGATTTCAGTGCCATAGTCTCTCCTTTCTTTTGCTGGGGCGGGTGGACTTAAAGATGCGCGACGATCTTGGCGGCGTGGCGGCCAAAGGTCATGGTGCGGCCGCAGGCGAGGCCCGTGAACAGGTTGGGATAGGTCTGGGCGAAGAAGCCGCCGGTGCAGTCGCCGGTAGCCCAAAGGCCCTCGATGGGCGTGCCGTCCTCCCGGATGACCTGCATGTCGGTATTGATGCGGCAGCCGTTGAGGGTGGTCAGATGCCAGGCGCCTACGCGCACGCCGTAGAAGGGGGCCTGGGTCACGGGAGTGATCCGGTGGGCCTCCTTGCCGTAGTCCTCGTCCACGCCGGTCTCGGCAAAGCTGTTGTACCGCTCCACGGCGGCCACCAGGTTCTCAACGGGGATGTTCAGGCCCTTGGCCAGGTCCTCGATGGTGTCGGCCTTGACCACATAGCCCTCCTCCACGAACTGGCCGGTGAGCTGATCCCACACGCTGTCAAAGTCCCGGTTGGAGGGAGCGCCGTTGTCGAAGGGGAACAGGCGGCAGCAGCCCACCTCGTCGAACTGCTCGGCGTAGGCCTTGGCGTTGGAGTCAAAGATATCGCAGTATGTATGGTTCGGCTGCATATACATGCTGTGGAGCATGAACTCATAGGGGCCGGACTCGTTGCAGAAGCGCTTGCCGTTGAGATTGACCTTCATAAAGGGCTGCTCGCCGAACCAGAACATCTTGCCGTTGGTCTTGTACCCGGCGGTCTCGGTGGGCAGGCAGCAGGCCCGGTTGAACATCATGGAGGCGTGGGTGGGGTCGAGAGCCGCGCCCGCCCAGAGCATGGCCTTGATGCCGGAGCCGTCGCAGGTGGAGCCGGCGGGCAGGTTGATCTTCATGGCCAGGGTGTGGGGCTGAAGGGCCTGCATCATCTCGGTGTTGCTGGCATAGCCGCCGGCGCACATGATGACGCCCTTGGAGGCGTTGATGCGGATGTAGTGGCTGTCGGTCACGTCCTGGGCGATGACGCCGGTGACCTTGCCGTTGGCGTCCTGCTCCAACTTGACGAGCCCGGTGTTGCAGCGGAACTGCACGCCCATGGAGTCGCAGTACTGGCGGAAATAGACCTGGGTGTCCATCCCCTCGGGCGCGCCGGGCAGGGTCTCGGGGCTGTGGCCGCTGGCATAGGCCTTATCCCGGGCGTGGTCTTCGATGTTGCCCACGCCGGCCTCGTGATTCATCACGAAGTAGCCGCTGCCCTCCAGAATATCGGTGAGCCAGTCCACCAGTTCGCCGGACTCGTCCTCCCAGACCTTGATCAGGTCGGAGTCCACATAGCCGCCGCCGTAGCGGACGATGTCCTGCAGGGCCTCGGTCTTGTCGATGGCGTACTTGGGGTCCTTGGCGATGCTCTCCAGCTGCTTTTTGGAGCCGATGGAGCCGATATCGTGGCGGATGTTGGTAGTCTCCTCCCGCTTCTCGATGACCAGGACCTTGGCACCCTCTTCAGCGGCGGTCATGGTGGTGATCCAGCCGCCGGTGCCGCAGCCCACCACCAGGACCTCGGTGTCCAGGGTCTCGGTGATGTCGCTCTCGGGGATCTCCGGGGCGGTGCCCAGCCAATCGGAGGAGCCGCCGGCGGCAGCCTCGCCGCCGCCCAGGGTGACGGTGGTGCCGGAGGCCTGGGAGATGCAGTCCGCCGCGGCGGTCTTGATCGCGTCGCTGGTGACAGTCGCGCCGGTGACCCCGTCCACGTCTGCGGACTGGGCCTGGAGAATGGCGCTGGCCATCTGGTCGCCGATCTTGCCGCCGATATCCGGCGTCTCTCCGGAGACGTCGATCTGCACGTCGGTGATGCTCTTCTCGTCAAAGGTCATGGTGACCTTCACGTCGCTGCCGATGCCTCTGGCGCTGGCCTCATAGGTGCCGGGGGTAAAGGTCAGGCCGGAGAGGGCCTCGGGGGGGACGATGGCGTCAACGCTGCCGCCCAGGGCGGGCTTGGCGGCCTTGCTGTCCTGCAGGGAGTACTCACAGCCCTGCAAGACGCCCAGGGTCGCCACGCTGACAGCGCCGGCGGCGATTCCCTTGATAAATTCTCTGCGGGTGATTTCCGGTTTTGCCATGGTTCTTTTCTCCTCCACTCTTTAATTGATTGCTAAAACTAAGGAACAAGATATATGCGAAAAACGCCAGGGGTCAAACAGGCGTTTTTCTTTGCTCACCGATTTCCCACCGGTGAGTTATGCGTGTTTTTTCCGCCCGAACAGGCGGCTGAGCAGGATGCTCAGCTCATACAGGCCGATCATAGGCACCGCCACCATCACCTGGGATACCACGTCCGGCGGCGTGATGACCGCGGCCAGCAGGAAGATGACAACGATCATGACCCGGCGGCCCTTCACCATCCACTCCGCCTTTAAGATCCCCAACACCGTCAGCAGCACGGAGATCACCGGCAGCTCGAACACGGCCCCGAACACCACGAACACCGTCAGCAGGAAGCTCACATACTGCTGGATGCTGATGGAGGCGGCCACGCTCACCTGGGCGCTGAACTGGATGAGAAAGCGCAGCGTGAAGGGCAGCATGAGGGCATAGGCGAACAGCACGCCGCCGCAGAAGCAGAGCGTGCCGAAAAACAGCGCCCCCCGCACGAAGCTCTTCTCCCGGCGGGTCAGGCCGGGGCTGCAAAAGGCGTAGACGTGATAGGCGATAAAGGGGAAGGCCAGAGCCAGCCCTCCGGTCAGCGCGATGGACAGATACACCATCAGCAGCTCCTGGGGGGCGATGTACACATAGACATAGCCGTAGGCCACGCCCATATCCGTCAGCAGAGTCACCAGACGGGGGGCGCAGCTCAGGCACAGGGCAAAGCCCGCCGCCAGGGCGATCAGGCAGATGAGGCTCCGGTCCCGCAGCTCCTTCAGGTGGCCCGACAGGCTCATGCTCCCGTCGGGGTTGGCCTTGGCCCGGCGTTTTTTACTCCTTGCCATCCTCGCTCTTGGCGTCCTTGTCCTTGCTCTCTTCCTCCTCGGCCATGCCGTCCTTGAAGCTCTTGACGCTCTTGCCGAACATCTTGGTCAGCTTGGGGATCTGGGTGGGTCCAAAGAGGACGATCACGATGATGAGAATGACGATAAGCTCGGTGGGTCCCAGTTTCATACCTTTTCTCCTTCTGTCTGTTCCGTATTTTCTTCCGCCGGCGCTTCCGCCTCGGCGGGCTGTTCCTCTTCCGCTTCCGGCTTCGCCGCCTCGGCGGGGGCCGAGGGCGCCTTTTCCGGGGGTTTGGGTTTGCCGATGTTCTTGAATTCCTTCTCCAGGTCCTTCATATCCCCCCGGACCTGCTTGTCCAGCTCCTCCAGGGGCTCCAGGGCCTCCCGCAGGGGCTTCTGGGCCTCCTCCAGAGGCTCGATGACGCTCTCGCGCACGTCTTGGGTCACATCCTGGGACACCTTGCGAAATTCCCGCAGCGCCTGGCCCAGCTTCTGGGCGTAGGCGGGCAGCTTGTCCGGGCCGATGGCCAGCAGGGCCACGACAAATATCACCACCAGCTCCATAAAGCCGATCTTCATAGGCGTCTCTCCTCCGCTCCTGGGCCGCCGGACCGGCCGCCGGAGGGCGGGGCCGGGCATTGCGGCTTATCTGCCGGAAACATGCAATATATTACTATATTAATAGCGTTAATTATATGGCATTGTTCATAGTCTTGTCAATATTTTTATGCGTTTTAGTTGAAAAAACGGACGGGTTTTAGGGTGACGGGACATAATCTACAAAAGAAGACAGGGGCGAAAGAGCAAAACAGGGGGCACGGGAGCTCCCGTACCCTCTGTTTTTTGTATTTTCTTTCATCTGTCATTTACTGCCCTTTTTTCGGGAGGGCTCGTCCGGAAAGAAGGGGACAAGCCCCTCCTTCTTTTGCGGCTCCCGCTCCAGCAGCCGGCAGTGGACCAGGGCCGTGCGGTGGAACATCTCCCGGAAGAGCCGCACGAAGTCCTCCGGGGGCAGGGGCTGCTCCTGGGAGAGCCAGAGCACGAACAGATCGAAGCCCATGTTGCACTCGTGCTCCACATAGAAGTTGAACAGCTCCTCCGAGGAGAATTCCTCCCGGTAGTCCTTGCGGAGGATCTTGGTCAGATAACGGATCACGCAGGTGCGAAAGGAGTTTTGCCCGGTATAGAGAAAGGCGTTGAGGTAAAAGGCCCGGTCGCTGTAGAGCACGGCGGCGATATGGGGCATGTAGTCCCAGATGCTCCAGCCCTCGAAATGCTGGGTGTTCAGCAGGTAGTCGTGGTAGTAGATCCACTCCACCACCTCGTATTTGTCCCGGAAATAGCGGTAGAAATTCCGCCGGTTCAGGCCCGTCTTTCCGCAGATCTCACTGACGGAGATCCGGTCGATGGTCTTCTCCCGCATCAGGTCCTTGGTCCCCTCCGCCACGGCGTTTTTGATGATGTCCAGATTTGCCATGCTCCATTCCCCCGTTCTGCCATCTCTATTATAGTGGACAAAGGTCCTTTTTTCCACAGAAACCTTTTGAAGAAATGTCACAAATAACAAAAAATGTGACCAACCGGCACAGCTTGAAAAGACTGCTCACTATGCAGAAAGGAACTTTCCTTCTATAATTTTTGTATATTAAAGAATTAGGAGGAATTTCTCATGGCTGAAAACATCATCTACTGCTACTCCGGCTCCGGCCACTGCCTGGGCATGGCCAAGACTATCGCCAAAATTTTAGGGGACACCGACATCGTCATGATGCGCAGCTTTCCCGCCATCACCGACGCCAGCCAGGCCAAGCGGGTGGGCTTCATCTTCTCCTGCTTCGCCGGCGGGCTCCCCGGCGACGTGGAGAACTATGTCAAATCTATCCATATCGCCCCCGGCGCGTACAAGTTCGCCGTGGAGCAGTACGCCGGCTACCTGGGCTGCGGCCTGCGGAAGATCGACGACATCGTCCATCTGGACTACTGGGACGGCATCTCCAACCACTCCACCGCCATCTGGCTCATGCCCCACGCCCTGACCATCCCGCCCACGACGCCCAAAATGGCCCAGGAGCGGATCGACCGGAAGGCCAAGGAGATCGGCGCTGCCGTGCGGCTGGGCCAGCGCAGCGAGAAGCGCCCGCCCAAGGAGGCCGCCTTTGAACTGATGAGCAAGAGCCTCTCCAAATCCCACGCCAAGCGGATCAAGACCTTTGCCGCCAGCGACGCCTGCATCGGCTGCGGCACCTGCGAGAAGGTTTGCCCCCGGAACAACATCCGCCTGGTGGGCGGGAAGCCCAGCTTCGGCGAAAACTGCATCGGCTGCCTGAGCTGCGTGCAGCTGTGCCCCAAGGCGGCCATCGACATCGGAAAGGTCACCAAAAAGCGCCAGCGCTATCCCAATAAGCAGATCAGCCCCGCGGAGCTGACCGAGAAGGTCATCCATATCGACTGAAAGAGGAGCTCCTATGGGCGAGTGGAAGAAGACCTGGTGCAACCTCTGCGCCGTCACCTGCGGCCTGGAGATGGAGGTGGAGGACAACCGGATCGTCAACGTCCGGCCCGACCCCTCCAGCCCCCGCAGCAACGGCTACTGCTGCCGCAAAGGGCGGACGGCGAAATATTTCACGGAGAACCGGGACCGGCTGTACTATCCCAAAAAGCGGGTGGGCGACCACTACGAGCGCATCTCCTGGGAGCAGGCCTACCGGGAGATCGTCCAAAGGGCCAAGGCCATTATTCAAAAGCACGGCCCCCGCTCCGCGGCCTTTTTGGGCGGCGGGACCTACTCCATCACCACCCCCGCCGCTACCGCGCTGCCTTTGATGAAGGCCATCGGCACCCAGTATAATTTCAATCCGGTGGGCGTGGAGTTCATGGGCGACTGGTGGAGCCACGGGAGGATCTTCGGCTATCAGTTCCGCTTCCTGGAGCCGGACGACGAGAACAACGAGGCCATCGTCTACTGGGGCAGCAACGCCTATGTCTCCCACCAGATGCCCAACGCCAAACGGACCATCCGCAGCTTTTCCAGGAGCGCGGACAAGATGGTGATCGTGGTGGACCCCCGGCTGTCAGAGACGGCCCGGATGGCCGACCTGCACATCATGCCCGCCCTGGGGACGGACTCCCTGTTCCTGCGGGCCCTGATCGCGCTCATTATAGAGAAGGGCTGGCAGGACCAGGCCTATATCAACCGGTACACCAGAGACTGGGCGCGGGTGCTGCCCTGGTTCGTGGGCTTTGATATCGACGCCGCTTTGGCCGTCTGCCAGATCTCCCGGGAGCAGGCGGAGAGATTCGCCCGCATCCTCACCACCAAAAAGTGGGGTATGCACCGGGACCTGGGCCTCTTTTTCGGCCGGCACTCCACCACCAGCAGCTATCTGGCCATTTTGCTGGCCATCGTCTGCGGCCGGGCCCTGGTGAAGGGCGGCAGCGTCATGCCGGAGCGGGTCCTCTGCCTGGACAATTCCGACGAGAACGACCCCAAGGTCTGGCGTACGCCGGTGACGAACCGCTTCCCGGTGGTGGGCATCTACCCCGAGGGCGTCTTCCCCGACGAGGTCCTGGGGGACAACGAGGACCGCATCCGCCTGGCCTTCAGCGTCCTGACCAACCCCGCCCGCTCCTATCCCGACTCCCAGAAGATGGAGGAGGCCCTGCGGAAGCTGGAGCTCTTCGTGGCGGTGGACTGCGTGGAGACGGAGACCACCATGCTGGCGGATTACGTGCTGCCCAGCATGAGCGCCTACGAGGCCAACGGGGATTTTGACATGTTCACCCTCAACTACCCGGAGGTGGTCTTCGGCAGCCGCAAGCGCATCTTGGAGCCCTTCGGCGAGGCCAAGGAGGACTCGCTGATCTTTGCTGAGCTGACCCAGGCCATGGGCTATCTGCCCCCGCTTTCCAAGAGCCTCTACGACGCGGCCGAGGAGGCCGTGCGCACCGGCAACCGGATCAAGTACTTCCTGAAGGTGGTGGCCTGGATCGGCAAGGGCGGCATGAAGTACTTTGACCAGGCGGCGACGATCATCGCCCTGACCCTGGGCAAGGCCATGGGCTCCGCCGGCCGGGCCATGAACTGGGCGGTGCTGCTCACCAGCCCCGTCTATAAAGTGGCCCTCCCCACCGTGCAGGCGGACACAAAGCTCCACCCGGTCCTCTCCAAGCTGCCGGTCTTCAGGGACTGGTGCCTGCTGGACGCGGCCTTTGACCTGGTGGACCACCATCCGGAGGGGGCGGTCATCGGCATGTCCGACACGGAGCGCATGATGGAAAAGCACATCACCCACAAGGACGGGAGGATGCACCTCTGGTGCCGGGAGGTGGAGGACTATCTCTACAAATACATCACCCCCGAGGCCGAGCGGGAGAACGTGGCCCTAAAGGACGGGAACAACATGATCCTGTCCTCCGGCCGCCGGGACGAGGCCGGCGTGAACAACGCCATGCGAAACCCCGCCACCAGCCGTTTCCGGCAGATGTACACCCTCTGGATCAACCCCGAGGACGCGGAAAGAATGGGGATCGCCGACGGGGAGACGGTCCGGCTCTCCACTGACCGTGGCTCCATCGAGATCCCGGTGGAGTACACCTGGCGGGCGGCCCACGGCTACTGCCTGATGCCCCACTACTTCGGCCTGCACTATCAGGGCCAGATGCGGGGCATGCACGCCAATTACCTGACCGACCACAGGGACCTGGACCCGCTGACCGGCAATTCCCACTGGCGGCACACCCCCTGCCGGGTAGAGAAGCTGCAAAAAGCCTGAAAACACACATGTTTGACGCCGGAAGTTCAAAACCCTGCGGTTCTGGACCTCCGGCGTTGTTTCTTCTCTTTACCTGTGCTATACTAATATAATATAAAAAGAACGGGAGAGCATCTATGAGGATAGAAGACCTGAAATGGACCCGGGAGCCGGAAAGCTATACGATCCGGCCGGACCGGATCGAGATCACCACTGCGCCGCATACCGACCTCTGGCAGCGGACCTACTACCACTTCCGCAACGACAACGCGCCGGTGCTTCAGATGGAGACGGAGGAGAAGTATTTCTCCTTCATCGTAAAAACGGATTTTACGGAGAGCCATCACCGCTTTGACCAGTGCGGCGTGGTGATGTACCTGGACGCGGAGAACTGGCTGAAGGGCTCGGTGGAGTATGAGAACGAGAGCTTCCAGCATCTGGGCTCCGTGGTGACGAACCACGGCTACTCCGACTGGGCGACCACGGCCATCCCGGCCGATGTGAAGACCATGTGGTACCGGTTCAGCCGCCGGGAGGATGACTACTGCCTGGAGTGCTCACTGGACGGGGAAAATTTCACCCAGATGCGTATCTGCCACATGTGGGAGGGCAAGGAAAAGATCCGCTTCGGCATCTACGCCTGCAGCCCGGAGGACTCCAGCTTCAAGGCGGTGTTTACGGATCTGCGCCTGGCGGACTGCGCCTGGAAGGCCCACGACGGGCAGCAGCCGGACTGAAGGAAAAAAATACAAAGACAGGCTATGCCGAGCTCTGGCATGGCCTGTCTTCCTTTTCCGGCCAAAGAACGGGAATAAAACCGGCCCGTTTCAACTCCATGAAAGCCGGAGCTGCTTTTTGTTGGCGCAGCAGTCAGCCAGATACAGGTTGATGAGAGTCTGATAAGGGATCCCGGTGGTCTCTGCCTGAGATTTGAAGTATTCGACGGTATCCACATCCACATTGATGGTGATCTGCTTCTTCAGTTTTTTGGCATAGGGGTTCTTTCTGGCGTTGGAAAAATCGTATTCGTCTCGCATGATCTACACCTCACATCCGGTATTGCTTTTCCTCAGATCTCGTTGCTTTTCTTGCAGATATGATCCGTATAACGGATTCGGACTCACGATAGCAATGACACACCACGAGCAGATTGGCTTTCTTGCTGAAGCCGAGAATAATAAAGCGCTCCTCCTCTTGCGAATGCTCAGGGTCGTCAATTACTAAGGCCTCCTCGTCATAAAACACAGTTTGCGCTTCCTCAAAAGAAATATTGTGTTTGGCAAGGTTGATCCGATTCTTGTTTTCGACCCATTCAAATCTCAGCGTTTCCATAATTATATTATAATTATTATATAATTATTTGTCAATGCCTTTAGAGTGCCAGCGGCCGGCTGTCCAAAAAATTCCGCGCTTCGTTGAATGAGTAAAGATTCCGTGGTATACTAAAAACGCGAAAGCGAGGGCGTTATGGAGCGGCTGATCTTTCATGTGGATGTGAACAGCGCGTTTTTGTCCTGGGAGGCGGTGAGGCGCATTTCCCAGGGCGGGGACGATCTGCGCCTGATCCCCTCGGCTATCGGCGGGGACCGGGACAAGCGCACCGGCGTCATCTTGGCCAAGTCCATCCCCGCCAAAAAATTCGGCGTCAAAACCGGGGAGCCCGTAGGGGCCGCCCTGCGCAAGTGCCCGGACCTGGTGCTGGCCAAGCCGGATTTCAAGCTGTACGAGCGGAATTCCCGGGCCTTTATGGACATCTGCCGCCTCTACGCCCCGGCAGTGGAGAAATTCTCCATCGACGAGTGCTTTCTGGACATGAGCGGCACGGGCCTACTCTACCCGGACCCGGCGGCTACGGCTCGGGAGATCAAGGACCGGATCAAAAACGAGCTGGGCTTCACGGTGAACATCGGTATCGCCCCCAACAAGCTCCTGGCCAAGATGGCCAGCGATTTTGAAAAGCCGGACAAGGTCCACACGCTGTTCTACGAGGAGCTGGAGAGCAAGTTCTGGCCCCTGCCGGTGGAGGACCTGTTTCTGGTGGGGCGGGCCACGGCGGAGAAGCTGAGCCGGGCGCATATCCGGACCATCGGGGACCTGGCCAGCGCGGACCTGAACACCGTCCAGCGGCTGACCGGCCGGAAGCTGGGGCAGCAGCTCTTAAACTTCGCCCGGGGGATCGACGACGCGCCGGTCCTCTCCCAGCCGGAGGAGCTGAAGGGCTACGGCAACTCCACCACCCTGGCCGAGGACGTGACCACCGCGGAGGCGGCAGGCCGCATCCTTCTGGCCCTGACGGACAGCACGGCGGCCCGGATGCGGGCCGACGGGGCGAAGGCCGGCTGTATCTCCGTCACCGTCCGAGGAAACGACTTCAAGGACCGGTCCCATCAGCGGAAGCTGCCGGAGCCCACGGACATCACGGAGGAGATCTACGGCGTCGTCAAGCGCCTGTTCAAAGAATTGTGGGACGGGCGGCCCCTGCGGCTGCTGGGCGTATCCCTCTCAGAGCTCACAAAGGAGGACACGGAGCAGCTGTCCCTCTTTGCCGGCGAGAGCAGGGAGCGCTCCCGGAAGCTGGACCGGGCCCTGGACAGCATCCGGGGCAAATACGGCATGGACACCGTCGTGCGGGCCTCCACCGTGCAGAGCGGCAAAAACGTGGGCCGCAAGCACAAGGCCCAGATCGAGCTGAGGACAGAGGAAAAGGAAGGCTGAGAGAAAAAAAGGATGGAAAAGAGCATGTTATTAAAGGAACCGGCAACGGTCAATCATTTGGTGCTGAGAAACCGGATCGTCATGCCGCCGATGGCTACCGGGAAGGCGGAGCAGGGCGGGCCCAGTGCCGGACAGCTCGCCCATTACGCCGCCCGGGCCGGGGCGACGGCCCTGATCATCGTGGAGCACGCCTATGTCTCCCCCGAGGGCATGGCCCACCGCACGCAGCTGTCCATGGCCAGCGACGAGCTGATCCCGGCCTACCGGAAGCTGACCGGGGCGGTCCACGAGCGCGGCGCCGCCGTATTCGCCCAGCTCAACCACGCGGGGGCCCTGGCCCAGGACAGCGGACTTCCGGCGCTCAGCCCCAGCGGCCTCTCCGTCTGGGAGCGGGAGCCGGTGTCAAGGAGCATGACGGCGGAGGAGATCGAGGTTTTGAAAAGCCGCTTCGTGTCTGCCGCCCTGCGGGCGAAAGCCGCGGGCTTTGACGGCGTGGAGATCCACGGCGCCCACGGCTATTTGCTCAATCAGTTCTATTCGCCCCTCACCAATCACCGGGCCGGCGCATACAGCGGCGCCACGCTGGAGGGCCGGACGCGGCTACAAGCGGAGATCCTCCAGGCGGTCCGGGCGGCGGTGGGGCGCGACTATCCCCTGGCCTTTCGCTTCGGAGCCTGCGACTACCGGGACGGCGGCAGCCGCATGGAGGAGATCCCGGCGGCCTGCCGGATCTTCCGCGAGGCGGGGGCCGACCTGCTGGACATCTCCGGCGGTCTCAACGGCTATACGGTCAAGGGCGTCACGGAGCCGGGCTGGTTTTCCCTGCTGAGTGCTCTGGCAAAGAAGGGTGCCGGCGTCCCGGTCCTGCTCACCGGGGGCGTCACCACGGCGGCGGAGGCGGAAGCGCTGCTGCAAAGCGGAGCAGCCGACCTGATCGGCGTGGGACGCGCCATGCTGAAGACGCCGGACTGGGCCGCCCGGGCGCTTGCATAAAGCGACAAGACAAGCGGATTTTCCCGGCTGTATAATATTCCTCTTTCTGCAAACACTATCACGGCAGAGAAAAACAGACAAAGGAGAGAGAATATGAAAGCGACCGGAATCGTGCGCAGGATCGACGATCTTGGCCGGGTCGTGATCCCCAAAGAGATCCGCCGCACCATGCGCATCCGCGAAGGCGACCCACTGGAGATATTCACAGACAAAGACGGAGAGCTGATCTTTAAGAAGTATTCCCCCATCGGGGAGCTGGCGGACTTCGCCGGGCAGATCTGCGACAGTCTGCGCAGGTCCACCGACAGCATTGCCGCCGTCTGCGACCGGGACGCGGTGATCGCCATCGCCGGCGGGGCCAAAAAAGAGCTGCTGGACCGGCCCGTCAGCCCCCAGCTGACGGAGATCATGGACAACCGCTCCGCCTTCCGCCACGCCAGCGGCGGCAGCAGCCTGCCCGTGACCGCGGCGGACGAGAAATACTGCCTGTCGGTGGCGGCCCCTATCCTCTCGGAGGGGGACATCCTGGGCTGCGTCCTGTTCATCAGCCCCCGGGGCAGCGCTCCGGCCACAGAGCTGGAGTTCAAGCTGGCCCAGACCGTGGCCTCCTTCCTTGGAAAACAGATGGAAGGCTGAGGCTTCTGGCCACGCAAAAAGCAGCGAGGTTTTTCCTCGCTGCTTTTTTGTGGTCTTATTTACTTTACTTGGCGTAATCCACGGCCTTGGTCTCCCGCAGGAGATGGACCTTGATCTGGCCGGGATAGGTCAGCTCGCTCTCGATCTTCTTGGCGATATCCCGGGCCAGCAGGACCATCTGGTCCTCGCTGACCTCCTCGGGCTTGACCATGATGCGGATCTCGCGGCCGGCCTGGATGGCGTAGGAGCTGGCGATGCCGGGGAAGCTCTTGGAGACCTCCTCCAGCTTCTCCAGACGCTTGACATAGTTCTCGATGTTCTCGCGCCGGGCGCCGGGCCGGGAGGCGGAGATGGCGTCCGCCGCCTGGACCAAGCAGGCCTCCACGGTGTGGGGCTCCACGTCGCCGTGGTGGGCCTCGATGGCGTGGATGACGGCCTCGGACTCCTTGTATTTGCGGGCCAGGTCCACGCCGATGGTCACGTGGCTGCCCTCCACCTCGTGGTCGATGGACTTGCCCAGGTCGTGCAGCAGGCCGGCGCGCTTGGCCACGTTCACATCCACGCCCAGCTCGGAGGCCAGCAGACCCGCGATATGGGACACCTCGATGGAGTGGTTCAGCACGTTCTGGCCGTAGCTGGTGCGATACTTCATGCGGCCCAGGAGCCGGACCAGCTCCGGATGGAGACCGTGGATATTGGTCTCGAACACGGCGCGCTCGCCCTCGGCCTTGATGGTGGCGTTGACCTCCCGCTGGGCCTTGGCGACCATCTCCTCGATGCGGGCCGGATGGATGCGCCCGTCCTGGATCAGCTTCTCCAGGGCGATGCGGGCCACCTCCCGGCGGACCGGGTCGAAGCTGGAGACGGTGATGGCCTCGGGGGTATCGTCGATGATCAGATCGCAGCCGGTCAGGGTCTCGATGCTGCGGATGTTGCGGCCTTCGCGGCCGATGATGCGGCCCTTCATCTCGTCGTTGGGGAGGGGGACGACGGAGACGGTGATCTCACTGGCGTGGTCGGCGGCGCAGCGCTGGATAGCGGTGGCGATGATCTCTCTGGCCCGGTCGTCGGCCTCGTCCTTGGCCTGGGCCTCGATCTCCTTGATCTTGACGGCCATCTCATGGGTGACCTCGTCGCGCACGTTGGCGATCAGGTAGGCCTTGGCTTCCTCGATGGAGAAGCCGGAGATCTTCTCCAGCATTTCCAGCTGGCCTTTTTTGATGGACGCGATCTCCTGCTGCTGGGCCTCGATGGCGGCCAGCTTGTTGTTCAGGGTCTCGTTTTTCTTGTCGATAGAGTCCAGCTTCCGGTCCAGATTCTCTTCCTTCTGCTGGAGCCGGCGTTCCTGCTTCTGGACTTCGTTGCGGCGTTCCTTGATCTCCCGCTCATTTTCCGAGCGGCTTTTGTGTATTTCTTCCTTTGCCTCCAGGAGGGCCTCTCTCTTTTTGGCCTCCGCGCTCTTTATTGACTCATTGATAATGCGTTTTGCCTCTTCCTCCGCGCTGGCGATCTCGCGCTCCGCGACCTTTTTACGGTAGAAGATCCCAAGCAAAAAGCAGAGTACAGCCACGACGGCTATAATGATGATCCATAAAATCGGTGGCATAGTCAGTAAACACACCTCCATTCTTTCAAAATTTGTCGGTGGGTTACGTTTCTGCTTTATTTCTTATGAAATTATATGATATAAAGCAAGACGGGCGACCGGAACGGCGGCCCGGTTTCGTTGAAAAAGAATATGCGGGCAGAGCCTCCCCATGGTCCTGCAAGCATATCAGCTGTACTATTTTAGACCCTCTCGGGTGTTATGTCAAGTAATTCTCCGAAAGAAAATGAACTTTTTCCACCGATACGAGAAAAGAGGCCGCATCCCGGCCTCTTTTCTCGTATCGGGTTAAATCGCTACAGATAAACGGATCCCGTCCCCGGCGACGATGGCGGCGACGCTGTCCCCGGCCTTGGCCCGGCCCTCCAACAGCAGCTCCGCGGCGGCGTCCTCGATGCTGTGCTGCACGGCGCGCCGTAAGGGGCGAGCGCCGAACTTGTCGTCATACCCGGCCTGGGCCAGCCAGCGGGCGGTCTCCTCGGGCACCACTAAGGTCAGCCCCAGGGTCTGGAAGCGCTCCTTGAGCCCGGAAAGCAAAGTCTGGGTGATGCCCAGCATATCCCCGGCGTCCAGGCGGCGGAAGACGATGGTCTCGTCCACCCGGTTGAGAAATTCCGGCTTGAAGGTGCTCCGCAGCTCCTCCATGACCAGGCGGCGCAGCTGGCTCTCGTCCCGCTCCCCGCTGCCGAAGCCCAGGGGCGTCCGGTTGTCGGTGATGGCCTTGGCGCCGATGTTGGAGGTCATGACGATGACGGTGTTGCGAAAATCCACCGCCCGGCCCCCGGAATCCGTGAGCCTGCCGTCGTCCATGATCTGCAGCAGGATGCTCCAGACGTCCTCGTGGGCCTTTTCAATCTCGTCGAAGAGCACCACCGACCAGGGCTTGCGCCGCACCTGCTCGGTGAGCTGGCCCCCGTCCTCATAGCCCACATAGCCCGGCGGGGAGCCGATGAGGCGGCTGACCGAGTGCTTCTCCATGTACTCGGACATATCCAGCCGGATCATGGCCTGCTCGTCCCCGTAGACGGTGGCAGCCAGGGCCCGGCAGAGCTCGGTCTTGCCCACGCCCGTGGGGCCCAGGAACAGGAAGCTCCCCACGGGCCGGGCCGGATCCCGCAGGCCCACCCGGCTGCGCCGGATGGCCCGGGCCACGGCGGAGACGGCCTCGTCCTGGCCAATGACCCGCCGCCGGAGCTGCTCCTCCAGATTCCGCAGCTTCTCCGTCTCGTCCTTGTCCAGGCCGGAGACGGGGATATTGGTCCACTGGGACACCACCTGGGCCACCTCCGCCGCCGTGACGGACAGCTCCTTCCGCTCCCGGCTGTCGGCAGCCACGTGGAGAGCGGCGGCCGCCTCATCCAAAAGATCGATGGCCTTGTCCGGCAGAAAGCGGTCGCTGATGTAGCGGACGGAGAGCTCATAGGCGGCGGTCAGGGCGTCGTCCCGGATGCCCACGCCGTGGTGCTTCTCCAGGCCGGGCCGGAGCCCCCGGAGCATCTCCAGGGTCTGCTCCCGGTCCGGCTCCGAGACCTTCACCGGCTGGAAGCGCCGCTCCAGGGCCGCGTCCTTCTCGATATGCCGCCGGTACTCCTCCGGGGTGGTGGCCCCGATGATCTGGATCTCCCCCCGGCCCAGGGCGGGCTTGAGGATGTTGGCCGCGTCGATGGCCCCCTCGGCGCTGCCCGCGCCGATGATGGTGTGCAGCTCGTCGATGAAGAGGATCACGTCCCCGGCCCGCTTCACGTCCTTGAGGACGGACTTGACCCGCTCCTCGAAATCCCCCCGGTACTTGGTTCCGGCCAGCATGGCTGGGATGTCCAGGGAGACGATGCGCTTGCGCCGCAGCTCCTCCGGGGCCTCGCCCCGGGCCACCCGCAGGGCCAGGCCCTCGGCCACGGCGGTCTTGCCCACGCCGGGCTCCCCCACCAGCACCGGGTTGTTCTTAGTGCGGCGGGAGAGGATCTGCACGGCCCTTTTGATCTCGTCCCCCCGGCCCACCACCGGGTCGATGCCCCCGGAGGCGGCCAGCTCTGTCAGGTCCCGGCTGTACTGGTCCAGGATGCGGGTCTCGGCCCGGCGGACGGTGCGTCCGGCGGCCCCGGTCTGGGGGCGGCTGTTGGAGGAGGGGCTGCCGAAGACGGCCAGCACGTCGGTGTACAGATCGTTCAGCTCCAGGCCCAGGCCCTGGAGCACGGCGGCGCCGGTGCAGTCGCTCTGGCGGAGGATGCCCAGCAGCAGGTGCTCGGTGCCGATATAGCTCTGGCGCAGGGCGGCGGCCTCCTGGGCGGCCCGCTCCACGGCGATCCGGGCCCGGGCGCTGAGGCCCTGGACGGGCAGGCCCGGCGCGCCGGAGCCGTCGATCTCCAGGATCATCCGGCGCAGCTCCCGTTCGCAGACGCCCCGCTGGCTGAGGATACGGGCCCCCAGGCCGATATTTTCCGCCAGGATGCCCAGCAGCAGGTGCTCGGTCCCCACGGTGCTGTGCCCCAGCTCCCCGGCGGCGGCCCGGGCCTTTTCGATGGCCAGCTCCGCCCGCTGGGTAAATTTTTCGTTGCTCTTCATACGGGAGCCCCCTTTGCATAGACTGTACAGAAGTATTATCACCCTTGCGGACCGCCAAAAGGGGCGAAAAACCCCGGCGGTCAGGAAAATTATCCCCAAACCGGGCGGGCTTTATAGGAGCTTACGAAATTTTTCAATTGATTTTTACAGCGGATGTGATACAATAAACATGACCATGTCTGACTACCAAGGCCGGCCGGCCTTGGTATGACGGCAAAAATATACATATGGAGGTAACACCATGGCTTACGTTATCAGCGACGAGTGCCTGTCCTGCGGCTCCTGCGCCGCCCAGTGCCCCGCCGAAGCGATCGACATGGGCGATCTGCACTACGAGATCGACCCCGAGAAGTGCCTGGACTGCGGCGCCTGCGCTGCGCAGTGTCCTGCTGAGGCGATCTCTCAGGCCTGAGGCATCGCGGAGAAAAGGGGGGCGTTTTCGCCCTCCTTTTTTATTTTACACGGAGAGACAGCCTATGGACGGAAAAGATTTTGACGCGCTCTGGCCGGGCGGGCCGCTGTTTTCGCGGGGGGACGCGTTCCCCCTGAGCACAGACAGCGTGCTCCTGGCGGACTTCGCGCGCCCGGCGGGGGCGAAGCGGGGGATCGACCTGGGCTGCGCCTCGGGGATCCTGACGCTGCTGCTCCTGAGCCGGGCCCCCCGGCTGCACATGACGGGGCTGGAGCTGGACCCGCTGGCGGCGGAGGCAGCCCAGCGGAACATGGCGGCAAACGGCCTGACGGACCGGAGCCGCATCCTGACCGGGGATATCCGGCGGCACCGGGAGCTGTTCCGCCCGGGGAGCTTTGACCTGGCGGCGGCCAACCCGCCCTATTATCCCCTGGGCCGGGGCCCTCTCCCGGCGGACCCGGCCCGGGCCGCCGCCCGGGGGGAGACGGACTGCACGCTTTTGGAGCTCTGCGCGGCGGCAGCCTGGCTTCTGCGCACCGGGGGCGCGTTCTGCCTGGTGCACAAGCCGGAGCGGCTGTCGGAACTCTTCTGCGCCCTGACGGCGGCGGGCCTGGAGCCCAAGCGCCTGCGCCTGGTCTGCGCCCGGCCCGGAGCCGCGCCCAGCCTGGCGCTGGTGGAGAGCCGCCGGGGGGGCCGGCCGGGATTAAAGATCGAGCCCTCCCTGCTCCTTTCAGAGCCGGACGGCTCCGAGAGCCCGGAGTACAAGAGGATCTATCACCGGGAGTGAAAGACCGAAAAAAAGATGAGCCGTTTTTCTGCTTCTTTGCGTCTTAACTTATAAAAGGACAAAAATGGAGGGAGCTATGATGAAACGGGCGAGGAGGATCCTGGTATTTGCGCTGACGCTTCTGCTGCTCTTCAGCGGGATCGGCGTCTCCGCGGCGCTGGCCGCCGGGGACGAGGGCGCGGCCGCCGCGCCGGCCGCGCGGGCTGAGAGCGGCCTGATCGTGGTCGAGAACAACGACATCACCATTTTCGAGGAGAACGTCCCGCTGGCCGCCGGCCCGGAGGGACCCTGCTGCGTGCTGCACCTGCTGCTCCTGTCTCTGGCTCTGCTGGCGGAGCTGATCTGGACCGGCGACGACCGGAAGCTCCAGCGGGAGGAATTTGAGCTCCGCTCCCGGCTGAAAGAGCGGGGATAAAAACAGAATAAAGATGCCAACGCCCCCGGACGGTCTGTCCGGGGGCGTTTTTTGCGGCGCATGCCTTATGCCTTTTTCCCTTCGGGCTTGGGGGCATCGACGGCCTCGGCCAGCTCCTCCTCCAGCTCCTTCTGGCGCTTCTTCTGGTTGTGGATATGGACGATCAGAACAACGACCATGACCACAAAGACGATCAGGGCCAGCAGGTCCCAGAGGCAAAAGCCGAACGACGTGTGAAAATACTGGTGCATTTTTCTCCTCCTTTAATCCTTTGTTTTGACGGACGCCGCCCCTGCATGGCCAAAAGGCCATGCAGGGGTGGGTCTGCTTAGATCATTTACCTATTTTTTCTGTTTTTGCCGGGCTTCGGCCTCAGACCAGCTGGAAGCGGGTCTCGAACTCCTCTTTCTGCCGTTTCTTCCGGTCGTGGGTGTAATAGATGGCGACCGTCAGAGCGCAGAGCATGATGATCAGGTGCAGGATGCAGCACTGGCCGATGGTAGGCGCGGCGGCCAGAGGCGTCTCGTCCTGGTCGATGGTCACTTCACCGGCGTCCTCATTCACCTGGAGATCCTGGGGGCCGGGGGCCAGAGGCACCGGGTCGTCGTCAACGACGACACCGGCGGGGGCGGCAGGAGCCGCCGGAGCGGCCGGGGCCGCGGGAGCAGGAGCCGCAGGAGCCGGGGTGATGGTCAGAGTGCCGGGGACATAGGTCACGATGTAGTTGCCCTGGACCGCGTCGCCGACAGGCGTGACGGCGTAGGTGCCGGCAGCCTCGCCGGGAGCCCGGTCAAAGTCGTAGTCCAGCAGGTCCGCGGGGTCCTCGCCGTTGACCATACCGGTCACAGTGGTGGTGAAGCCGGGATCGCCCGCGCCGGCCGCCTTGGTGGCGTCATTGACGGTGACGGTGACAGGGGCGGGGGTGATGGTCAGCTCAGCGGGGACATAGCTCACGGTGTAGTTGCCCTGGACCGCTTCGCCGGCGGGCGTCACATCGTAAGCGCCCACGTTCTCGCCGGGCTCACGGGTCACGTCGAAGGCAAGGACGCTCTCGTCGTCGCCGGCCACCAGACCGGCCACGGTCACATCGTCCCAACCGTCGGGATCAGCCGCGCCATAGACCTTGGTGCTGTCCGCCGCGGTGACGGTGACAGCGGCCGGGGTGATCGTCAGGGCAGCTTCTCCCACACGGACATTAAACTGGGCGGTAACATCGTTGCCGTTGGGATCTGTCACCCTTGCGGTGCCGGTGACCGCTACGACGACCGTACCGGCGTTGGTGGCGCTGGCCCCGGCGGTCAGCCCGGACACGGTGTATTCCACGCCGTTGAAGGTGAAGGTGGAGGCCTCAAAGCCGCTGACGCTGTGGGGGCCGCCGTCATAGGGGAAGGTCCCGCCGTTGGGCTGCATGGTGATCTCGAACCTCTCCGCATCGCTGCGGTCGGTGACGGTCAGGTCGCCGAACTCGGTGCTGATCTCATAATTGCCAATGACGCCGGTCGTCGTGCCCTCTTTCAGCGTATAGGTGAAGGCGTTTTTCGCGCTGCCGGGCAGCGTCTGGCTGCCGGAGAAGCTGTAGCTCTCCACGCCGTCTTCACCCACAAAGCCCATACCGCCGACAGTCACTGCCGCGTCGCCGTTGGTCAGCGCCGTGCCGTCGTAGGCCTTGCTCAGGGTCGCGCTGGTCAGGGTCACAGGCCGCGGGTCAATGTAGAGCCTGAGGGCTATTACGCCGGTGTAGTTGGCCGTGACGTCCTCGCCGGCCTTGTTTACGATGGTGACTAAGTGGACGGTCTCACCCTTGCGCCTATCCCAGCCATTGGGGAACGAATTATTCCAGGAGCTATACCGGCCGATGGTCCTGTTTGTATCGGAATCAAACAGGGTCTCGCCATTGACATAGGTCAAATGGTCGCCATCGACAAGCTGCATATACACGGTCGTGTCAGTAGATTTCGGGTTCGGATCTTTTACAAGGTCCTCGAGGTTTTCCGCAGTGGCGGTCACCTGATGCACCTCGCCGTCGTATATGAAGTGTTCCTCGGTGTAGAGGTAGATCGGGCGCTGGGTGATCTTATAGGTGCGCTCAACAGTGCCCTGATAGTTGCCCTCACCGGTGACGGTCACGGTGATCTTGTCGTTGGTTTTGTCTTTGTCTTTGAGGTTGTTGGCGTTCACGAAGTCATCGGTGCTGTAAGAGACCGAGTAATCCTTGCCCTCTTCCAGCGCAGCGCCGGTCTTGTCGGTGACTGTGGGCGCCCACTTGTGCTCCGTGCCGTCGTACATGGTATCTTCAGGATAGTCGACCACGAAAGCATCCTTGGCGTCCGCCCGGGTGATGGTGAGCAGGCCGTTCTTCTCGACGACCGTCACGTCATAGTTTTTAGAGCTGACAGTGAAGCCTTTGCCCTCAACGACTACCGGGTACTCGCCCTGGTTCGTGCCCTTGGCCACGATCTCATTCTGGCCGGGGCCCTTCAGCTTCATGTCGCCTTTCAGGCCATCCACCGTGTACCCGCTGATGCTCTGCTCTTTACCATTGTAGACCTTGGTATCGCTCACGCCGGTGACCGTCACGATCGCCGAGGCTTTGGTAACGACCAAATCTCCACATTGGTTAGGAACTATTTGATAGTCGCTCTTCTTTGCGCTGCCATTCCAGGTGACAGTGATGCCGTTGCCTCTTTGTACTCTACCGACATTTGTTATGCTGATCTGCTGGGAGGTGAGGGTCACGGTCTCGCCGTCCACCAGGCCGCCTACACGGCCATCGGCAGGAACCTGATAATACGGCTGCTTATTTGGGTTATACTCGGAATACTGGGCGTAGAAGTCGCTGTAGTCGCTGCCCACAGTGATCTCGCCGCCGGCCCACAGAGGCGTGCCGTCATAGACCTTCTCCAGTGTCGGGCTGACGAAATAGATGGGCCGGGGCAGCACCTGGAGGGTGCCCGGGTCATAATTGATGTCATAGTTGCTTTCCTTGCCCTTTACAACCACAGCGTCGAAATCATTCGACTTGAAGCCCACGTGGATGAGATGCTCCGGCTCCCAAGTGGTATCGAGGTATTTCGAGGGGAATGTGTACTGGAGCTCGTCGCCTTCCACAAGGCCAAGGAAACCAACATTCTGGGCATACTCCGGCAAATCATTCCAGTTGATCTTGACGTCTGACCGATCGTTCCCAATGAAAATGTGCACATTGGGAGCTGTCAGTTCCGTGCCGTCATAAACCTTGGTAGCATCATCAGAGATCAGGTAGATGGGCCGCGGGTAGATCGTAAAGTTGACCTGCGCCGTCACTTCAGGCAGGTTGCCGGTAGCCTCCCAAGTGGCCCGAACTTTATAGTCATTCGCGTCTTTGGGCTCTTCCGTGGTCCATTCCGCGTTGTTTTTAACGGAATATTCTATCTTTGGAGCGGCATAGCCTTCCGCGCCCGGGCCTTCAATGCCGGCGGTCACGTCGGGTTTCTTTTCGCCGTAGATCCAGCTCTCCTGGCTGACGGAGGGGGTGTAGTCGCTCGCCGGGGCGGTGATCGTCAGCTCGCCGGGGACAAATTTCACATAGTAATTGGAGAGGATCTGTTCGTCGACGGGAACGTCGCCGATAGCGCCAATGCCCGTGAATTTGCCCACTTTGAGGCCGCTGTTATTGTCGGCCACATAGAGCTCGTGCGTGCCGGGAAGCTCGCTGTCCTCCCCCGCCGCGCGGGCAATGTGGTGCCGGTCAAGAATTCCCTGGATAGCCTCGACCGTGTCTTCACCCTTCAGGCCGCTTACATCCCAGGAGAACGCGGGGTCACCTTCGCCATATTTCTTTTCCGCATTCTGTACTGTGACGGTCGCCGTTGCGGGCACGACGCTTATAAAGATATTGGCGGTGATGGACAGGTTCATGGTCACGTCGCGCCCGGTTTCGTCGACGATCTTGACCTGATCCACGCCGATGCCGCAGCCCCTGGTGATGCCTGTCGGGGTGCGTCCATTTTCATCCCTGGTATTGGTAAAGGCGTCTTTTAGGGTCGCGCTCTCCGTCCACTTGGTGATCTTTCCCATCTGGGGGTCGGAGTTCTCCTCACTTATGACGTCCGTCAACGTGAGCCAGGGGATTGGAGTCGTAGCATCCTGGACCGTATACTCGCTCACATCTTTCCCGGGTATGTACGTGTGCGATTGGCCGTCATACTCATACTGCTTGGACGCGCACAGAGCTATGATCCAAGGCTGGATCTTATACGTCAGTATTGCAACATTGCCGTCATAGGCATCAATGCCTTTGACAGTGAACTTGAAGGTGCCCATGTCCGTGTAGAAATACTCCGGATCACTCTCTGGGCCGAACCAAGTAAAGTTCACATTCGCGTCCTGAAGGGAACGCACGCTGCTGGTCTTCTGGATATCTAATTCGTAGTCCGTCCCCTCAGTCAGAACTTCGCCTGTCTTCGAGTCCTTAACGACAGGGGTCTGTTTGTGCTCCTGATTGTCCCAGGTAAAGGTACTCTGCGCGAAGGGATCGACCGTAAAGGACGCTCCGCCGCCGAAATAGACTTTTATTTCAACGACCGTTCCCAACTGATCCTTTGTGAAGGGAAAGGACCAGGCAATGGCGGGCGAGCCGTCATACTTTACAGCCTCTGGTACCTCTTTCCCGTCAAGCTCCCACTTGATGACCGAATAACCATCTTCTGCGTTGGCGTTGAACTTGCACGATGTCGAATCGTTGTTTCTAAACGAGCTCTCACCTATTACGTAAATAAGCTCTTTGCCTATGGTTTTCTTGTTATTAATAGTGTACTGCATCTGCCCCGGGCCTTCAGCGATCAGATGTACTAAAATCTGTTTGGTGTCTGCTATGCCATCGCCATTGGTGTCGGGGACGCAAACGGCCTTGACTGTGTGATTAGCACTGATACTATTAAAGTTTGCTCTCTGGTAGTTTTTGACTTCGCCGTCGATCGTCAAGGTCTCAAGAACATATCCCTCTTCAGGAGTGAACCTGATGGTAACAGATTTTCCGGCTTTTACAGAGAACACTCCGTTGTCGTTGGGAATCTCGGATTTGTCGCTCTGCATTTCTCTGCTTGCCGTGCAGTGTTCAGTCTCGACCGTGATAGTATAATACTCCTCCGCCGCCGGAGCAGGCTCATCCAGAGCCACTGCCACCGGCTCGCCGGCCGGAGCCTCGATGGTCGCCGGCTCGGCAGAGGGTTCCTCAGCAGGCTCCTCCGCGGGGACCTCTTCCTCCGCGGGCTCCGCCGGAGTCTCCTCCGGCTCTACCGGAGTTCCCGGAGGGGCTACAGGGACCGCTTCCGGGTCCGCCGGGGCTTCCTCCGCCGGGGCGGTCGCGGAAGGCTCATCAGAGCTCTGTTCTACAGAGCTCTGAACGGAGACGTCTCCGTTCGCCGCGCTCTCATCTTCTGTTTTCTGCTCCTCCGGGGCGGGCGCCTGCGCCTCGGCGACGGCCGGGTCCGCGCCGGCGTTGGCCGCCATGGCGATCGGACTGCCCAGTTCACCGAAGAGCATCAGAAACACCAGGGCCAGGGCCAGAAAACGCTTTGCTGTTTTCATAGGCTTACTCCTCCATTTCTTCTGCCACAAAAAATTTTTCGTTCTTCAAGGGGCCCGGGAAAGATCCCGGCTTTTATCCTCTTCTACTTATTAAGACGAATAGAGGCGCAAAAACGGCTCATTTTTTTCAAAAAAAGCTCAATTTTTTGCTCAAAAAATTAGAAATTCCGCCTCTGTGCGTAGTTTTCTTCGCAAGCCGAAAGCTTTTCCTTGCGCATGACGCTTTCGGCCTCCTTTTAAACCACCGCTTGTATCATACAGCGCTCCTTTCGAAAAATCAAGGAGAAGCTTTAAAAAATCTTTATAAATCTTGTAATTTCTGGAAATCCCGGCGGGCGGTGATCTTCTGAAGCTCTCTTAAACGCAAAAAGGGGCAGCAGCTCGACCTTTCGTCTTGCTGCTGCCTCTTTTTTTCCGGCTCATGTCTTGAACCTTATGCCTTTTTTCCTTCGGGCTTGGGGGCATCGACGGCCTCGGCCAGCTCCTCCTCCAGCTCCTTCTGGCGCTTCTTCTGGTTGTGGATATGGACGATCAGAACGACGACCATGACCACAAAGACGATCAAGGCCAGCAGGTCCCAAAGGCAAAAGCCCAGGTTGGTATGAAAGTACTGGTGCATTTTTCTCCTCCTTTGTTTTGACGGACGCCGCCCCTGCAAGGCCAAAAGGCCTTGCAGGGGTGGGTCTGCTTAGATCATTTACCTATCTTTTCTGTTTTCGCCGCATTCCGGACTCAGACCATCTGGAAGCGGGTCTCGAACTCTTCTTTCTGCCGTTTCTTCCGGTCGTGAGTGTAGTACAGGGTGACCGTCAGAGCGCAGAGCATGATGATCAGGTGCAGGATGCAGCACTGGCCGATGGTAGGCGCGGCGGCCAGAGGCGTCTCATCCTGGTCGATGGTCACTTCGCCGGCGTCCTCATTCACCTGGAGACCCTGCGGGCCGGGGGCCAGAGGCACCGGGTCGTCGTCAACGACGACACCGGCAGGGGCGGCAGGAGCCGCGGGAGCCGCAGGCGCGTCGGGAGCCGCGGGGGCCGGGGTGATGGTCAGGGTGCCGGGGACATAGACCACGTTGTAGTTGCCCTGGACCGCGTCGCCGACAGGCGTGACGGTGTAGTCGCCGGCATCCTCGCCGGGAGCACGGTCAAAGTCGTAGTCCAGCAGCTCCGCGGGGTCCTCGCCTTCGACCATACCGGTCACGGTGGTGGTGAAGCCGGGATCGTCCGCGCCGGCCGCCTTGGTGGTGTCATTGACGGTGACGGTGACGGTGGCGGGAGTGATCCGGTAGGTCCGGGTCACGGTGCCGCCATAGTTGCCGGCGCCTTCGATGGTCACAGTGATCTCATGCACGTTGGTGAAGTCCTCGGTGTCGTAGCTGACCGTGTAGTCAACGCCTTCCTCCAGAGTCCTTCCGGTGACAGGATCGGTGACTGTCGGGGCCCACTGGTGCGCGCCGCCGTCATAGACCACGTCGTCGGGGCTGTCGATCTGGACATCGCTGTAATAGGGCTGCTCGGGATCGATGGGCTGCTCCGGCTCATCCGGGTTTTCAGGATCGGTCCCGGGGACCTCCGGGTCGTTGGGATCGATGCTCTGCGGGGCGATGTTCAGGCCGCCGTCGGTGACATTCACGGTCACGTTGCGGAAGTCATTCTCGCCCACGGTGAAGTCGTCTGCCGTCAGGCCCATGGGATAGGAGCCCTGCTCAGTCTGGGTGACGCTGGCGGCGCCGGTGGTGATGCTCACGATATCCGTCGCGGCGCTCTCGCCATCCACGGTCACGGAGGTCACGTCGAAGCCCGCGGCGGTCTTAGGCGTGCCGTCATAGACATAGCTGGCGGTGTGGCCGGCCACATTGATGACCAGATCCTGCTTGTAGTCGGGGATATTGTCGCCGTTGTCGTCCTTAGCGAAGTGGGCGGTGTAGACGTAGATCATATCGCCTGCGGACTCGAAGCTCTGCTCCAGAGCCGCCTCGCTCTCGATCGCTTCGCCATTCAGATCCCAGTAATCGAAGGTGTAGCCCGTATTCGCAGTAGCGGTGGACTTGGCGTTCACGATGCCGCTCTCGGCGTTGTCCTCGAAGGTGGTCACGTAGCTGCCCTCGGGATCAACGCTGCCGTTGGCATCGGCCACGTAGCTGACCTTCACCTGGTACTTATCGGGAGTGCCGTCGCCAGGATCGGGCTCGGTCGGGTCGGGATCGGTGGGATCGGTGGGTCCGATCTCATCCTTGGCGAAGTGGGCAACATAGGTGATGGTGGTGTCGCCCGGGACATTTTCCAGAATCTCGCTCAGCTCCGCGCCGGAGGCGATCCGCTCGCCGTCCTTGGTCCAGTAATCGAAGGCAAAGCCCTCAGCCGCAGACGCCACGGAGTGGACCTCAACGGTGCCGCTCTCGGCGTTGTCCGCGAAGGTGGTCACGTAGCTGCCCTCGGGATCGACCGTGCCGTCGCCGGCGCTGGCGTAGACGACCTTCACCTGGTACTTATCGGGAACTCCGTCGCCAGGATCGGGCTCGGTCGGGTCGGGATCGGTGGGATCGGTGGGTCCGATCTCATCCTTGGCAAAGTGGGCGGTAAAGGTGTAGGTCTCGCCGCCCTGGGCTGCAATGCTCGTCAGCAGGGACGCGCCATTAGGCAGCTTATCTCCGTTGAGATCCCAGAAGTCGAACGCGAAGCCGCTGTTCGGTGTCGCCTGGCCGTTGATCACCAGGTTGGTCTTCTCTTCGTAGTGGCCCTTAGTGCCGAGCGTCCAGACGTCGATGCCGGTCGGGGTGGTGGTGCCATTGCCGTCATCGGCAAAGATGATGGTCACCTGGTACTTATCGGGGATACCGTCGGGCTTGTTGTCGGGACCGATCTCATCCTTGGCAAAGTGGGCCGTGAAGGTGTAGGTGCTGCCGCCCTCGGCGGTGAAGCTCTGGTTCAGGGCCTCGCTGTTGGGATCATCGATCGTCACACCCTCGTCAGCGGTCCAGCCGTCGAAGGCATAGCCCTCAGCCGCCGCGGAGTTAGCGGAAGCGGTAACGGTGCCGTTGGTCTGCTTGTCGCCGGGGATGGTGAGCACTTCGCTGGTCTTGCTGACGCTGCCGCCCTCGACAGGATCAGCCACGTAGTTGATAGTTACCTGGTACTTGTCAGGAGTACCGTCGGGCTCGCCGTTCGGGCCCTTCTCGTCCAGGGAGTAGGTCACGGTGACTTCCTCGCCGTCTGCGTCCATCGTGCCGGTCACATTGCCGTCCACGGTATCCTTCGCATAGGTCTTGTCGCCAACCTCAATGCTGTCGGGGATCTGCTCGGTCACATCGTACGGGTCCTCGAACACGACGCTCTCCGTGTAAGGATCTTTGCCAAGGTCCGTTTCGTCGTCGGAAACAAACTTAACGGTGACGTTGAAGCTGTCCTTCACATAGCTGTAGGTGTAGACTTCGCCGTCCATGGACTTCGTCACGGTGCCGGGAATTTCTTTATCCCAGTTGCCAGCCTTGTAGCCGGTGTCAGGATGATCGCCTGCGGTGGGAGCGTCGGTCGCAACGTCGGCCTTCGCGGTCCACGTGCCGTCCTCGGCCTGCTCAGCTATGGTGTAGTTCTGGGTGACCGTATTGCGGCTTTCATCGTTCCATGCGCCGTGCTCGACCTCGAAGGTCACGCTCACCTGGTACTTATCCGGCGTGCCGTCGGGCTCGTTGCCATCAGGTCCCTTCTCGTCCAGGGAGTAGGTCACGGTGACTTCCTCGCCGTCCGCGTCCATCGTGCCGGTCACCTTGCCAGCCACGGTCTCCTTCACATAGGTCTTGCCGTCAGGCGTCACTATGCTGCCGGGGATCTGCTCGGTCACATCGTACGGGTCCTCGAACACGACGCTCTCCGTGTAAGGATCTTTGCCAAGGTCCGTGCCGTCGTCGGAAACAAACTTAACGGTGACGTTGAAGCTGTCCTTCTCGAAGGTGTAGGTGAAAGCCTTGTCCCCGTCCTTGGTCACGGTAGCGGGAGTCTCGGGAGTCCAGTTGCCTCCGGTGTAGCCAGTGTCAGCCTGCATGCCGGTAGGAACGTGCTCCAGAATTACTTTGTTCTTCTCGACCCAGTTGCCGTTCTCGTCCTTCTCACCGAATACCACGTCCTCAGACTTCTGGGCCTTGTCGCTGCCGTCCCATGTGCCGTTTACTACGTCATAGGTCACGGTATCTTCGTACTTGTCGGGGATCTCGTTGTTGTCGTTGTCCGCGGTGTAGTAGACGTTGATGGTGTCGCCGTTCTCGACGGTCCCGGGCGCCGGGCTCGGATCGACCTTCTCAAAGGTCCAGCCGTCGCCAAAATAGTTGTCGGTGTTGACGGAGCCAGCCTGTACGGTCAGGGTCGTCTGATCGGAGTTGACCCACACGTCCTCGGTGTAGTCTTGGCTGCTGACCTCTGCGCCATCCTGGAAGTACTTGACCGTGTACTTCAGCTCCTTGGTCTGGCTCTCGTCCTTCACGTAGTACACGCCGATCACAGTCTCGTTATCAACCAGGCTGTCCTTCGCCGGTACGTCGGCCGGGT
>CANQTO010000033.1 GCA_947626785.1 uncultured Oscillospiraceae bacterium
GGGGCGGCGGCCGTGCGGAAGGTGATCTCCATCACGTCCACGCCGCCGGCGGCCATCGCCTTGGCGGTGGGCACGGCGTCCGCCGCGTCTTCAAGGACGACCACAGGGACGATCCCCGAGGCCTCCATTCTCTTCAGAACATCCATTTCTTCTTGCTCCTTTCAAAGTAGTTTTGGCTTTCAAAGCCGGTAAACTCTAATACTAATATATCACAAACCGGCTTTTCTGTAAAGTTTTGGCTTTTCGTCAGGCTTCCCATTTTTGGAAGGGATTTTTGTATAGTTTGTTCAAAATTGAATTGACATATAAAAATCTGCCGCAGAAAAACCTGCGGCAGATTTATTCTGTTTGAATATTTGCCTCAGTCGGCGGGCTCGTCCTCCGGGGCAACGCCGGTGGCCTTGCCGTCAGCGGAGATCTCGTACACCAGGGCGTCCTCCCGGGGGGCATCCTCCTTCTCCACCGGGGCGGCGGGAACAACAGGGGCAGGCACGGACAGGGCGCGGATAGACAGGGAGACCTTGTGCTTCTCCTCGTCGATGGCGGTGATCTTGGCGTCCACCACGTCGCCCACGGAAAGGACCTCGTCGGGCTTGGCGATGCGCCGGTTGGCGATCTGGCTGATATGGATCAGGCCGTCCACGCCGGGGACGATCTCGGCGAAGGCGCCGAAGGGCATGAGCTTGACCACCTTGACGGAGGCCACGCTGTCCACGCTGTACTGGCTGGTGAACTGGAGCCAGGGGTCGGCGGCGGGGTCCTTGTAGCCCAGGGAGATCTTCCGCTTCTCCCGGTCAAAGTTGATCACATAGACATCCAGCTCGTCCCCAACGGAGACGACCTCGGAGGGCTGGTGGATACGGCCCCAGCTCAACTCGGACACGTGCACCATGCCGTCGATACCGCCGATGTCCACAAAGGCGCCATAGCTGGTCATGGACTTGACCACGCCGTGATAGTGCTTGCCGATCTCGATCTCGTTCCAGATGGCCTCGATGCGCTCCCGGCGCTCGGCCTGGGCCACCCGGCGGATAGAGCCCACCACGCGCTTGCGGGCCCGGTTGACCTCGGTGATCTTCAGGCGGACGGTCTTCTTCACCAGCTGGGACAGCTCCGCGTCCCGGGGCAGATCGGTCTGGGAGGCGGGGACAAAGACCCGCACGCCCTTGACGCTGACGACCACGCCGCCCTTGTTCTCCTCGGTGACGACGCCTTCCATCACGGTGCCGTCCTCAACGGCGGCCTCTACATCGTTCCAGATCTTGGCGGCGTCCAGGCGCTTCTTGGACAGCATAGCGGTGCCCTCCACGTCGTTGACGCGGACCACAACGGCCTCCACCTCGTCGCCCACCTTGACGGCGTCCTCCAGCTTGGTGCCGTCCTCGGTAAACTCCTCTGCGGGAATAAAGCCGGAGTACTTGGCGCCCAGATCCACACTGACTTCAGTGCCGGTGATCGCTACCACAGTGCCGGTCACTTTATCTCCGTTATATATGGTCTTAAGAGTCTCCTCCAGCATTTCATCGAAGGATTTCTCCTTCTCCACTGCGGATTCTTCCGTAATCACTTCGTCCCTGATCTCGTCACTCATTTTGTTTCTTACCTCCTTAATGATCCACGCGGGGGTCGAGGCGCCGGCTGTAAGCCCGACGGTGTCTGCTTGCCTGAGCTTGTCCAGCTCCAACTCCTCCGGAGTCTCGATAAACTGGACCTGCGGACAGTGCTCCTCGCACAGCTGAGCCAGATGCAGGCTGTTGGCGCTGTGCTTGCCGCCGATCACCACCATAGCATCACAGTTGGATGCCAATTGAATTGCTTCCTCCTGACGCGTAGATGTCGCAAAACATATTGTATCATGAAATTCCGCGTTTGTACACCTTTTTTTTAATATATCACAACATTCGGTAAAATTATTATGGGTTTGGGTGGTTTGGACGACCACTGTTAGAGGTTTTTTCCAAAAATCTCCTGCCGCGTCCAAAAAAGCCGCACATTCCGCGGGATTTTCGACCACCGCATGCTCGCCGCACCAGCCACGGATGGCCTCCACTTCCGGGTGGAGGCGTGTGCCGATGATGAGGACGAAGCGCCCCTGCTCCTTGGCGCGGGCGGCGATCCGGTGGATGGCCTTGACCTTGGGGCAGGTGCCGTCGGTGATGACAGCGCCGGTCTTTTCGATCTGCTCATAGACCGAGGGCGAGACCCCGTGGGCCCGGAGGATCACATGCTCCCCCGCTCTCAGCTCCGCCGGGTCCTGCACCACCCGCAGGCCCTTGCTCTCCAGCAGAGCCACCATCTCCCGGTTGTGGATCAGCTCCCCGAAGCTGAAGCTGGGGCCCTGCTCCTCCAGGAGCTTCTCCGCCAGCTCCACCGAGCGGCGGACGCCGAAGCAGAAGCCCGCGCTCTCGGCCACTCTCAGCTCCTTCACACCTTCTCCCCCGCCGGCTCCAGGCCCAGCCGTTTCCGGATCAGCGAACAGAGGACCTGGAAGCTCTCCTCAAAGCCGATATCGCTGGTGTCCACCCGCACGGCGTCCTCCGCCGCCCTCAGGGGCGCGGCGGCCCGCTGACTGTCCTGCCGGTCCCGGTACTCGATGTCCCGGAGCACCTCCTCAAAGCTGACCGGCGTCCCCTTGGCCTCCAGCTCCCGCAGGCGGCGCTGGGCCCGGGCCTCCGGGCTTGCCGTCAGGAAGATCTTCAGCTCCGCCTCAGGCAGCACCACCGTGCCGATATCCCGGCCGTCCATGATGACGTTGTGCTCCTGGGCAAGCTTCCTCTGCATCTCCAGCAGGAAGGCCCGCACCGCCGGATGGGCGGACACATCCGAGGCGCAGAGAGAGATCTCCGGCGTCCGGATGGCGGCGGAGACATCCTCCCCCGCCAGGAACATCCGCTGTTCCCCGGCCTCGTTGTAGCCCATGCTGATGTCCAGCTCCGGCAGGATGGCGGCCACTGCCGCCTCGCTCTTCCGGTTGATGCCCAGACGGTAGGCGGCCAGGCCCACGGTCCGATAGATGGCCCCGGTGTCCACATACAAAAAGCCGAAGGCGGCGGCACAGCGCCGCGCCAGGCTGCTCTTCCCGGCCCCGGAGGGGCCGTCAATGGCGATCGCAACTGTCTCGTTCACGGTATCTCATCCTTTAACACAGATTTTCCGGCCACGTAGCCGGTGGACCAGGCGATCTGGAGGTTGAAGCCGCCGGTGTAGGCGTCCAGATCCAGCACCTCTCCGGCAAAATACAGGCCCCGCACCAGCTTGGACTCCATGGTCCGGGGGTCGATCTCCCTGGTACAGACCCCGCCGGCGGTGACGATGGCCTCGTCGATGGGCCGGGCCCCGGTCACGGACACGGGGAAGGCCTTCAGCAGCCGCAAAAGCCGCAGGCGCTGCTCCCGGGTCAGGTCGTGGACCTTCGTCTCCGGCGGGATGCCGGAGAGCCGCACCAGTACGGGGATCATGCTCCGCCCCGCCAGGTCCTGGAGGGCGTTCTGAAACTCCCGGTTGGCGTATTTTTTAAAATCCCGCTGGAGCCGCTCGTCCAGCTTTTTCTCATCCAGGGCGGGCTTCAGGTCGATCTCCAGCCGGTAAGGCAGACGGCCCAGCTGCCGCATGTGGGCGCTGGCCGAGAGGACCAAGGGTCCGGAGACGCCGAAGTGGGTGAACAGCAGCTCCCCCAGCTCCCGGAAGATGAGCCGGTCCCCCTCATAGGCGGAGAGGCGGACGTTTTTCAGGGAGAAGCCCTGCATCTCAGCGCAGTATCCGTCTCCGCTCTCCAGAGGCACCAGGGAGGGCCGGGTCTCCGTGACCTGGTGGCCCAGGGCGGCCGCGATCCGGTAGCCCGCGCCGGTGGAGCCGGTCAGCGGATAGGACAGGCCGCCGGTGCAGACGGCCGCCGCCCGGCAGGGGATGAAGCCCCCCTCCGTGACAACGCCGGACACAGCCCCCTCCTTGGCCGTGACGGCCTTGGCCGGCTCATGGACAAGGCGCACACCGCTGTCCCGGCAGAGTTTGGTCAGCAGCTGGGCCACGTCGTTTGCGTTGTCGCTCACGGGAAAGACCCGGCGGCCCCGCTCCGTCTTCAGCGGCAGGCCCCGGCTCTCAAAAAAGGCCATGGTATCGGCGGGGGAAAAGCGGCTGACAGCGCTGTAGAGAAAGCGCCCGTCCCCCGGTATGTTCTCCATGAAAGTCCTGACGTCACAGTCGTTGGTCAGGTTGCAGCGGCCCTTCCCGGTGATGCGGAGCTTGCGCCCCAACTGCCGGTTGGGCTCCAGCAGCAGGGTGTCCACGCCCCGCTCCGCCGCCGTCAGCGCGCACATCAGCCCGGCGGCTCCGCCTCCGATGACTACCAGCTGGGCCCTTCTCTCCCCGCCGCTCATGCCAGCACCTGCCGGATCTCCTCCGGCGTCAGATGCCGCCAGCAGCCGGGCTTCAGATCGCCCAGCTCCAAGGGTCCCTCCCGGATGCGCAGCAGCTTCGTCACCTTGAGCCCCGCCTGGCCGCACATTTTGCGCACCTGCCGGTTCCGGCCCTCATAGATCGTCACGGACAAAATCGCCCCGCTCTCGAAGCGGCCGGCGAACTCCACCTCCGCCGGGCGGAGCCTGACGCAGTCGATCTCCATAGGCTGCCGCAGCAGGGCAGCCTTCTCTTCAAGCCCCTCCCCCTGGACCCAGGTCAGATAGGTCTTGCCCATCTCCCCGGAGGGGTGGCTGAGTTTTTTGGCGAAATCCCCGTCGTTTGTCATGATCAGCAGGCCCTCGGAGTACATATCCAGCCGCCCGGCCGGATAAACCCGGACCTGGAGCCCCTTCACCAGCTCCGTCACGCCCCGCCGGCCCTTCTCGTCGTGCAGGGTGGTGACATAGCCCCGGGGCTTGTTTAACATTATGTAAACCTTTTCTTCCGGCTTGGGCAAGGGCTTGCCCTGGACCAGGATCAGGTCCCTCTCCGGGTCCGCCCGGTCGCCCAGACGCGCCGCCGCCCCGTTCACCGTCACGCGGCCGGCGGCGATCTCCTCCTCCGCCGCCCGGCGGGACATGAGCCCCGCGGCGGCGATGAGTTTTTGCAGTCGTTCGGTCATGGATCAAAAGCTCCATATTCCAAAGTTGGGATTCCGGAAGCTACGCTTCCTGCATACTGTAACTCCGTCTCGGCGATGAGCTCCCCGTCCCGCAGGACGCGGACGCTCCCCGCCCGCTCCCCCTCTTCAATGGGGGCAAAGACGAAGAAGGACCGCTCGATCTCCAGGCGCAACTCCGCCGCCCTGGGCAAAAACAGCGTCAACGGCTCCGGCCTGGCCTCCACAGTCCGGGCTGTGCCGGACACCACGGGGATCTGGCAGCGGACGCCCTCTGTCACCTCCCGGTCAGAGTAGGTAGAAAAGGCCCAGTCATAGAGGGCCATATGGTCGTCCCAGTCGTCCGGGTCGGAGAGGGTCACGCAGATGAAGCGGGTGCCCTCCCGCTCGCAGCAGCTGACCAGGCAGCGCCCGGCCAGCATGGTATAGCCGGTCTTGCCTCCGATGCAGCCGGGGCAGAGGCTCAGCAGCCGGTTGTGGTTGACATAAGTCTGGTCCCGCACGGTGGCGCTCTCCATCCCCGCTAAGGCGGCAAAGCGCTCATCCCGCATACAGACATCCATCAGCCGGGCCAGATCCCGGGCGGTGGAGTAGTGGCCCTCGGCGTTGAGGCCGTGGGGATTGACGAAGTGGCTGGCGCTCAGACCCAGTTCCTCCGCCTTCTGGTTCATCAGCGCGGCGAAGGCCTCCTCGCTGCCGGCGATATGCAGAGCCAGGGCCGTGGCCGCGTCGTTCCCGGAGGCCAGCATCAGCCCGGTCAGCAGGTCCCTGACGCTGTACTGTTCCCCCGGCCGGAGGTACATGGAGGAGCCCTCCACCAGAGCACATTCCTCCGGGATCAGGACCTTCTCCTCCAGTCCCGCGTTCTCCAAGGCCACCAGGGCCGTCATGATCTTGGTCGTGCTGGCGATGAGGGACTTTTCGTCGGCGTTTTTCTCGTAGACGACCTCTCCTCCGCTGTGCATGACGATAGCGCTGGCCGCGCTGACGCCCGGCGCATCCTCCGCCGAGGCCGCCGGGCTCACCACAGTCAGCAGCGTGACGGCCAGCAGGGCCGCCGCGATTCGTTTCCACATAAGAAGCACCACCCTGTAAAGTATTGGGCAGTGCTTATTATGGGCACCGGGCCGCAAATTTGCGCAAGGAATTATTTCCCTTCCTTCTGTTTGGCCAGGAAGCTGTCCACCCGGTCGATCACCTGGGGCACCAGATCGATGATCCGATCCACGGTGTTGTTGGCGGGAGGCGTGATGTTGATCATCCGGACGGAGCCGTCCTTGATGACCAGAAAGCCGATGGGCTCGATCCGGACGCCGGTGCCGTTGCCGCCGCCGTAGCCCTTAGAGCCGGTGCCGCCCTTGCCGCCGAACTCCGCGCCGCCGCCGCCGAAGCCCACGCTGATCCGGGAGATGGGCACCAGGGTGATGCCGTCCGGCGTATAGATCGGTTCGCCCACGGCGGTGTCTACCTGGAGGATGTTCTTCACATTCTCCATCGTGGTCTGCATGAGTTCGCCGATCGGATTGGTGTTGTTATCCATTTGAGTCCATCCTTTCCTCTGCCTGTGTATTTTCTTCTTTGATCTCGTCTATTTGAATGACCTTCTCCGGGTCAGGTTCTCCCTGTTTCTTGTTCCGCCGCTTCTCCTTTGCCAGGCGCAGCTTGTTCTTGATGAGCAGGCCCAGGCCGGCAAAGAGGATGGAGAACAGCAGGCCGAAGATGCGCCCGATGCGCAAGGTGACGGCCAGGCCGAAGTCCAGGCTCATCTGCTGTGCCAGAAAATCCACATCCGTGCTCACCTGGCAGTCCTTGACCTGAAAGCGCTGCCGGCAGAGCGGGGCCAGGCCGGACAGGACCGCGTTCACCGCGCCGTAGGTCACGGCCGTGTCGTAGGGGTCGTCCCCGGCGGCGGTATAGCGCAGCAGGAAGCGGTCCACATGGAAGGCCCGGCCGAAGCGGCCAAAGCTCTTGAGCACCGAGCGCAGCAGGGACAGGATCTCGTCCTGGCTGAAGCTGAACTTGCGCTTTTTCTTCGGCTTTTCCTCCCCGTCGGGGGGATTCTTTTTCTTCTTGACGCGCTTGGGCTTCTTCTCCTTCTTGGGCTTGTCCGCGTCCTCCGGCTTTTTGGGAAAGAGCTGCAGCAGGACGCCGCAGACCTTGGCCGAGACGTGGAACTGGCCGCCCTCGTAGCCGATATCGGCCCCGATGGGGATCAGCATCAGCCCCGCGATGAGCAGCACAAGCACGCCTATCACAATTAGTGCCGTCAACTATGCTCACTCCTTGACAATTTCACTGAGCGCCATCTGTTCGCTTCCCTCGGGATTCTGGAGCTTCTCGATCTGGAGCCGGAGTTTCTCCAGGCCCTCCCCGCCGGTGCTCTCCGGCAGGGGCGGCAGCTCGGACAGCTCCCGGATGCCCATGGTGCGCAAAAACACATCCGTCGTCCGAAACAGGGCCGGCCGCCCCGGCGCCTCCAGGCGCCCGCAGGGCTCCAGCAGGCCCCGCTCCAGCAAGACACCCACCGTGTAGGCGCTGTCCACGCCCCGCACCTGGTCGATATAGGCCCGGGTCACTGGCTGGAAATAGGCTGCGATCGCCAAAGTCTCCAGGGCGGGCTGGGAGAGCATGGGGGGCTTGCGCTGTTCCAGCACCTTGGAGATCAGCCCCGCGAAATCCGGCGCGGAGCAGAGCTGGAGCCGCTTGTCCAGCCGCAGCAGGCGGACGCCCCGCCCCCCGGCCTCGTACTGCTCCGCCAGCTCCTCCGCCGCGGCTATGATCTCTTCCTCTCCCCGCTCCATGATCAGGGAGAGGCGGGCGACGGGGACGCTGTCCCCCGCCGCAAACAGGACGGCCTCCAGGGCCGCGGAAAGTTCTGTCATCTGTTCACCGATCTATTCTACGATATTTTCTACGATCTGCTCCACGTCGCCGCCGGTAAAGGAGACAAAGCAGCTCCCCTCCCGCAGCTCCAGACGGACGCTGCCCATGCTGCACAGCTCTAAGACGGATACAAAGGTGGCCACCAGCTCCGAGCGGGAGGCGCAGCCCCGGTACAGCTCGCCCAGCGTGGCCCCGCCCCGGCGGAGCCGGTCCAGGATCTGGCGGCTCTTGTCCCGCACGCTGTAGACGATGCGCCTGGGGATGGCGGCGGCAAAGCCCTCCTCCGGCTCCGGCGTCCGGCCGCCCCGGGCGTAGACCGCGTACAGGGCCTTCAGCAGGTCCACCGGCTCATGCCGGTAGGCGTATTCCCTGGCCGCGGCGGGCAGGGGCTCGGGGAGCTTGGCATAGTACAGAAGCCCGGTCTCCGAGGCCTTTTTCAGCTCCGGCACGATCTTCTGGACAGAGGCCAGCACGTCCCGGGCCTGGAGCTGCTCCAGAGAGGCCTTCAAGAGCTCCAGCTCCGTGACCTCCTCCTCAGCGGCCAGCAGGGTCCGGGTCTTGATAAACAGCAGCTGGGCCGCCATCTGCACGAACTCGCTGGCGATCTCCAGGTCCATGCTCTGCATCCGGTCCAAATACTCCAGGTACTGGTCCAAGATCTCTGAGACGCTGATGTCCCGGATCTGGATCTTATTCTTTTGCAGCAGCAGCAGGATCAGGCTCAGGGGCCCCTCGAAATCCTGCGTCTCGTTCTTTTCCCGGAGGACGCCCTCCAGGAAAAAGCTTGGATTTTCCATGCGTCAACCAACTTACAACAATTGAAGGTACAAATTAAAAGCCCACTGGCCGATGGGAAACATAGCGCTGTACAGGGCCTGGATGGCCGCCGAGAGTGGCCGGCCCAGGACGCCGGTCGCCACCAGCACCAGCATCAGGATGGAGCCGTAGCGCTCATAGCGCATGAGCTTGTAATAGCTCTCGTCGCTGATGAGGGAGAAGAGCACCTTGGAGCCGTCCAGCGGGGGCACCGGCAGCAGATTGAAGACCGCCAGGCCCAGGCTCATATAGGCCGTCAGCTCCAGCATCTGGAGAAAATACGAGCCCGCCGCGCTCTGCCCCAGGGGGATATAGAAAAAGCCGTACAGGAACAGGAACACCAGCGTGATGAGCACGTTGCACGCCGGCCCGGCCAGAGCCGTCACCGCCATGCCCCGCTTGGGGTTTTTGAAGTTCCACATATTCACCGGCACGGGCTTGGCCCAGCCCACGTGGAACACCAGCATCATCAGGAGCCCCATAGGGTCCAGATGCTTGATGGGGTTCAGGGTCAGGCGGCCCCGGTCCTTGGCGGTCCGGTCCCCCAGCCGGTAGGCCACATAGCCGTGACTCAGCTCATGGAGGGTGATGCACAGCAGAGACGGGATCAGCCCCAGCAGGATGCTGAGGATATAGCTGAAATCAAAACCGTCCCAGATCTCCTGCACCGCGCTGATGTCACTCACCCCCAATTCAGCTTATATAAAGTCCAAAGGACTTTATATAAGCTTCAAGCGCCACTTTTTTTAGAAGAGCGAAGCCCTTCTAAAAAAACTCGCTCCGCTCGGCAAAATTCCGGCAAGCCGGGCATTTTGCTGGCGCGTTCCAAACACGATGGGGCCTTGCCCCCTCGCGCACCCCCGCTGCTCTCTCACTTTTCATGCACAGCAAAAAATTTGGCTACAGACTCATACTCATTATTCCTCTATTTTATTTTACCAGAAACGGAAGCAAATTACAAGACCGGGCCGAGAACTTTTATACTCCCGCGCAACGGGGGCACGCTTTTTCTGTCATTAATGACAGAGGGACATTCAGTCCTGAAAGGAGGTCTTACTGTTGAAAAAAATCTTTTTGCTGTTTCTGGCCCTGTGCCTGCTGGGTTCGCTGGGCTTTGCCTGGTTCCGGGACCGGCAGCCGTCGGAGGCAGTCGGGGAGCAGGCGGCCGCGCCCAAGGTCCTCAGCGCCGCGCAGGAGCAGGGGCCGGAGGCGGTCTACGCCGCCCAGGTCGTGGACGGCGCGTCGGCTTGGATGGCGGACTGCCTGACCGGCGGCGGGGACAGCGTCTATTTTGCCGGCAGCGACACGGAGGGCTGGAAGCTCTACCGGGCGGCCCGGGACGGGAGCGATCCCAGCGTACTTTGCGCCTGGACGGAGGAGAGCATCGAGTCCCTGTGCTTTGCGGACGGGCGGCTCTACGCCCTGAGCAGCCGCATTGAGGAGTACGAAGACGGGACTGACACAGCCTTCTTCGCGCTGCTGGAGCTGGACGCCGAGGGCCGGGAACTCTGCCGCACGGAGCTGTGCGGCGAGGGCTGGCCGGAGAACTTCTGGCCTCAGTTCCTCCAGGGCTCCGGCGGAGCGCTGTACATCGCCGGTTCCGGGAGTCTCTGCGCCGTCCGGCCGGAGGACGCCTCCCGGCCCCTGTTCTGCGTGCCCGTGGAGGGCGGCGCGGAGCTGGCCCTTCTCCCCGACGGACAGCCGGTCCTGGGTACGCCGGGGACGGAGGGCGGCTTCATCCTCCAGAGCGTAGGCCCGGACGGGACCCTGGGCGAGCGGCGGGAGCTGGAGGAGAGCATCACCCGGCTCTACAGCGGCGGGGAGCGTTACAGCCTGTACCTCGCGGACGGCAGCGCCCTCTACGGTTACGACTGGGGCAGCGGAGCGCTGACGCGCCTGCTGACCTGGAGCCAGATGGGCATCATCGGCGGCGCGGTGCTGGAGACGGGCGCGGAGGATTTCCTCTGCCTGGGCCGGACCAGGTCCACGGACCCCGGCTGTCTGATGCAGCTGCAAAAGATGGACCTGGACCCCTCGGCCACGGGGCCCCTGGTGCTGGCCACGCTGAACATCCAGGACGCATCCATCTATCTGGAGGAGTCCATCGGCGCCTGGAACCGGGCTCACCCGGACTGCCCGGTGGAGCTGCGGGACTACGGAGGAGGCGGGGACAGCCGGCTGCTGACGGACATCGCCTCCGGCAACGCGCCGGACCTGTTCGACTTTTCCGCCTACTTCTACGTGCGAAACACGAACCTCTTCTCCGTGGGGCTGCTGGCCCGGCGGGGCCTGCTGGAGGATCTGAATCCCTGGCTGGAGAAGGAGCCGGAGCTCACGGAAAGCCTGGACAGCTCCCTCCTGTCCGCCTTTGAGATGGACGGAAAGCTGTACGAGGCGGTGATGGGCGTGGCCCCCTACACCTGCTGCGGCAGCGCATCCGAGCTGGGCCAGGACCCGGCGAACTGGACCTGGGAAGCCCTGGAGGAGAAGCTTGCCCACAATGGCCGGGCCTCCAGCCTCTTGGTGGACGCCACCTTCAGCGAGGACCTGCTGTCCATGCTGGTGTCCCTCTCCGGGGACAGGCTGGTGGACTGGAGCGGGGGCAGCTGCGCCTTTGACTCGGACTATTTCCTCCATCTGCTCCAGGCCGTCAAGGACCGGAGCCGGGTCTGTGACGGCCTGGGGGCCAACGACGCCAACCACACCGCCTGGGACCCGGCGGGTAACGACGCCCTGCTGGTCCTCTACAGCGACGACTCTCTCTCCATGACCCGTCCCCTCTTCGCCTTTGGGGAGGAGCTGTGCCTGACAGGGCTGCCGGAGATCGGGCCCGTGGCGGAGGTCTATCTGGGGGTAGGCGTCTGCTCCCTCTCGGAGCGCAAGGAGCTGTGCTGGGAATTTGTCAAGAGCCTCTATGCCGTCGGGGGCCACTGCGGCGCGCCGCTGCTCCGGGAAAAGCGGCAGGCCATCCTCGGTGACCGGTTGGAAGAATATGACGAATACCCCATAGAGGGCGTGGAGCGGGAGCGCTATGCGGCTTTTCTGGAGAAGAACCTGGCCCAGCTGGACCAGATCCATGCCGTGCGGCGCTATGACGCCCAGATCGACCAGATCGTCCGCAGCGAGGCGGGGGCCTATCTGAACGGCCAGCGCTCCGCCGAAGAGACGGCCCAGGCCATCCAGTCCCGGGTGAGCATCTACATAGCGGAGCAGCAATAAGAAAGCACCCGCGCCGGAACCCCGGCGCGGGTGTCAGCTTATTTTCCACAGGCCTTTTCAAAGTCAAAGCAATCCGCCAGTGCCTCCGCGTCCGCCCGGCTCAGGCAGTCCATGGTGGGCCCGACGGTCAGCGTCAAGCTGACGCCCTCCTGCTCGTAGAAGACCAGCAGATGATCCATCTCCGGCGCATTTTCCGTAAACGCGCCCGGGTCCGGGTAGCGGCTGCGCAGGGCAAAGGACAAGCTGTTGCCGAAGCGGTTGACCGCCTCCCACTGCTCGTACTCCTCCGGGTAGTCCACCAGCAGACTGCCCGCCGGCAGGACGCCGGGGAGATTTCGGGTCAGGACGAAAGGCGACGATCCCTCCTCTGTCTCCAGACCGCCCTCCAGCACAAAGCTGCCGTCCTCATAGATGATCTTGCAGGGGACCGTCTCCTCCCCAGAGGGCGGGAAATAGAAGGGCTCCACCCCCGAGAGGGCGTAGAATTCCTCCTGGCTGGGGCTGACAGTCTCCCGGCTGTGCAGCTTCAGGCCGTAGCGGTCTCGGATCTCCAGGATCTTCTCCGCCATCTCCCGGTTGCTGGCCGAATAGATCGTGAACAGAGCCTCCAGCTCCGGATCACCCGCATACCAATCCCCGTCCTCGTCTATCCAATCATAGTAGCCCAGGCCCCGGTCCAGACACTCCTGGCCCCGGCGCTCTGTGTACGACCAGTAATAGTCCCACATCTCCTGGCTGGCTCTGGCTTCCGGGGAATCGGCAAGGCCGTATTCTGCCAGATAGTATTTCTGCTCCGCCGTCTCGGTGGGCGGCGCGCCGATCTCCCCCACCACTACGCTGGGCGTCAGCTTCTGGCTCAGCTCGATCCGCCAGACCGCGTAGGCCGTGCCCACGAACAGGGCAGAGAGCACCGCCGCCAGCAGCGCCGTCCGCAAAATTCTCCGCCGGCGGAGGACCGGGGCGGGCCGGGCGTCCAGCAGGCCAAGGGCCTTCTCCGCATCCAGCAGATCCGCCTCCGCCGCGGCGTTCATCGCCCGCAGCAGCGTCCAGGCTCCCTTCTTCATGCGCTCACCTCCAGAGCTGCCAGCAGCTTTTGCCGCGTGCGAAAGAGCATGCTCTTGACCTTGCTCTGGCTGAAGCCGGAGCGGTCCGCCAACTCCTCGATGGAGAGCAGGTAGTAATAGCGCCCCAGGAACACCCGGCGCTGGGCCTTCGGCAGCTGGGAGATAAAGCGCCGCAGCTGTTCCTCCAGCTCCTTTGCCTCCAGTTCCTCCTCCAGGTCAAAGGCGGAGGGCACGCAGTCGCCCAACTCCTCTAAAGCCAGGGGCAGCTCTCCCCCGCCCCGCCGCCGGCTGTTCTGCCGGGCGATGCGGTTCAGGGCCAGGTTGCGGGTGATCCGCCCCAGAAAGGCCGAGAGCCGGGCCGGGCGCTTGTCCGGCATGGAGCCCCAGGCCCCCATCCAGGTGTCGTCCACACACTCCTCTGTGTCCTCCGCATCGTGCAGGATGTTGTAGGCGATCGTCCGGCAATAGGGGCCGTATTTCCGGTCTGTCTCCTCAATGGCCCGCTCCGAGCGCTGCCAGTACAGATCCACGATCCCGGCGTCGTCCATCGCTGTCCCTCCCTATTTACAGTTCTACTTCTATAGACAAAATTTTTCCGCTCAGGTTGCGCCAAAAAACAAAAAAAGTTCAAGAAAATACTTTTCTGTATAAATCTTAAGTATTCTTAAGAATCAACTCGTTCTGTTGAAAAGCGGAGAAAAATATTATATACTTGCTGCAACCTTTTTCAAAGCACAAATCGGAGGATCTATGAAACGAAAGAGTAAATGTTTGCTGCTTGTCACGCTTTGCCTCGCTCTTGCGCTTGCCCTCTCCGCCTGCCGCCAGGCGCCGGAGGCCGTAACACCGGCGGGAACGCAGGAGGGGCCCGGCCTGGCCGTCCCAACGGAGAGCAGCCCCGCCCTCCCGACAGGGGACCCGACTTTGCTGATAGACAGCGCCCTGGACAGCGGGGCGGCCATGACGGTCCGGGTGGAGGACCGGGAGGAGGCCCAGCCCTTTGCGGAGGACGCCTCCATTATCAGCCTGGCCCGTCAGGGCTCCTCTCTTCTCTTTCTCGCGGAGCGGAATGGGGCCGCTTTCCTGGGCCTTTCCGGCTATACCGTTCTGGAGGACGGGCGGCCTTCTGTCGATCCGGCCAGGGAGTTTGCTATAGCGCCCCTGCCCTTTGAGGGCGAGGCGATCACCTACGGCCTCACCGCCGGCGGGGACGGGAACTTTTATCTGCTGGCGGGGAATAACGACGGCGGCCGCTCCACGCAGCTGGCCATCCAGCGCTACAGCCCTACTGGAGAGTATATGGACTGTATGAGCATCCCCGACTGGAAGCTTCTCACCGTCCGGGCCTTCAGCGTGGGCAGCAGCGGGGAGATCGTCCTGGGAGAGGACTACACCGTCTGCGTATACCGCTGGCAGGAGGGGCTCTTGAACCAGGAGGAGCTGGGGCAGGCGGTCTACAGCTCGTCCCTGTGCGGCCAGGGGCTGGTCGTCTCCACCTACTCGGAGCGGGACTGGGCCGCCCCCTATCTGCTGGTGGACAGCGGCACCGGGAAGCTCAGTCCCCTGCCCCTCTCCGACCAGGACCCGGCCGGCGACCGCGCGAACAATATCCGCCGGAAAAGCGGCAGTCTTCTGCCCTGCCAGAGCTATGCCGGGGAATATCTCATCAACCAGGGCGACTGCATCTCTCTCATCGACTTTGAGACGGACACGCTGGAGCCCTTGGTGGAGTGGAATGTAGCGGGGACTTCCCCGGACGCCTGCGGACCCGCCTGCCGCCTGGGGGAAAACTCCTTTGCCTGCCTGGCGGACGGGAAGCTGATCCTGGCCTGGTCCAATACCGTTGAAAAGCGGGAGGGCGGCATCGTCCGCGTGGGCATGATCGACATGCGGGGGACCCTGGCCCAAAAAGTCCGGCGGGCAAACACGGCCGGCTGCCCCTATACCTACGAGATCACCCAGTTTGCCTGGGGCGAGGGGGACAAGCTCCGGGCGGAGCTGGCCGCGGGCAGCTTTGACCTGGTGCTCTTTTACGGAGAGTTAAATACCAGCTCCAACAGCTTCGAGGACCTGTACCCGTACATCGACGCGGACCCGGACCTGTCCAGGGCCTCCTTCCTGCCGAATCTTTTGGAGAGCAGTTCTGTCCACGGGGAACTCCATCAGCTCTGGAACAGTGTGTATGTCAACACCATGACCGCGCCGGAGAGCGCCGCCGGGGACGGGCGGGGGCTGACGGTCGCCGACTGTGAGCGGCTGGTGGAGGAGACTCCGGGCCTCCAGTCCGTGTTTGACAACAAATATTCCGACAGCGAGGGGCTGAAGCAGGACACGCTGCAAAATATCGCCTACCTTGCCATGACCGCGTTCGTGGATAAAGAGAGCGCCACGTGCAGCTTTGACAGCCAGGAGTTCAAGGACCTTCTGGCCCTGGCCGGCCGCATAAAAGCTAATCCCAACAGCGACGGGCACGACTGGCTCCTGAGCAGCGCCACCGTCTCTTCCGCGGAGAGCGTCGCGTTTTTGGAGGAAAAGGGAGGTCCCCTGGCCTTTGTGGGCTATCCGGACGGCGGTGACGGCATCCACTACTATTCCCTGCCCAATGAGTTTGAAAGCTGCATGACCATGGCCATCCCCGCCAACAGCAAGAGCAAGGTGGGCGCCTGGACCTTTATCAAGACCATGCTGTCCCACAGCAACCAGAGCAGCCTCTCCTACGGGATGCCGGTGATCTACGATGTTGTAAAGGAGAAGACGGAGCGGACCGTCAACGAGCAGGTGGCCGCCAAATTCTACGACTTGCTTGAGCGGACGAAATATGCCGAGCAGGCCACCGATGAGACTCTGCTCGACCTGATCATGGACAGCAGCCAGGCCTACCTCGCCGGGACAAAGACTCTGGACGAGACGGCAAAACTGATCCAGTCCAAGGTCAGCCTGTATGTCTCTGAACAATACGGATAAGGCGTACAAAACAGAGGCTGTAGCAAAGCGACAAAAGCTCTGCTACAGCCTCTGTTTCACAACAGTTTTAAGATCTCAGCCATCAGCGCGTCCCGGCCCTGGCCGGTCTCGGCGGAGAAGGGGATGATCCTGACCTCCTCCCCCAGCTCCAGGCTTTCCCGGATGCAGCGGAGATTTGGCTCGATCTCGCTCTTTTTCAGCTTGTCCAGCTTGTTGGCCACCACCACCAGGCGGCATCCGCTGGCCTTGAACCACTGGGCCATGGTGACGTCGTCCGCCGTGGGCTTATGGCGGCTGTCCACCAGCATCACGCCCAGGCCGATCCGCTCCGGGTCCTCAAAGAAGCGCTCCATGAGCTGGGCCCAGCGGTCCCGCTCGCTCTGAGAGACTTTGGCGTAGCCGTAGCCGGGCAGGTCCACAAAATAGAGCTTTCCGTCGATGAGGAAGTAGTTCACATGGGCGGTCTTCCCCGGGGAGGCGCTGACCCGGGCGAAATTTTTCCGGTTCAGCAGCCGGTTGAGCACCGAGGACTTGCCCACGTTGGACTTGCCCGAGAAGACCACGCTGGGCAGAGGGGACCGGATGAACTGGCTGGGGGCGGCGGCGGAGCGTACAAACTCCGCCTTATTTACATTCAAGGACGCCATATGACCTCACTACTGCCGGACCGTGTGCCGCTCCGCGCCCAACAGGCTCTGGGCCTGGGGCAGCAGGGCCGGCTCCGGCTTCTCCTCCCGGACCAGCACCAGGTCCAGGATCTTGTCCACATGGTCCGTGGGCACGAAGCTCAGCCCCTGGCGGACATCCTGGTCGATCTCGGCCAGGTCCGGCTCGTTCTCGGCGGGGATGATCACCGTCTTGACCCCGGCCCGGTAGGCGGCCATGGTCTTTTCCCGCAGGCCGCCGATGGGCAGCACCCGGCCCCGTAGGGTGATCTCGCCGGTCATGGCCACATCGCCCCGGACCGGCGCCCCGGTCAGGGCGGAGATCAGCGCCACGCACATGGTGATACCGGCGGAGGGCCCGTCCTTGGGGACCGCCCCCTCCGGGAAGTGGATGTGGATATCCCGGTTCTTATAAAACTCCGGGTCGATGCCCAGGGTCCGGGCCCGGCTGCGGATATAGCTCAGGGCCGCCTGGGCGGACTCCTTCATCACGTCCCCCAGATTTCCGGTCAGGTTCAGCTTGCCGCTGCCCTCGACCACCGCCACCTCCACATCCAGCGTCTCGCCGCCAACAGCGGTGTAGGCCAAGCCACGGACCAGGCCCACCTCGTCCCGGACCCGCCGCTGCTCCGGCTTGAAGCGGGCGGGGCCAAGCAGGGGCTCCAGCTTCCCGGGCTTGACGCTCAGGCTCTTGTATTTGCCCTCGGCGATGCCTCCGGCGGCCTTGCGGCACACGGCGGCCAGCTCCCGCTCCAAAAGGCGGACGCCGGACTCCCGGGTGTAGCCCCGGATCATCTCCCGGATGGCCTCATCGTCCACCCGGAGCTGATTGGCCTTCAGGCCGTGCTTTTTGCGCTGCTTGGGCAGCAGATGGTCCTTGGCGATGTGCAGCTTCTCCTCGTCGGTATAGCTGCTCAGCTCTATGATCTCCATCCGGTCCAGCAGGGGCCGGGGGATGGTGTCTTTCGTGTTGGCGGTGGTGATAAAGAAGACCTCGGACAGGTCAAAGGGGATCTCCAGGAAGTTGTCCCTAAAGCTGCTGTTCTGCTCCCCGTCCAGGGCCTCCAGCAGCGCCGCCGAGGGGTCGCCCCGGTAGTCGGAGCCCAGCTTGTCGATCTCGTCCAGCACCATCAGAGGGTTGCAGCTGCCCGCCTGGATGATGCCGCTGATGAGCCGGCCGGGCATGGAGCCGATGTAGGTCTTCCGGTGGCCCCGGATCTCCGCCTCGTCGTGGACGCCGCCCAGAGACAGGCGCACCAGCTTCCGGTTGGTGGCCCGGGCGATGCTCATGGCGATGCTGGTCTTGCCGGTGCCCGGAGGGCCTACCAGGCACAGCAGGCCGCCCTTGATCTCAGGCGTCAGTTGCTTGACGGCCAGGTACTCCAGGATGCGCTCCTTGACCTTCTCCAGGCCGTAGTGGTCCTCGTCCAGCATTTTGCGGGCCTTGGGGATATCGATGGTCTCCTTGGTCTTCTTGCTCCAGGGCAGCTCCAGGCACACGTCCAGATAGCCACGCAGAACGGCGGCCTCCGAGGAGCCGAAGGGCTGCTTGGAGAGCCTGCCCAGTTCCTTGAGGAGCTTGTCCCGCACCTCGGCGCTGACGGGCAGGGCCTCGATCTTCCGGCGGTATTCCTCGGTATCGTCGCTCAGGCCGTCCTCGCCCAGCTCCGCCTGGATGACCTTCATCTCCTCCCGGAGATAGTACTCCCGCTGGTTCCGGTTCATCTGCTCCTGGGCGGCGTCGTTGATCTCCTTCTCCACGGCCATGATGTCCAGCTCCCGCTTCAGGTAGCCCGCCAGGAGCATCAGGCGCTTGCCCGGCTGGAGGGTCTCCAGCAGCTTCTGCTTCTCCTCCGGCTCCAGCCGAAGGTGCTGGGCTATGTAGTTGGCCACATAGGAGGGGTCGGGATTTGCCAGGATGTTCAAGATCTGCTCCGGGAGCATGTCCGGCGCCTGGCGCAGATAGTCCTCAAACAGGGACAGGCAGCTGCGCAGCAGCCCCTGCATCCGCACGGCGCTGATCCGCTCCGGCCGGTCCGGCAGGGGGCGGATCTCCGTGCTGTAGCCCTTGGGGTCAGGCCAGATGTTCAGGGCTTCCGCCCGGTACAGGCCCTCCACCATGATCCGGCAGACGTTCCCCCGGGGCTGCCGCAGCTGCTGCTTGACCCGGCAGACGGTGCCCACATGGTAGATCCCGCCGGCCTCGGGCAGCTCCTCGGTCAGTTCCTTCTGGCCTGCCAGAAAAATCATCTGATTGGTCTTCATCGCCAGATCCACGGCGGCGGTGGAGGCCGGGCGCTCCACGTCAAAGGTCAGGAGCATCCCGGGGAACACCGTCAGGCCCCGCAGCGCCAGCAACGGCAGCAGGACCGTCTCCTTCTCGTTATTTTCCGGCATGATTCTCTCTCCATCCGAAGCGGTCAACCGTTGATGTGGCTGACCTCAGGCTGCGTCCCGTTCCGTACGCACTCCGCCGTGACCGTCACCTTATTGGCGGTGGGGTCGGAAGGGACCGTGTACATGATATCTGTCATGACGCCCTCCATGACGCTCCGGAGCCCGCGGGCCCCGATCTTCATCTGGATGGCTTTATCGGCAATAGCCTCCAGGGCCTCCGGCTCGAACTCCAGCTCCACCCCGTCGTAGGAGAGCAGGGCCTTGTACTGCCGGGCCATGGAGTTTTTGGGCTCTGTGAGGATGCGCACCAAGTCCTCCCGCTTGAGGGTGTCCAGCGTGGCCACCACAGGCAGCCTGCCTACCAGCTCCGGGATGATACCGAACTTGAGCAGATCGTGCTGCTGCACCTGGGAAAAGATCTCCCCCAGGTCCCGCTCGGAGCTGCTGGTGATGTCCGCGCCGAAGCCCATGGCCTTCCGGTTGATGCGCTTTTCGATGATCTTGTCCAGCCCGTCAAAGGCGCCGCCGCAGATAAAGAGGATGTTGGTGGTGTCCACGTGGATGAACTCCTGGTGGGGGTGCTTGCGGCCGCCCTGGGGCGGGACATTGGCGATGGTGCCCTCCAGGAGCTTGAGCAGCGCCTGCTGCACGCCCTCGCCGGACACATCCCGGGTGATGGAGGTGTTCTCGCTCTTGCGGGCGATCTTGTCGATCTCGTCGATGTAGATGATGCCCCGCTGGGCCCGCTCCACATCGAAATCCGCCGCCTGGAGGAGCTTGAGGATCACGTTCTCCACGTCCTCGCCCACGTAGCCCGCCTCGGTGAGGGTGGTGGCGTCGGCGATGGCAAAGGGCACATCCAGCATTTTCGCCATGGTCTGTGCGAAGAGGGTCTTGCCGCTGCCGGTGGGGCCGATGAGCAGGATGTTGCTCTTTTGCAGCTCCACCTCGTCCTTGCCCCCGTGGAGGATGCGCTTATAGTGGTTGTACACCGCCACGGACAGCACGACCTTGGCCCGCTCCTGGCCCACCACGTAGTCGTCCAGGTTGGCCTTGATCTGCATGGGCTTGGGCAGCTTCTCCAGGACCAGGGGCAGGCCGTCATAGCCCTCCACCTGCTGGGGCACGGGGCCGTCGTCGATGATGCTCATGCACATGCGGATGCAGTCGTCGCAGATGTAGCTGCCGTTTCCGGCAATGAGCCGGTTGACCAGGGCCTGAGGCTTCCCGCAGAAGGAACACCTGATGCTTCGTCTGTCTTCATTTCTCGCCATATTTTACTCCGTTCCGGCGATGTTCGCCAGGCAATTCTGCCTTAAAAGGCAGGGGGAACGAAACGTTCCCCCTTTAGTCCGTCAGCGTTTGTAGATGACCTGGTCGATCAGGCCGTACTCCTTGGCCTCCTCGGCGGTCATGAAATTGTCCCGCTCGCAGTCGGCCGCCACCGTCTCATAGGGCTTGCCGGTGTTGTCGGCCAGGATGTGGGTCAGGCGCTGTTTGATGATCTCCAGGCGCTTGAGGTGGATGGCCATATCGGTGATCTGGCCCTGGGTGCCGGCGGAGGGCTGGTGGATCATGATCTCCGCGTTGGGCAGGGCGATACGCTTGCCCTTGGCGCCGCTGGACAGGAGGAAGGCGCCCATGCTGGCCGCCATGCCGATGCAGATGGTGGACACGTCGCACTTGATATACTGCATGGTGTCGTAGATGGCCATGCCCGCCGTGACGCTGCCGCCGGGGCTGTTGATATAGAACTGTATGTCTTTATCCGGGTCCTGGGCCTCCAGGTACAGCAGCTGGGCCACCACCAGGCTCGCGGTGGTGTCGTTCACTTCCTCCGAGAGCATGACGATCCGGTCGTTCAGCAGCCGGGAAAAGATATCGTAGGAGCGCTCGCCGCGGCTGGTCTGCTCCACTACATAGGGTACTAAACTCATTGTATGAAACTCTCCTTTCCAATATTGTACAAAGCTGGTTCAGCGATCCAAGAGAGCTTATCCTTATCCCCTAAACTTTATTCAGCCTTCTCCTCCGGAGCCTCCGCCGTCTCAGAGACCACGGCGCTGTCCAGAATAAGCTGGGTAGCCTTTTCTTTCTTCTGCTCTTCCTTGATGAAGTCGATGCCGTAGTAGCTGCGGATGTCGTCCGGAGAGGCGTTGATGCCCTCGGCCACCTTCTTCAGGTACTCCTCGGCTTCCTCGTCGCTGACCTGGATGTCCTCGGCCTTGACCACGGCGTCCAGCAGCAGCTCGGTCTTCACCTGGAACTCGGCGCCCGGGCGGATGGTCTGAGCCATGGACTCCTCGTCGATGCCCAGCATCTTGATCAGTTCCGCGGTGCTGATGCTCCGGTCGGTGACGCCGAAGTTGGCGGCGTAGTTGCGCACCAGCTCCTCCACCTTGTCCTCGATCATCACCTCGGGGATCTCGGCGGTCATATTATCCGCAGCCTGGCGCATGATGGCGGAGCGGAAGGCGGCGTCGGCCTGGTCGTCATAGCGTTTCTGAAGGGTGGCGCGCAGGTCGGCCTTGTACTCGTCCAGAGTGTCGAACTCGGACACGTCCTTGGCAAACTCGTCGTCCAGCTCGGGCAGCTCGGGATAGGTCAGGCCGTTGAGCTTGACCTTGAAGACCACGGCCTTGCCGGCCAGGTTCTCCACGTAGTTTTCCGGGAAGGTGATGTCCAGGTCCTTCTCCTCGCCGATCTGCATACCCACGATCTGCTCCTCAAAGCCGGGCACAAAGGAGTTGGAGCCCAGCTCCAGGGAATAGCCCTCGGCCTTACCGCCGTCGAAGCGCTCCCCGTCCAGGTAGCCGTCAAAGTCGATATTGGCGGTGTCGCCCATCTGGGCCGGCCTGTCATCCACGTCGATCATCCGGGCGTTGCGGCGGCGGACATTGTCGATCTCGTGCTGGAGCTCGTCCTCAGACAGCTCGGTATGCTCCTTGGCGGCCTCCAGGCCCTTGTACTGGCCCAGGGTGACCTCGGGGTACAGGGACACGGAGAAGGTATAGACTACGGTCCGCTCCTCGGTGACGTTCACGTCCGCGATAGCGGGGGCGCCCACCACCTGGAGCTTGCTCTCGCTGACGCCGAACTCATAGGCCTTGGGGGCCAGCTCGTCCATAGCGTCCTGGTAGAAGACCTCCGCGCCGTACATGCCCTCCACGACAGCCCGGGGGGCCTTGCCTTTACGGAAGCCGGGGATATATATATCGCGCTTGTTTTTCAGGTACGCGCCGTTGACGGCGGCCTCAAATTCCGCCGCGTCGGTCTCCACCTGGAAAAAGGCGGTGTTCTTTTCTTTCTTCTCGACGTTTTTAACGATCATATTTGATTTCCTCCTCTGTCTGTGTTGCACACAGATAAATATAATAGCAGAGATTCCTCATAAAATCAAGGAAAATTCGTGAATACTGCGCCCTTTCGCAAAAAAACTGCCCTTTTCCGGTCAAAGGCCCTCTTCCGCCCCGAAAGGCAGCCGCAGGGGCGAAAAATTGACATGGTCGGCGGACACCAGGCGGTATTCCGTGCCGTCCCGCCAGCCGTTGAAGGCGGCGGCGCAGCCCTTGCCGTGGATGTGCCCGTAGCAGCACAGACGGACCCGGTGCTCCTTCAGTAGGGCCAGGATCTCAGGGCACTCGTAGTGCAGATACAGCGGCGGATAGTGGAGGAAGACCAGCTTCTCCCGGTCCCCCGCCGCCTTGAGCGAGGCCTCCAGGCGCATGACCTCCCGGCGCATGATCTTGCCGTCGTGCTCGCCGCCCTTCTCCTCCTCGTAAAACCAGCCCCGGGTGCCGCAGAGGGCATAGTCCCCGTAGGGAAAGAAGTTGTTGTGGAGGATGTCGATGCTGTCGATGCCGTTTTCCTGAAAAAAGCGCTTGGCCTTGGAGGCCGTGCTCCACCAGTAGTCGTGGTTGCCCTTGAGGAGGATCTTCCGGCCAGGCAGGGAGTGGACAAAGAGGAAGTCCTCTCTCGCGCCCTCCATGTCCATAGCCCAGCTCAGGTCCCCGCAGAGCACGCAGACGTCCTCCGGGCCCAGAGCAGAAAAGCCCTGCTTCAGTTTTTCCGTGTGGCCCCGCCACTTCTCCCCGAAGACATCCATGGGCTTGGAGGCCGACAGGGACAGGTGCAGGTCGCCGATCGCGTACAGTGCCATAGCGGTTCCTTTGCTGCAACGGGTATAATACGCCGTGTTTTTTCAAAAACTAAGAACGCCCAACAGGGCATTATTCGATACAGGAGGCAACATCATGAGCGACAAGAAGACCCGTGAGCCCAACCCCGGCGTGGGCTGCGACGTGACCGGCTGCAAGTACAACACCATCGACTGCCGCTGCAGCGCCCAGCACATCACCGTGCAGAACGAGAAGGCCGCCACCAAGGGCGAGACCTACTGCTCCACCTTCTGCCCCCGGGGCACCTGTTGAATATCCGGGCGCTTTTGCCCGGAGTCAGCTTGTATACAAAGTCCTTTGGACTTTGTATACAAGCTTCAGCGCCACTTTTTTTAGTAGGACAAAGTCCTTCTAAAAAAACTCGCTACGCTCGGCAAAAGCCCGGCAAGCCGGGCGTTTTGCTGGCGCCATCCAAACGCGAGGTGGGCCTTACCCCCTCGCGCACCCCCGCTGCTCACTTGTTTTTCATGCACAGCAAGGGGTTTGTCTACAGTCTGTCTCCGGGCGGTCTCCGCCCGGAGACATATTTTGTCTACTGAAAGGCGTCCCGGATATGCTCGATGCGGACGCTGCCCTCCTGCCCCTGGGGCGCGTAGATCTCGATCACGTCGAAGCGGGGCTGGAGCTCCGTCTCGTTCTGCTCCAGCCACAGGGAGGCCGCCGCTTTGATCCGCTCCTGCTTGGCCCGGGTCACGAACTCCCTGGCCTGGGCAAAGCGGGCGTCCTTGCGGAGCTTGACCTCCACGAAGGCCAACACCCGGCCCCGGCGGGCGATAATGTCGATCTCCCCCAATCGGCAGGAGAAGTTCATCCCCTCGATCCGGTAGCCCCGGCGGCGCAGCCAGGCGGCCGCCCGCTCCTCGCCCCAGCGGCCCAGCCCCCGGGCGTCCATCAGTGCATCCTCCGCAGGAAGCTGAGGCGGTGGACCGGCGAGGGGCCGTACTGCTGCAGGGCCTCATAGTGCTGGGCGGTGCCGTAGCCCTTGTGCTTTTCAAAATGGTACTGGGGGTACTGCTCCGAAAGCTCCAGCATGATCCGGTCCCGGCTGACCTTGGCCAGCACCGAGGCCGCCGCGATATCGGCGCAGCGGGCGTCCCCCTTGACGACGCAGCGGCTGGGCATGGCGATCCCCCTGTTCCGGTTGCCGTCGATCAGGGCCAGCTCTGGCTTGACCGGCAGCTGTTCGATGGCCCGGTTCATAGCCAGAAAAGTGGCCTCCAGGATGTTCAGCTCCTCGATCTCCTCCACGGAGGCGAAGGCGACGGCCCAGGCCAGCGCCCGCTCCGTGATGGGTCCGTAGAGCGCCTCCCGCTTTTTCTCGGAGAGCTTCTTGGAGTCGTTCAGGCCGGGGATCTCCAGGCCCCGGGGCAGGATCACTGCCGCGGCGCAGACCGGCCCCGCCAGGGGGCCCCGCCCGGCCTCGTCCACCCCGCACAGGAGAGAGACGCCGCTGTCATAGATCTCGTTTTCCAGCTCCCATAGTTCAGGCATCCGGCTCCTCCAAGGTCAGGCGGCCCAGCTTGCCGTCGTGATATTCTCCCAGCAGGGTGTTGGCCATCCGCTCCAGGTCGACTTCACCCTTTGACACCAGAAAGCCCCGCTTTTTCGCCGCCTGCTCCAGAAGGTCAAAGCCGTTGGCCTCCGGGTCCGGAGTAAACTTATAGCGCTCCTGGATGGCCTGGGGGTAAAAGCGGCGCAGCCGCAGCATGAAATTGGCGGCCAGGGTCTCCTTGTCCAGCACATCGGCCTTGATGGCGTTGGTGACGGCCAGCAGCTCCCCCACCTCCTGGCTGTCGAACTTCGGCCAGAGGACGCCGGGGGTATCCAGCAGCTCCAGGCCCCGGTCGATGCTGATCCACTGCTTGCCACGGGTGACGCCGGGCTTGTCCCCGGCCAGGGCCGCCTTGCGCCCCGCCGCCTTGTTGATAAAGCTGGACTTGCCCACGTTGGGGATCCCCAGCACCATCACCCGCAGGGGCCGGCCGGCCTGGCCCTTGGCCTCATAGTCCCGGAGCTTGGCGGCCAGCAGCCGCCGCACGGCGGGGGCAAAGTCTTTGACCCCCCGGCCGGTCCGGGCGTCGGTCTCCAAAACGGCAAAGCCCTGCTCTTCAAAATGGCGCTTCCAGCGCCCGGTCATCGCCGGGTCCGCTAGGTCCGCCCGGTTGAGCACCAGCAGACGGGGCTTTCCGGCGCAGAGCTTATCGATATCCGGGTTGCGGCTGGCCCGGGGGATGCGGGCGTCCACCAGCTCGCACACGGCGTCCACCAGCTTCAGGTTGTCCCCGATCATCCGCATGGCCTTGGTCATATGGCCCGGATACCACTGGATATTCAGTTTTTCGTAGTCGTTCAATCCCATCCGTGCACCAGTCTAAAGCCGTCCAACGGGAAGATCACCCCGTACACCTTGCCTAAGATCAGCCGCTCGTCCACCATGCCGATAGCGCTGTGACGGCTGTCGGTAGAGGCGTTGCGGTTGTCCCCCAGGACAAAGACGCAGCCCTCCGGCACCTCCGCCGGGCCGATGAACTGGAGCTGGGTCTTGGTCGGCTCATTGATATAGTCCTCCTCCAGGGGCTGCCCGTCCACATAGACGACGCCCGCCTGGAAGTCGATATTCACGGTCTGCCCGCCGGTGGCGATGACCCGCTTGACCAGGGCCTTGTTGGGGTCGTAGTTCTCCGCCCGGAAGACCACCACATCCCCCTGCTTTGCCTTATAAAACAAATCGGACACCAGCATCTTGTCCCCGTTGTTGAGGGTAGGGAGCATGGAGGTGCCGCTGACGTCGATCACCCGCACGAAATAGATAAAGAAGACCACGCAGACGATCAGCGCCATCAGCAGGCACTGGATCCAGTCGTACAGGTCCCGCCGGAACTGCACGTCCGCCGGGAGCTGCTTGCGCTCCTCTTTTTTCTTCTGTCTCTCGCTTCTGCTCATGGTATGCTCCTTTCGCAGATGGTTTGCTTAAGAAGATATTATACACCTTAACATGCCGCTCTGGCAACTGTTTTGTTTTCCCAGGCGTCTTGAAGAACCTTGCGGCCTATGGTACAATAGCGGCAGCATCTGAAGGAGGCCCGCCTATGCTCAAGCTCAGTATCGTCATCCCCGTATACAACGTGGAAAAATACCTCCCCGCCTGCCTGGACTCCGTCCTCTGCCCGGAGCGGGAGGGCTATGAGATCATTGCCGTGAACGACGGCTCCACCGACGGCTCCACCGCCATCTGCGCCGAGTACACCGAACGCTGGCCGGGCCTTGTCCGCACGGTGACGACCCCTAACGGCGGCCTGGGCCACGCCCGGAACACCGGGCTGGAGCTGGCCCGGGGCAAGTATCTGCTCTTCCTGGACGGGGACGACTCCCTGTTTGACAACGCCCTGCCGGAGATCCTGGAGACGGCGGAGGAGGACTTTGACATCTGCTTTTTTGACCTGGTCTCCGTCACGGAGAGCGGCAAAGCGCTGAAGACCACGCCGGGCTGCGCCCGGGAGGGGGCCTTCCGCCTGGAGGACTACCCTGAGCTGCTGTTCGAGACGCCCAGCGCCTGCTGCAAGCTCTGGCGGAGGGAGCTGTTCACCGGCAGCGGCATCCGCTTCCCGGACTGGCTCTGGTTCGAGGACATGGCCACCAGCCCCCTGCTCTACGCCAAGGCCGGCAAGCTGCTCTCCGTACGCAAGAGCTGGTACCGCTACCTCCAGCGGGCCGGGTCCATCACCAATTCCGCCAGCCTCTCCCGGAACCTGGAGATCATCACCGCCGTGGACGCGGTCCTGGAGGGCTACAAGGCCCTGGGCCTGTATGAAAAATACCTGCCCCAGCTGGAGTACATGGCCTTTTATAACCAGCTGCTGACCTCCAGCACCCGAGTCAATCTCATCGACCGGAACAGCCCGGTGCAGGACCGGCTCCTGGAGGACTTCAGGGAGAAATTCCCCCGCTACCGGGAAAACCGCTACATACAAGAAATGCCCGGGAAATACAAGCTGCTCCTCTCCCTCATCGAGCGCCGGCAGCGCCTGGCGCTGAACCTGGTCATGCGGCTCAACAACCGAGTCAAAGGAAAATAGGGGATCTGAAGAAACCGCCCGCTGCTCTTTTGAACAGCGGACGGTCTTTTACTCGTTCCGTTTTTTCTCGTTGCGCCGCAGGATCCAGCGCACCGGCGCGTAGATCCCAGCGAAATAGGCCAGCTCCACGATCTTGCCCTTGACCGGCTCCTCCCGGAAGGCCTCCGTTTTCACCAGGGAGGGCAGATTCTCCCGGGCGTAGGCCCGGAGCTCTTTCAGGACCTCTCTCCGGTCCGGGCTGTCCTGCACGTTGACCCGGTTGATCGTATAGCGCAGCAGATGCCGCACCACCAGCGTCTCGAACCAATCCCGCCGCCCGGCCTCCAGCAGGGGGCCCTTCAGCAGCTCCAGGATCGTGATCATCTCCAGGTTCCGCCTGGCGTTTTTGTTGTTCATGGTGGAGGTCTGGCCCCGCCGGTAATAGTACAGCGGCTCCGGCACATCGGCCACCTTCTCCACCCGGAGCAGCAGCCGCACCACATAGGCCAAGTCCTCATACCAGAGGCCCTCGGCAAACTCTATGCCCTCAGCCGCGCTGCGCCGGACCAGCTTGTTCCAGACGGCGGTGTCGAGATTTTCCTTCTTCTGGCCGGTCATGGAGAAGTAATCCTGCCGCCCGTCTTCCCGGCACGCATAGGCGTCGCACTGGGCCAGTTCCGCCCCGGCCGCCTCCGCCGCGTCATAGAGCTTTTCAAACATGCGCGGGTCGGCCCAGTCGTCGCTGTCCACAAAGCCCAGGTACTCGCCCCGGGCCTGGCGGATGGCGATGTTCCGGGCCCTGCCCTGGCCGCCGTTTTCAACAGCGATACAGCGGATGAGCCTGGGGAACTTCTCCCGGTACTCGTCGATAATGGTCTGGGAGCCGTCGGTGGAGCCATCGTTGACAAGCAGGATCTCGTAGTCGTCGATCGTCTGCTCCACCAGGGAGTCCAGGCAGCGGCGCAGATACTTCTCCGCGTTGTACACCGGCACGATGACGCTCAGCTTCATGTCCTGTTCTCCTCCCCGGCCGGGCAGCGGACCGTCTGGTAATAGATCAGCCCCAGCACCACCGCCATGTAGATAGACACATTGGGCCGGCGGAGGATGGCCCCGGAGAGCTGGGCCAGGCCGATCTGGAGCAGCAGGCAGAGCAGCAGGCTGAAATTAAAGCTGGTGAAGCTGCCCTTAAAGTCCCGGAGGAGCCGTTTCAGCACCAGATAGAGGAAGTACAGCACGAAGCCCGCGTAGAGGGCCAGGCCCAGGACGCCGAAGTAATACAGCAGCGCGGGCCAGTCGTTCTCCAGGTCCCGGATACCGCCGCTGCCGATGTTGCTCACCTCAAAGCCAAGGAGCTTGGTGAGGGTGTCGCTCTGCTGCCAGAGCAGGTGGGAATAGCAGAGCTTGATCTGCCGGGCGTCGATGAGCCGGGACACCTGGGTGCTGGCTTTGAAGTGCCGGATCACCGGCTCAAAGCCGAAACGGTCAAACAGGTCGGGGATGGCACTTGTCATATATTTGGAATAGTAGTGGGCGTAGATATCCACCAGCTCCGGCTCGGCCAGGATCTCCTCCAGGCTCATAGCGCTCAGGTCATAGCCCAGGGCCTGGGCCGAGGCCTCGATCTCCCCCTGCTGGGCGGAGGAGACGGATGCCATCAGCGCGGTCTCTTTGGCCCGGGGGGAATAGGGATAGATCACCGCCGACAGCAGGACCGCCGCCAGAAGGACGGCGATGGTCCGGCCCCGGAGCTTTCTCCCCAGGACCGGCTTTTCCATCAGCAGGAAGGCAGCAAAGCCCAGCAGAATAGCAAACAGGCCCAGATAGCAGGCCTTGGTGCCATTGATGATGTTCATCGCCATCACAACGGCCGGGATCGCCACCGTCACCGCCAGCTTCTCCGAGCGCACAGCGGCATATACGGCAAAGACGGACAGGGTCACATAGATGATGCTGTTGGCGCAGCGGTTGTCCTCGATGACCCAGCCGCTGAGTCCGATGCCCTCGGCGTAGGTGGCGGTGGAGGTGCCGGTCAGCACGGCCGCGGCAAAACCCAGCACCACCAGCACAGCCGCCGCCCAGATCCCCCGGATCGCCTGTTTTTTCGTCCCCTCGTCCCGCAGGGCGAACACGAAGCAGACCGCCAGCACCGGCATCTGGGCCACCTTGGCCAGGTAGGAGATATCAAAGAAGGGGTTTAAATAGCCCAGGCACAGGCAGTTGAGGACATGCAGCGCGCAGTAAGCGCCGATCCCCGCCAGGGCCAGGAGCAGCTTGATCTTCTCCTTCTTCTCCCGCAGCGTAAACAGCAGGACCAGCGGCAGGACCACCATCAGCGCCAGCCGGATATAGCCCGCCGCCGTGGCCACGGAGTTCCGGTTCCAATAGGCCAGGAAATCCAGCAGCGGCTGGACGGCGATCAGGCAGAAGAGCCAGCAGCTTTGAAGGGATACGCGCCGTTTTTCCGTATTTGCCATCATCCATCCTCCTGTCCGCAGGGTATTTTCCGAAAAAGCTCTATTGGAAGTATAGCAGTAATCCGGCCAAATGTAAAGAAGTTCTCGGTCCGGCTCCTTTGGTCAGCCTCTTCTTAAAAAATGTCAGGCTATTGCTTTTATTCCGCGCGCCGTATAAAATGAGTATGCGGCTGATACCCAAGGCCGCCCGAAGGCGAGTAAGGTCAAAACAAAGTCAAGGATGGGACCCGTAGATGACAGTATATAAAATTATGATAATAGAGGACGATCCTCTCATACGCTCCGAGTTAAGGAATATGCTCTGTGGGAATGGCTATGACGCAGTTGCCGTTTCAGATTTCAGCACGACGATCACGGAAGTCAAAAGAGAAAACCCACAACTGATCATATTGGATATAAAGCTGCCCGGTGAAAATGGCTTTTCCCTATGTTCTCAGATCCGCACCTTTTCAAATGTGCCCATTGTCTTTGTGACAAGCTGTAATACCGATATGGACGAGCTGAACAGCATCATGTTAGGCGGGGACGCCTATATAACGAAACCGTACAATACGGCTATTCTGTTAGCTAAAATCGCCTCGCTTCTCAAACGGGCATATCCGACTGGCAATCAGGAAGCTATGGCATATCAGGGGACATTTTTGCACCTGGAAACCAGCAAACTTGAATGTAATGGGCAGCAGATCGAACTCACAAAAAACGAGCTCAAAATCATGTATTATCTCTATAAGAACGCCGGGAAGATCTGCTCACGAAATGACCTGATCGATTTTCTTTGGGACAACCAGCTCTATGTGGACGACAATGCTCTGAGTGTGAATGTCAATCGGATCCGGGACAAATTGTCTGCTATCGGTCTGCATGATTTTATCAAGACAAAGCATAGACAGGGGTATTTTATATGAGCTGTAAGCTATATTGGAAGCAGAAAATACCGCTCCTTATTCTGAACGGAGCCGGCATGTCTGTCTTGACCGTTTTTCTTTTATTGAATGGGATAAACGGCGGCAGTATGATTCTGATCCTATCCGTTTGGGGAGCGGCCCTTGCCGGGTATCTGGCAGGGGCATACTTTCTCAGAAAAGCGCAGCTGGACAAGCTTTTAAGCCTGGCAAAACAGCTTGAAGAACGCTATTTGCTCCCGGAAGTGATGGAGCGCCCTGTCCGGGCCGACGATCTGGTGTTTTACCGGCTTCTGAAGCTGGCGGGAAGATCCATGCTGGAGCAGGTCAGCGAGGCAAAACGTGAACAGGCCGAATACAGGGAATACATTGAACAGTGGATACATGAGATCAAAACGCCTATCACCGCCATGAAACTGATCTGCGAAAACCACAGAGCGGATCATTCAAAAGACCTGCTTGTGGAGCTTGAAAAGACAAACCGCTATACAGAACAGGCTTTATTCTATGCCAGAAGTGAACACCCGGAAAAGGATTATCTTGTGCGGGAGCTCCGCCTTTTCGATGTTGTCCATCAGGCGATTGCGGATAACAGGTATCTGCTCCGGCAGTATAACGTGCAGATCGTCTTAACGGAAACAGAGGACAGCGTATATTCCGATGAAAAATGGCTTTGCTTCATTCTGGATCAGCTCATTGTCAACGCGGTGAAATATCGTACAGGATCGCCAGTCATCCGCTTTTTTGTGGAACGGAGCGGAAATGAAGTGTCGTTGTGTATCGCGGACAATGGCATAGGGATCATTGACAGCGATCTACCACGCATTTTTGAAAAGGGCTTCACCGGGGAAAATGGGCGGGGCGCTTCGCAGACCGCAACAGGTATCGGGCTATATTTGTGCAAGCGCCTGTGTGATAAGCTGGGGATCGGATTGTCAGCAGCTTCAAATGAGGAAACCGTTTTCAAGCTTTCTTTTTATATCAACGACCACATCCATCAAGTGCAGGGCTGACACAGTGCAAAGCATCAGCCCTGCACTTCTTACATTTTTGTTAGAACTTCGTAAGAAAACTTGATACAAACAGCTTGGCATATCCGTTATAATCATGTCATCGACAAAAACAAGGAGCGCTGGCCATGAAAGAGATCTTGCGTCTGGAACATATCCAGAAGGTTTACGGTAATCAGGGGAACATTACGAAAGCCATAAACGACATCAGCTTTTTCATCCGTGAGGGTGAGTTTGTCGGTATCATGGGCGCGTCCGGCTCCGGCAAAACAACGCTGCTCAACTGCATATCCACGATAGATACGGTCAGCGCGGGACATATCTATCTGGACGGAAACGACGTGACGGAGATCAGGGAAAAGGAACTGGCACGTTTCCGCAGGGAGAATCTCGGCTTTATCTTTCAGGATTTCAATCTGCTGGACACGCTGACGATCTCCGAAAATATAGCCCTGGCACTGACGATCAACCGTGTGCCTGCCGGTGAGATCGATGAGAAAGTGGCGGAAATGGCCGGAACGCTCAATATTACGGACGTTCTGGACAAGTACCCCTATCAGGTGTCCGGCGGGCAGAAGCAGCGCTGTGCCTGTGCCAGAGCCATTATCAACAAGCCGAAACTGCTTCTCGCCGATGAGCCCACCGGCGCGCTGGACAGTCACTCGTCCCAGATGCTGCTCAGCACCATGCGGAGCATCAACGAGCAGTTGGGGGCAACCATTCTGATGGTCACACACGACGCCTTTTCCGCCAGCTACGCGAACCGTATCCTCTTTTTAAGGGATGGTATGATCTTTACCGAAATAATAAAAGGCTCTGACTCAAGAAAGGTATTTTTTGAAAAGATACTGGACGTCCTTACCATGCTGGGAGGAGGTCAGCGCGATGTACGCTAAACTGATTTTCAGAAATGCAAAGCGTTCGGCAAAGGATTATTTGGTATATGTTGTTACCATGACGATTTGTGTCATGCTGTTCTATGCGTTCCTGTCCATTACAAGCAAATATTATGATCCCGACGTTGGGACAGAGTACGAATTTACTTTAGTAAGCGACGGGCTGAAAATGGCGATTTGTGCATGTACCCTGTTGCTGCTGTTCCTTATACGCTATGTGAACAACTATATGCTGCGGAGGAAGCAAAAGGAGTTTGCCATACAGTCTGTTATGGGAATGGAACAAAAGACCGTTGCGTGGAACTTCTTCGCAGAAACCTTTTTAATGGGAGCAGCATCCATCATGATCGGCATTTTTTTAGGCGTATTCTGCTCGCAATTCAGAGACCATCCCAAAGTTTGTGTAAACCTTCGATATGGTGTATAATAGAAGCACTATATCGGAGGTTTATATTATGA
>CANQTO010000034.1 GCA_947626785.1 uncultured Oscillospiraceae bacterium
ATCCCGCCAGTTTTCCACACAAAAATTCGGGGCTGTGAAATCCTGAGCCGTCATCGGCTCTTTTTTAACAGCCCCTTTTTTGAGGTTTTGAATTATCAGCCGATGATGTCGCGGGTATCGCGGGCGATGACCAGCTCCTCGTTGGTGGGGATGACGAAGACCTTGACCTTGGAGTCGGGGGTGGAGATCATGATGTCCTGGCCACGCTTGGCGTTGGCGGCCTCGTCGATACTGACGCCCAGATATCCGAAGTAGGCGGCGATGGAGGCGCGCATGGAGGCGCTGTTCTCGCCCACGCCGGCGGTGAAGATGATGGCGTCCACGCCGTTCATGGCGGCCACGTAGGAGCCGGTCACCTTGGCGACCCAGTAGGCGAACATGTCCAGCGCCAGGCGGGCCCGGTCATTGCCCTGGGCGGCGGCGTTGTCCAGATCCCGGAAGTCAGAGGACACGCCGGAGACGCCCAGCACGCCGGACTTCTTGTTGAGGATGTTCAGCACTTCGTCGATGCTGAAGCCGTACTTGTTCATGATGAACTGCACGACGCCGGTGTCCAGATCGCCGCAGCGGGTGCCCATAGGCAGGCCCACCAGAGGCGTAAAGCCCATGGAGGTGTCCACGCACTTGCCGCCGTCGATGGCGCAGATGGAGGAGCCGTTGCCCATGTGGCAGGAGATGAGCTTCAGCCCTTCGATGGGCTTGCCCAGCAGCTCCGCGCAGCGGGAGGACACATAGCGGTGGGAGGTGCCGTGGAAACCGTAGCGGCGGATGCCGTCGTTCTGGTAGTACTCATAGGGGACGGCATACATGTAGGCCTTGCCGGGCATGGTCTGATGGAAGGCGGTGTCGAACACGGCCACCATGGGCACGTCGCCCATGACGGCGCGGCAGGCGTTGATGCCGGTGATGTTGGCGGGGTTGTGCAGCGGGGCAAAGGGGACGCACTCCTCGATGGCGGCCATGACGGCCTCGTCGATGCGCACGGAGCTGGCAAACTTCTCGCCGCCGTGGACCACCCGGTGGCCCACCGCGTCGATCTCGCTCATGGAGGCGACCACGCCGTATTCGGGGCTGGTGAGCTTGTCAATGACGGCGGCGATGGCCTCGGAGTGGGTGGGCATGGGCAGATCCTCGTCAAAGACCGGCTTGCCGCCCACCAGGGGGCTGTGCTTCAAATGCCCGTCGATGCCGATGCGCTCGCACAGGCCCTTGGCCATGACCTGCTCGGTCTCCATGTCGATCAGCTGATATTTGAGGGAAGAGCTGCCCGCGTTGATCACAAGAATTTTCATAATTTCGTTCCTTTCACTTGTAAAGTTGCCGGGATTTCAGTAAAATAGTGGTATCTACACCTATAATAATACAAATACGAAAAAACGCAAGCCTTTTCTTGCATGACCGCGTTTTTTCAGCGAGGTGACCATGAAGACCGTCGGGATCGTCTGTGAATATAACCCCTTCCACCTGGGCCACGCCTACCAGCTTAAAAAGAGCCGGGAGCTGGCCGGGGGGGACGCGGCGCTGGTCTGCGTAATGTCTGAGGACTTTGTGCAGCGGGGGGAGGCCGCGCTGTACGATAAGTTTGCCCGGGCTGAGGCCGCCTGCCGCTGCGGGGCGGACCTGGTGGCGGAGCTGCCGCTGCCCTGGGCTCTGGCCTCGGCGGAGGGCTTTGCCCGGGGTGCCGTGCAGCTGCTGGGCGGCTTGGGGGTTGACGCGCTGAGCTTCGGCAGCGAGGCGGGCCAGACGGAGCCCCTGGCCCTGCTGGCCCGCTGCCTGCTGGAGCCGGGGACAGTGGAGGAGATCCGGGCCCGGCTGGCCCAAAACCAGACTCTGTCCTTTGCCGCCGCCCGGCAGGCACTGCTTTCAGAGCGGCTGGGCCCCGAGGCGGCGGCTCTGCTCGACCGGCCCAACAACATCCTGGCCGTGGAGTACCTGAAGGCCGTCTACAGCCTGGACCTGCCTATGGAGGTCCTGACCGTGCAGCGCCTGGGGGCCGGGCACGGTGCGCGGGACGCGGGGCCGGGACCCCGCTCCGCCTCCCAGCTGCGGGAACTGCGCGCCGCGGGAGAGAACATCGACGCTTTTCTCCCGGCCCCGGCCGCCGAGGTCTTCCGCCGGGAGCGGGAGGCAGGCCGGGAGCTGAGCGACCGCCGGCTTCTGGAGGCGGCGCTGCTCTCCCGGCTGCGGCTGCTCTATGAAGAAGATTTCGACGACCTGCCGGACGCCGCCGGAGGCCTGGGCCGCCGGATCTTCCGGGCCGTGCAGCGGGAAGGGAGCCTGGACGCCATTGTGGACGCCGCCTCCGGCAAGCGCTATACCCGCGCCCGGGTCCGCCGGGTCTGCCTCTGCGCCTGCCTGGGGATCGGGGCGGAGATGAGCGCCGGAGCGCCCCCCTATGCCCGCGTCCTGGCGGCAAGCGGGCGGGGCCGGGAGCTGCTGCGGGAGTTGGACGGCGGGGACCTGCCCCTGCTGACAAAAACCGCCGCCGTGCGGAAGCTGGGGAAAGAGGCGGAGGGACTTTTTGCCCTTGGGTCTGCCGCCCACGACCTGTATGTGCTGGGCCGGGAAGAGCCCTCTCAGAGACTGGCCGGAGAGGATTGGCGGCGGGGACCCTTTCTGTCCTGAAATCACGTCTGAAAATAGAGAATCTTGCCTTTACTTCTTTGCCAAAGTATGATACAATCCTCTGGCCTAGGGTGCCGGGGATCGAACCCGAGTCGCTTCACAGGGACTCTTTCCGGCGCTTTTCGGCTTGTCGTCGTTGCCTTGCGTCAGCAAGGCTGCCTCCTCCGCACCGAAAATCACTCGGAAATTTCTCCCTGTGAAGTGCGAAGCAGTTTCTGGCGAGCAGATTTTTTCTCAGGCAAGGAAAAGCCCGCAGGGAATACTTTGTGTATTTTCAAGGGCTTTGACACAGCATGAGGGAAAATCTGCCGCCAGAAACCGGCTCTGGTTCGATCCCCGGCACCCAAAGGAGCGCGCCATGTTTGAGAGACTGAAAACTCTGAAAAATCAATATGAGGAGCTCTGCCGCCGGATGGAGGAGCCGGAGACCTACGCGGACCCCGCCCTCTACGCCAAATGCGACAAGGAGGCCCGGGAGTTGGCCCCCTTAGTGGAGGCCTATGACGCCTATGAGCGGGCCGGGGCGGCTATGCGCTCCGCTCTGGAGCTGATGGAGGATGCGGAGCTGAAGGAGCTGGCCCAGGAGGAGTTCCAGGAGGCCAAAGCCGAAAAGGAGGCCCTGGAGGAGAAGATCCGGCTCCTGCTGCTGCCTAAGGACCCGCGGGATGAGAAGAACGTCATCATGGAGATCCGGGGCGGCGTCGGCGGCGAGGAGGGGATGCTCTTCGCGGCGGACCTGTTTCGGATGTATATGCTGTACGCCGAGTCCCAGGGCTGGAAGGTGGATGTGGCGAACATCAGCCAGACGGAGCTGGGCGGTATCAAGGAGGTCAGCTTCGTCATCGAGGGCGCGGGGGCGTATTCCCGGCTGAAATTCGAGGCCGGAGGGCACCGGGTCCAGCGGGTGCCGGTGACCGAGTCCGGCGGCCGTATCCACACCTCGGCGGCCACGGTGGCCGTGCTGCCCCAGGCCGAGGAGCTGGACTTCAAGCTGGACGAAAGGGACTTGAAGATCGACACCTTCCGCTCCTCCGGTGCGGGCGGGCAGCACGTCAACAAGACGGAGAGCGCCATCCGCATCACCCACCTGCCCACGGGGACGGTGGTGGAGTGCCAGGACGAGCGCAGCCAATATAAGAATAAGGACCGGGCCATGCAGATCCTGCGCTCCAAGCTCTATGAGGCAGAGCAGGCCCGGCAGGCCGCGGCCGTGGCCGCGGTGCGGAAGAGCCAGGTGGGCTCCGGGGACCGGAGCGGCCGCATCCGCACCTATAATTTCCCCCAGAACCGGGTGACCGACCACCGCCTGAGCGGAGACAACAAGAATTTCAACATCGCCGGGATCATGAGCGGGGACTTAGACCCGCTGATCGACGCGCTGGTCACGGCAGACCAGGCAAGGCGGCTGACAGAGCAGACGGAAGAGGCATGAAGACAGAGATCATTACCGCGGACCTACAGGCCGCGGCAGATATACTGACAGAGGGCGGCCTGGTGGCTGTCCCCACCGAGACGGTGTACGGCCTGGCCGGGAACGGCCTGAATGAGGCGGCGGTGGAGGAGATCTACCGGGTCAAGGGCCGGCCGGAGGTCAAGGCCCTGTCCCTGATGGTCCCCGGCCCGGAGGCCATGGAGCAGTACTGCGAGGATGTGCCCCAGGCGGCGAAGGACCTGGCAAAGCGCTTCTGGCCCGGCCCGCTGACCATCATTTTAAAGTCCAAGCCCCTGGTCCCGGAGATCGTCCGGGCGGGTGGGGCGACGGTGGGCCTGCGCTGCCCGGACCATGAACTGACGCTGAGGCTGCTGCGCCTGTGCGCGCTGCCTCTGGCGGCCCCCTCCGCTAACCCCTCCGGCGCTCCCAGCCCCAAGACGGCAGGGGAGGTGCTGGCGTATTTTGACGGGCAGATCGGCGGCGTCATAGACGGCGGGCCCTGCGGGCTGGGGCGGGAGTCCACCATCCTGGACATGAGCCGCGCCCCCTACCGCATCCTGCGCCAGGGCGCTCTGCCGGAGGCGGACATCGGCGCCGCCCTGACGGAGCGGCTGACAGTGATCGGCGTCACCGGCGGCAGCGGCAGCGGCAAGACCACGGCTCTGGAGGCCCTGAAGGCCCGGGGGGCCCTGGTCCTGGACTGCGACGCCGTTTACCACGAACTGCTGGAGAGCAGCGAACCGCTGCTAAGGCAAATCGAGGCGAGCTTCCCCGGCGTGGTGAAGGACGGGGTGCTGGACCGGAAGGCCCTGGGGGCCCGGGTCTTTGCCGATGAGGAGAAGCTCCTGCGCCTGAACGCCATCACCCACCGGCAGGTGGGAATGGAGGTGGAACGGCGTCTGGAGGCCTGGGCCTGGGCCGGCGGGGAGCTGGCCGCGGTGGACGCCATCGGCCTTTTCGAGGGCGGCCTGGACAAACACTGCGCCGCCGTGATCGGCGTCACCGCCCCGGAGGAGGAGCGGGTCCGGCGCATCATGGCCAGGGACGGCATCAGCCGGGATTACGCCCTGCTGCGCATCCGGGCCCAGAAGCCGGACAGCTATTTTGAAGAGCATTGCAGTCACCTCGCGCGAAACGATGGCGGCCGGACTCAATTTGCAGATAAAATAAACCGGATCATACAGGAGGTACTGGGGAATGGATGAACTGAGGAGCAAGCTGTTTTATGAGCCGAAAAACGGCTATGACCGGATCGACACTCAGGAGCGGTTGGCGCTGGAGGACTACTGCCGGGACTACATGGCGTTTTTGAACGATTCCCGCACAGAGCGGGAGACGGTCCGCAACGCGATCGCCGCCGCGGAGGAGCGGGGCTTCCGGGCCTATGAGCCGGGCATGGCGCTTACGCCGGGAGCGAAGGTCTACCGGGTGAACCGGGACAAGTCTCTGCTGTTGGCGGTGCTGGGCAAAAAGCCCCTGAGCGAGGGTGTGGTCATTGCCGGAGCCCACGCGGATTGCCCGCGCCTGGATCTGAAACAGCTGCCCCTCCATGAGAGCGACGGACTGGGCTATTTCCGCACCCACTACTACGGCGGGATCAAAAAATACCAGTGGCTGACCATCCCCCTGGAGCTCCACGGGACCGTGGCCCTGAGGGACGGAAGCACAGTGGATGTGTGCGTCGGCCGGGAGCCCGGCGAGCCCAAGTTCGTCATCACCGACCTGCTTCCCCACCTGGGGGCCGAGCAGATGAAAAAGCCCGTCAGCGAGGCCTTCACCGGCGAGGGTCTGCAGCTGCTCATCGGCAGCGCCCCCTATGCCGGCGAGGGAAAGGAGCGGGTGAAGCTTGCGCTGCTCAGCATCCTCAATGATCTGTACGGCATCACGGAGGAGGATTTCCTGTCCGCGGAGCTGGCAGCGGTGCCGGGTTTTGAGGTCTGTGAGCTGGGCCTGGACCGGTCCATGATCGGCGGCTATGGTCAGGACGACCGGGTCTGCGCCTACGCCTCTCTGAGGGCCCTGCTGGATGTGGAGGCCCCGGAGCGGACCTGCCTGTGTTTGCTTGCCGACAAGGAGGAGACCGGCTCTGAGGGCGTCACCAGTATGCAGAGCGAATTCTTCGACTTCTTTATGGAGGACCTGTGCGCCGCCCAGAGCGTGGAGCCCCGGCGCTGCTTCGAGAAGAGCCTGTGCCTGTCGGCGGACGTGAGCGTGGCCTATGACCCTCTGTATCCGGAGGCCTTTGAAAAGCGCAGCACCGCCCAGCTCAACCACGGAGTCGGGGTGCTGAAATACACCGGTTCCCGGGGCAAGAGCGCTACCAACGACGCCTCCGCCGAGCTGGTGGCGGAGCTCCGGCGCATCTTTGACGCCAAGGGCGTCGTCTGGCAGATGGCGGAGCTGGGCAAGGTGGACCGGGGCGGCGGAGGGACCATAGCCAAGTTCATGGCCCGCCGGAATATCGACACCGTCGACCTGGGCACCCCCATCCTCAGCATGCACGCCCCCTTTGAGACGGTCTCCAAGCTGGACAGCTATATGACCTATAAGGCGGTCCTCTCGGTTTTCCAAGATTAAAACTTGATTTCCCCTCCCAATCGGGAGGGGATTTTTATATTTGGCGTTCGCTGGATAAACTACACAGAGAGGTGAACGCATATGGAAGAGACAGACGAGATCAAGGAGTTAGGCTCCAGCCGGGCGGGGAAGATCCACTGCCTGAGCATCGTTGGGCAGATCGAGGGGCATCAGCTGCTGCCGGAGGACGCCAAGGCCACGAAATATGAGCACATCCTGCCCCTGCTGGCGGCCATCGAGGAATCCCCGGAGATCGAGGGGCTGCTGATCCTGCTCAACACCATGGGCGGAGACGTGGAGGCGGGCCTGGCCATCGCGGAGCTCATCGCGGGCATGACCAAGCCCACGGTCTCACTGGTGCTGGGCGGGGGGCACTCCATCGGCGTGCCCCTGGCGGTGGCGGCCCGGCGGAGCCTGATCGCCCCCTCGGCAGCCATGACCATCCATCCGGTGCGGGTCAATGGGGTGGTGATCGGCGTGCCCCAGACCTACCACTATTTCGCCCGCATCCAGGAGCGGATCGTGGGCTTCGTGACCGGGCACTCCGGCGTCAGCCGGGAGGACTATCTCCGCCTGATGACCAACACCGACGAGCTGGCAAACGACGTGGGCAGCGTCATCTATGGGGAGGAGGCCGTGGCCCTGGGGCTCATCGACAGCCTGGGGACCCTCTCCGACGCGCTGTCCTATCTGCACGGGGAGATCGGGCGCTAATTGTGTGTCAGAGCAGTACGGTTGAGCATTTTCCCCAATTCGATAAGCCCAAGCAGGCCCGGCAGAGGTTGTTCTGCCGGGCTTGTTTTTACCATAAAGTTGTGTTAGAATATCATTTACGAGTGCTTTGGGGGGTTGCGTATGTCGATTTGGAACGCGGTCATTTTGGGTCTGGTGCAGGGGCTGGCGGAGTTTCTGCCCATCTCCAGCTCCGGACACCTGTCGATCCTGAGCAACCTTTTCAGCCTGGCCGGTACGGAGGAGCACATGTTTTTCGACGTGCTGCTGCACCTGGGGACGCTGCTGTCCATCTGCATCGTCTACTGGGAGGACATCCGGCAGATGTTCTTCGAGGTGCTGGGCTTTATCAATGTGGGCCCTCTATCCGGGGAGCGGCAGCAGCGCTATCCCGCCGCCCGGCTGTTCTTCATGATCTGCTTGGCGACGCTCCCTCTCTTCCTGGTCCTGCCTATAAACGACAAGCTGGAGGTCTTATACTATAACAACATCTTCATAGGCCTGGCGCTGATCCTCACCGGCTGCATGCTCTACGTGTCCGACAAAATGACCCCCGGCCGGAAGACCGGCGGCAGCATGACCATTCTGGACGCGGTGATCATCGGCCTGTGCCAGTGCGCGGCCACCGTGCCCGGCCTGTCCCGCTCCGGCACCACCATTACAGCCGGCCTTGCTACCGGGCTTCGGCGGGACTTCGCCGTGAAGTTCTCCTTCCTCCTGTCTGTGCCGGCGGTGCTGGGGGCCAACATCCTCAGCCTGGTGGACGCAGTCCAGAGCGGGATCGACTGGTCCTGTGTCCCGGCCTACCTGATCGGCACCGCCGTTGCGATGCTGTCCGGTATCGGGGCCATCAGCCTTTTGAAGTACATCGCCAACAAGGGCAAATTCGGCGGCTTCGCCTATTACTGCTGGGTGGTGGGCGTGCTGTCCATCATCCTCTCCATGATCTTCTGACACACGAAAGGACAATATCCATGGCACGGAGCAAATCATCTCCCGAGCCTCAGGACGAGGCGAAAAAGAAGAAAAAAAAGAACGAGCCCGCAGCCGCCGCCCCGAAAAAGAAGAGCGGCGGCCGTGCCGCTTCCTCCAAGAAGAAGCAGGAGGAGAATCTTCCGCCCCCGCCGCCGCCCATGCGGCCCATCCGCCGGGAGGTCACGGGCGTGATCTTTTTCCTGCTGGCCTGCTTCATCGTCATCAGCTACTTCAACACGGATGGGACCTTTATCGCCGGCTTCCGCAAGCTGCTGGCGGGCCTCATCGGCTGGGGCTACTGGCTGTCCGCTCCCGCCCTGTTCATTGCCTCGGTGATGCTGTTGTTCCACGGAGGAAAGCCCGTGATGCTGCGGGTGACCTCCATCCTGCTGCTGCCTCTGCTCTTCGCGGCGGTGCTGCATCTGCTGATTGGGCCGGTGGCGCCGGAGGAATTTGACCTGGTGCTGGTCTTAGGGGAGTACTTTGAGGCCGGACAGGCGCTGAAGACCGGCGGCGCTCTGGGCGGTGTCCTGGCCGCCGGGCTGGAAAAGGCATTGAGCGTGTACGGGGCGGTGCCGGTGCTGCTGGCGCTGATGGCGCTGTTCTTCTTCATCGGCTTCAACGTGAGCCTGTCCTCCCTGCTTGCCAAGGCGGAGGAGCGCAAGACCCTGCGCTATGAGCCGGAGACCTTTGAGACGGAGCAGCCGGAGCCTGTAAAGGAGCAGCCCAAGTCCAAACGGCGCGGCCTCTCCATCCCGGAGCTTTTGAAGAGCGACCCCAGCCGGGGCGTTCAGGAGCCGCCGGTCAAGAAAGAGGTCAACGTGGAGCGGGTCAGCCGCTCGGCGCTGACGGATCTCCCCCTGGGGGAGGACGAGGAGGAGCTCTTCGTGATGGACCGGGGCGGCAAGGCCAGCGAGCCCTATGTGGCCCAGCCTCCGGCCCGCGCTAAGGCCAAGGTCCGCCGGAAGACTCCCGCGCCGGAGCCCATGAGCGTGGAGGAGGCGGCGAAGATCGCCGGGGTGGAGCCGGTGGATCTCAAGGAAGTGCCGGTGACCGGCCGGCCCGGTCCCCGGCCCTCCGTGCCGGCGGGCGTGGAGATCTCCGACCCGCCGAAGAACAAGAAGCTCAGCCGCCAGGAGCTGGAGACGGAGGCCAAGGCCGTGGAAGAGGCCGTGGTGGGCGCCGGGGAGAGCCCGGACTATCAGTTCCCGCCGCTGGAGCTGCTGAAGGGCGGCAGCGGCGGCTCGGTGGACGCCCGGGAGGAGATCCTGGTCAACCGGGAGCGCCTGGAGGGCGCCATCCACAGCTTCGGCATCAACGCCGCCATCGTGGGCGTGACCCGCGGCCCCACCGTCACCCGCTACGACATCGAGCTGGAGCAGGGGGTCAAGCTGGCCCGGGTCACCAACCTGGCCGGGGACCTGGCCCTGGCCCTGGGTGTGGTCAACGTGCGCATCGCGCCCATCCCGGACAAGATCTCCACGGTTGGCATCGAGGTGCCCAACAAGATCGTCAGCCCCGTGTACCTGCGGGACATCATCGAGTCCCCCCGCTTCACAAACGCCAAGTCCAAGCTCAGCTTTGCCGTGGGCAAGGACATCAGCGGCGAGTGCATCGTGGGCAATATCTCCAAGCTGCCTCACATGCTCATCGCCGGCACCACCGGCTCGGGCAAATCCGTGTGCATGAACTCGCTCATCCTGAGCCTGCTGTATAAGGCCCGGCCGGATGAGGTAAGGCTGATCATGATCGACCCCAAGATGGTGGAGCTGGGCATCTACAACGGCATCCCCCATCTGTACGTGCCGGTGGTGACCGATCCCAAAAAGGCCGCCGGTGCCCTCCAGTGGTCCGTGGTGGAGATGCTCAAGCGCTACCGCAGCTTCTCTGAGGTGGGCGTCCGGGACCTGGAGGCCTATAACCGCTGGTGCAGTGCCAACGGGGAGGCGACCCTGCCCCAGGTGGTCATCGTGATCGACGAGCTGGCCGACCTGATGCTGGTGGCCTCCAAGGAGGTGGAGGAGAGCATCTGCCGGGTGGCCCAGATGGGCCGCGCCGCCGGGATGCACCTGGTCATCGCCACCCAGCGCCCCTCCGCGGACGTGATCACCGGCCTGATGAAGGCCAACATCCCCTCCCGCATCGCCTTTGCGGTCTCCTCCGCCATGGAGAGCCGCATCATCCTGGACCAGTCCGGCGCGGAAAAGCTCATCGGTATGGGCGATATGCTCTTCTCTCCCGTGGGCAGCGGCAAGCCCACCCGCATCCAGGGCGCTTTCGTGTCCGACGAGGAGCGGGAGGAGGTCGTCCGCTTTATCAAGGAGAGCGCCGGCGACAGCCAGCAGAACCGGGAGATCGAGGAGTATATGAACAAGGCCCTGGAGGACAAGTCCGGCTCCGACAGCAAGAGCGCCAAGGAGGAGGACAGCGCCCTGGGGGACTATGACCCAATGCTGCCCCAGGCGGTGGAGGTCGTCATCGAGATGGGCTCCTGCTCCACCTCCAGCCTCCAGCGTCGGATGAAGCTGGGCTACTCCCGGGCCGCCCGGATCGTGGACCAGCTGGAGGAGCTGGGCGTGGTGGGACCCTACGAGGGGGCCAAGCCCCGGGCCGTGGTCATGGATCGGAACGGCTGGCACCAGCTCCAGGTCCAGATGGGCCTTGCCCAGGACGACGATATGGCCCTGGCCGCCGAGCTGAGCGAGGAAGAGCCGGATTACGAACCGGAAGAAGACGAATAAAAGAAGCAAAAGGGCCGTGCTGGATACGGCCCTTTTGTGTGCGGAGAGAACGATGGAAGATTTTATTCCGAATATGAACCTCCAGGAGGTCAATAAGATCAGTCTGCTGGGCCTGGCCCATGTGGGGGACGCAGTGTACGAGCTGATGGTTCGCTCTCTGCTCTGCTTGCAGGGGCACACAGCGGTCTCCGATCTGCACCGGCTGACGGTGTCCTATGTGAAGGCCCCGGCCCAGGCCCAGGCCGCCCAGCGGCTGCTGCCGCTGCTGACCGGGGAGGAGCAGGACGTGTACCGCCGGGGGCGCAACGCCAAGGTGCACACAGTGCCGCCCCACGCGGAGCTGGCGGAGTACCACGCCGCAACGGGCCTGGAGGCCCTCTTCGGCTGGCTCTACCTCCAGGGGAAGACGGAGCGGCTTTGTGAGCTGTTCCGGGCCGCCGCGGAGAAGTAGGAGGACAGCTATGCCATTGGACGCCGTAACGGTCTCGGCCCTGCGGGCCGAGCTGGCCGTCCGCCTGACAGGCGGCAAGATCGACAAGGTGCAGCAGCCCGAGCGGGACATGCTGCTGCTGACTGTGCGCTCTCAGGGGGAGAACCTGCGCCTGCTCCTCTCGGCCGGGGTGGGCAGCGCCCGGGCCCACATCACCTGCGCCGCTTTTGACAATCCCGCCGAGCCGCCCATGTTCTGCATGCTCATGCGCAAGCATCTGGTGGGTAGCCGCATTATAGACATCCGGCAGCCGGAGATGGAGCGGATGCTCCTCTTCGAGCTGGACAGCCGGGACGAGTTGGGCGTGCCCTCCAAAAAGCAGCTGGTCGTGGAGATGATCGGCCGGGGCTCCAACCTGATCTTAGTGGGGGAGGACGGGCGGATCATCGACTGCATCCGCCGGGCGGACTTCGGCGAGGAGGCCCAGCGCCGCCTGCTGCCGGGGATGATCTACCGGCTGCCGCCAGCCCAGAACAAGCTGCCCTTCTTCTCCCAGACTCCGGAGCAGCGCCGGGCCCTGGCGGGCGCGGCGGACCGGAGCCTGCCCATGGACAAATGGCTGCTGAGCACCTTCTCCGGCCTGTCCCCGCTGCTGTGCCGGGAGCTGACTCACCGCTGCGGCGGGGACTGGGAGCGGCTGCCCGCCCAGATGGACGCCCTGGCCGACACGGTGGCGGCGGGGGAGTTCCGACCCTGGCTGCTGAGGCAGGAGGGGCGGCCCATGGACTTCAGCTTCCTGCCCATCAGCCAGTACGGCAGCGCGGCGGCCCTGGAGAGCTGCGGCAGCTTTTCAGAGCTGCTGGACGAGTTCTACACAGGCCGGGACCGGCTGGAGCAGCGCCGCCGCCGGAGCCGGGAGCTCCAGCACACGGTAAAGACAGCCCGGGACCGGCTTCAGCGGAAACTGGCCGCTCAGCTGGAGGAGCTGCGGCAGACGGAGAATATGGAGCAGCTGCGGCGGAAGGCGGAGCTGGTCACCGCGAACCTGTACCGGGTCAAACGGGGAGACCGGAGCCTGGTCTGCCAGGATTACTATGAGCCAGACTGCCCGGAGGTCACGATCCCGCTGGACCCCCTGAAGACGCCCCAGCAGAACGCCGCCGCCCTCTTTAAGGATTACCGGAAGAGCAAGGGCGCCAAGCTCCACTTGACGGAGCTGACGGAGAAAAACAGCCGGGAGCTGGACTATCTCAACAGCGTTTTGGAGGAGATCGGCCGGGCGGAGACGGAGAAGGACCTGGCCGGCATCCGTGCAGAGCTGGAGGAGACCGGCTATGTCCGCCGTCCGAAGGGGGACAAGGGCCGGAAGACGAAGCCCCAGGCCCCGCTGCGCTTCGTGACGGAGGACGGGCTGGAGGTGCTGGCCGGGCGGAACAACCGGCAGAACGACGAACTGACCCTGAAAACTGCCCGGCGCACGGACTACTGGTTCCACACCCAGCGCGTCCACGGCAGCCACGTGATCCTCCGCTGCGACGGCCTGGAGCCCCCGGAGCGGAGCGTCCGACAGGCGGCGGCCATCGCCGCCTATTATTCCCAGGCCCGGGACGCCGGGAAGACGACTGTGGACTACACTATGGTGCGCTTTGTGCGCAAGCCCTCCGGGGCCCTGCCCGGCAAGGTGATCTACACCGAGCAGCGCACGGTCCTGGCGGAGGCGGACGAGGCCCTGGTGGACGCCTTAAGAAAAAATTAAGAAAAAATTTTAAGTGTTGCCGGTGGAAATAATGTGCCGTCTATGGTACAATCAATTTCACACTTTCCCTATGGAGGATGCCATGAAAAAGATGAAAACGATCCTAGCCGCCGCGCTGTGCCTGGCGATGCTCTTCAGCCTGGCGGCCTGCGGCGGAAACAAGACCCCTGAGAAGACGGAGGAGCCGGAGGCCACGGCCACGCCGGAGTACGTCTACCAGGCAGAGTTTACGCCTCTTGAAATGACGGGAGACGCCAACCTATGGCCCCTGTGCTTTACCGACGAGGGCTTTTACGCCACCAGCTCGCGCTATGTGGATCCGTCTGAGGCCGATGAGGCCGCGGAGGAGAACGGCGGCGAGGAGGCCGCCGAAGGGGAGGAAGCTGCCGAGCCGGATGAAGCACCGGTCCTGGGCGGCAGCCTGGCCTATGAGTACTTCTTCGTCTCCTACGACGGGGAGAAGACGCTTCTGCCCATAGAGACCAGCCCTGTCGCGGAGAACACGGAGAACCGTAAGTATTTCAGCGCGGACAACAATATTGCCGCCCTGCTCCCCCAGGAGGACGGGACTCTGCTTGCCATCGAGCAGTGCTTCCTCTCCTATTATGACGGGCCGGACGGCGTGGACGAGAGCTCCATGGATTTTTACCAGAACTTCTACTCGGAGCAGAGCTACATCCTGCGCCATCTGAACGCCGACGGCACGGAGATCGAAAGCATCCCTCTGACCGCACCCGAGGGCGTCTATCTCAGCACCAGCAATGTGGTGATCGACGAAAACGGCAACCTGATCCTGGGCACCAGCGACCAGGAGGGCGGCTGGGGGCTGATCTCCTTCAGCCCGGAGGGCGAAACCGTCTGGAAGCAGAGCCTGGGCGATTATGTGCAGAGCCTGCTCAAGCTGCGGGACGGCACGGTGGCCGCCGCCAGCTACGGCATGAACGGCCTGGAGCTGACGGCTATCGACAGCGCCACCGGCAAATTCACCGAGAGCTATGAGCTGCCCAACGACGCCTGGAACCTGATCCCGGGCGGCGGCGACTACGATCTCTATTACACCAGCGGCGTGAAGCTCTACGGCTATAAGCTGGGCGCGGAGGAGCCGGACTTCATTCTGGACTGGGTCAGCTGCGATGTGAACGGCGACAGCCTGGGCACGGTCTATGTGGCCGGGGACGGGACCATCAGCGCCATCGTGAACAACTACCGGGGGTCGGGCTCCCACTTTACCATGAGCTATGAGCTGGCCCATATCGCCCAGGTGCCCTATGAGTCCGTCCCCCAGAAGACCCATCTGACCCTGGCCTGCGTCTATGCCAGCTCCGATGTGCTGAACATGGTGATCGACTTCAACCGCAGCCACGACAACTGCCGCATTGACGTGGTGGACTACTCCGAGTTCAACACTGAGGACGACTACTCCGCCGGCCGGACCAAGCTGGAGACAGAGCTGGCCGCCGGGAACGTGCCGGATCTGCTCAGCATGAACGGCCTGCCCTATGAGCAGCTGGCTTCCAAGGGCCTGCTGGAGGATCTGTATCCCTATCTGGACGCCGACAAGGACCTGAGCCGGGAGGACTTCTTCGCCAACGTCCTCCAGGCCCTGGAGTCAGACGGCGGACTGTATCAGATCTGCTCCACCTTCTCCCTGAACACGATAGCCGGCCCCAAGCAGATCGTGGGCGACCGGAACGGCTGGACCTATCAGGACGTGCTGGACGCCCTGAGCGCCATGCCCGAGGGCTGCGAGATCCTCAGCTACGGCACCAGCAAGGACAGCATCCTGCGGACCTGCCTGGCTATGGATATGGAGAACCTGGTGGACTGGAGCGAGGGCCAGTGCCATTTTGACAGCCCTGAGTTTATCGAGATGCTGGAGTTTGCTGACCGTTTCCAGGACGAGGCCAACTACGACAACTATGACGACACAGTTGACTCGGACGCCGCCCGCATCGCGGCCGGCAAGCAGCTGCTCGTGGATGTCTACCTCTCCGATTACACCAGCTTCCAGCAGTATGACTACTACTTCGGCGGCGCGGGCACGGCGGCCTATATCGGCTTCCCCACCTCCGACGGCAGCAGCGGCAGCGCTCTGAGCCTGGATTCCGGCTACGCCATGGGCAAGAACTGCGCCGATAAGGACGCAGCTTGGGAATTCCTGCGGGGCTTCCTGACCGGCGAAGGGGACTCCTGGGGCTTCTCCGTCAACAAGAAGCTCTTCCAGGAGTACATGAAGGACGCCATGACGCCTCACTACCAGACGGACGTCAACGGGGACTATGTGCTGGACGAGGACGGCAACCGGATCGAGGAGAGCTATATGTCGGTGGGCTTTGGCGGCGGTGAGATGGTCCAGATCTACGCCATGACCCAGGAGCAGGCCGACCAGCTGACCGCCCTGATCGAGAGCACCACCAAGACCATGGAGAGCGATGAGCAGGTGGACTCCATGGTGTCCGAGGAGGCCCAGGCCTACTTCAAGGGCCAGAAGAGCGCCGAGGAGGTGGCCAAGCTCATCCAGAGCAAGGTCAACATCTACGTCAACGAGCAGAAATAGTTCTTCAAATGCGACCCGCTTCGCTGGGCTCGCATTTGATACTCGCGCTTATCGCAGGGGCTTTGCCCCGTTTGGTCGGCGCGGCGTCAGAACAAGGCTGCAAAGCCATTTTGCCGCGCAAGCACGCCAAAATCGGCAGGCAGCCTCGTTCTTCCTTACCAAAACCAAAGCGTCTGCTTTGGTTTTGAGAGGAGGCAGAGCGGCGTAAATGAGCTTTCGGCTTTAGCCGGAAGCGAGTGAATGAAGCTTCTGCCGACGAGGCAAAGCTGCCTCAAAAACATATTTAATCCTTTTCAACACCTTTGCCCGGATATTCAAAAAGTTTGTTTGCAGTCTGAGCAGCGCCGGATGTCGTCCGGCGCTGTTTTTTTGCCCTCCCGCGCCTTAAGCAAATCTTAAAGAAGCCTTAAGGCGGCGGCTACTGGGAATCCGTCCGGGGCCTGTGCTACAATAAGGGCGCAATAAGACGAGGAGGACAAACATGGATAAAATGAAAAAGCTCCTGGCGGCCCTGCTGGTCCTGGCACTGCTGCCGGGCCTGGCCGCCTGCGGACAGAAGCAGGAGAACGCGCCTGCTGCGGCCCAGAGCGCCGCACCTCAGGAGGAGGTCTACAGCCCGGCCTTCGCCACGGTCCGGGAGGACGGTGAGAGCATCCTGAACGCCCTGCTGTTTACGGAGGACGGGGTCTATGCCCACGCCTATGAGAAGCAGGCAGGGGACGACCAGGAGGAGAATGTGGACCGGCTGTATTTTATCGGCAACGACGGGACCTTAAAACCTCTCGACAGCTACAGCCCACCTGAACCGGCGGAGGCGCCGGAGGGGGTCCGGGATTTCGAGAGCAGCGGCTCGCTATGCCGTCTGTTCTGGCAGGAGGACGGCAGCCTCCTGGCCCTGGAGAGGCTCTATACCGCCTGGTACGAGGGCCCGGAGGAGCTGAAAAGGGGAGAGGACGGCTACTGGGACCATGTGACCGCCGGGTACAGCTACTTTGTCAGCGTTCTGGACCCGGACGGCAGCCGTCTCCGCTCCGCGAAGGTGGAGGGCCTGGACGGGCTCTATCTCCGGGAGGACAACGCGGTCCTGGATGAGAAGGGGCAGATCGTCGTCAGCTATTCGAGCGAGGACTACGGCGTCCTGGCCCTGACGAGAGACGGGGATGTGGCCTGGCAGATCAAGTGCGGCAACTATGTGGACCGGGTCAGCAGCCTGCGGGACGGCCGGACCGCCGTTCTGGCCTGGTCGGGCGGCGCCGGGGAGGAGCTGCAGGTGCTGGACGGGGAGACCGGCCAGGCGGAAGAGACTTATCCGGTGCCCAACGAGGTCTATCAGATGCTCCCAGGCGGTGGGGACTATGACTTCTACTACACCGCCGGGATCAAGCTTTTCGGCTACAGCTTGGAGCGGGGCGAGGGGTCGCCGGTCCTGGACTGGATCGCCTGCGATGTGGACAGCGGCAGCCTGGACGGGGTGGACATCGCCCCGGACGGGACGGTCCGGGGCCTGGTGAACGACTGGGGCCAGGGCGGCGAGGAGGCCAAGTTCAAGACAGAGCTGGTCACCATCACGAAGGTCCCCGCCGCGGACCTGCCGGAAAAGACGCATTTGACTCTGGCGACTCTGTACGGGACCCAGGACCTGAAAAGAGCGGTCATCGACTTTAACCGGCACAGCGACCGCTGCCGCATCGACATGCTGGATTACTCCGAGTACAACACCGAGGAGGACTATTCCGCCGGCACCACCAAACTGCTCACCGAGATCATGGCGGGGAATATGCCGGATCTTTTACAGCTGGAGTCGGAGCTGCCCTACAATCAGCTGGCCGCCAAGGGCCTGCTGGAGGACCTGTACCCCTGGCTGGACGGCGACCCTGAGCTGAGCCGGGAGGACTTCTTTGAGAACATCCTCCATGCCATGGAGGAGGGCGGCGGCCTGTATCAGGTCTGCTCTAACTTCTCCGTCGTCACGGCCATCGGGGCCAAGTCTGTGGTGGGCGACCGCTTTGGCTGGACCTACGAGGAGCTCTACGAGGCCCTGGACAGCATGCCCGAGGGCTGCGACATCTTTCACCGGGATGTCACCAAGGAGGACATCCTGCTGATAAGCCTCTTTATGGACCTGGGGAACTATGTGGACTGGGAGAAGGCGACTTGCTCCTTTGACAGCCCGGAGTTTATCGAGCTCCTGGAGTTTGCCGACCATTTTGCCCTGAACGCCAGCGGAAGCTACGACCCGGAGACCGATTCCGAGTACGGCCGCATTTCCCGGGGCGAGCAGATGCTGTATATCGCGTCGATCTATGAATTTACGGACCTCCAGGCCAACGAGGCCCTGTTCGGCGGCGAGGGCAGCGTGAGCTACATCGGCTTTCCCACCGCCGGCGGCAGCTGCGGCAGCGCCATCGTGCTGGACTCGGGCCTTGCTATGAGCAGCCGCTGCGCAGACAAGGAGGCGGGCTGGGAATTCCTGCGGCGCTTTTTCACCGAGGACTTCCAGTCCGGCCGGGGCTACGGCCTGCCCACCAACCGCCAGGCCTTTGAGAAGGCCCTGAAGGAGGCGGCCACGCCCGAATACGAGACGGACGGGGAGGGAAATGTCCTGCTGGATGAAAACGGCGAGCCCATCGAGCGGAGCCGGGGCGGCATGGCCTCCTCGGACGGCCTCAGCGTGGAATTCTACGCCCTTAGCCAGAAGCAGGTGGAGACCCTGCGGCAGCTCATCTCCCAGCAGGCTCAGAGCGTGCAGGTCAACACCAATCTGCTGGAGCTGATCCAGCAGGAGGTCCGGGCCTACTTCGAGGGCCAGAAGACAGCGGAGGAGACGGCCAGGCTCATCCAGAGCAAGGTCAGTCTCTATATCAGCGAACAGAGTTAAAAGAGCAACAGAAGCCCGCCTGCCGGTTCCGGCAGGCGGGCTTCTGTTGTCGATTAGGTTTACATAAAGTGACGGCGCTTGCCGTCGGCGGGGGGCACGTAGCCGAATTTGATCTCCGGGCGGATCTCCTTCAGCCGCTCCAGGACCAGGTCCGCGTCCTCCTCCTCATTGAAGATCAGGTTGGCAAATTCCTTTTCCCCGTGGACCAGGATCAGCCGGTAATAAAAGTAGGCAGGGCTGTCGTCCGGGTGGCACTCGCTGATGCGGATAAAAGCCCGCTCGATGTACTCATAGGGCACGTAGTACTTCACGCCCAGGTCCCGGTAATACAGGCAGAGCTTCCCGAGACGCAGGCGCTTGCCGATCTCGGGGCTGGCCTGGTAGTCCGCGATATGCTCCTCATCCCGGAGGACCGACTTGTCCGGGCCCTTGAATTTCAGTTTGCCGAATCCGAACATTCGTGCTTTCCTCCCGGTCTCTTTTTCTTCAGGGGATAGTTATAATAGGCGTCGGGGATGACCCGGGCGATGAACACCGCCAGGATGCCGGCGACCGTGCCCACGATCAGGCCGCCCAGCACATCCGAGGGGTAGTGGACCACCAGATAGATGCGGGAGACGCCCATCATGAAGGCGAAGACCAGGGCCAGCCAGCTGACCCGCTTCCGCCCAAGCAGAAACAGAGGCACCATCGAGGCGAAGGCGGCGGTGGTGTGCCCGGAGGGGAAGCTCATGTCGCTCTCCGTGTGCTGCCCCATCATCTGCCAGAGAGGGTAGAAGAAGCCGTTTACGTCCGCATAGGGCCGGGGCCGGGCCACGGCCACTTTGATGAACAGATTGGTGCAGAGCGCCCCTAAAGCCAGGCCGATCAGCATGGCGGTGCCGAAACGGCGGCTTTTCACGGGGATCATCAGCAGAAGGGACAGAATGATGAGAAAGATCCCGCCCTTACCCATCAGAGAGATCAGCTCCATCAGCGGGCTGAGGACGCCGCCCCCCAGCTCATAGAACTTATGTACCGCCGCTGTGACGCCCTGGTCAAAGCCGGCGAAGGTCGTGTTGAGCCACTGTGCCGCGGCTGTCATCGTTCCCATAACATTACCTCGTTTATTTTAGATACCCTATTTTAGCACAGGCCGCCTCCTAAAGTCTACCTTTATTTGCATAATTGTCCGCCGCCGGCGCAAAATACCGGTATGAGCAGGCCGGGCAGACCCGGCCGGACAGATGGAGGTATGACTATGAAGCGACTGTTGATCTCTTTTATGGCGCTGAGCCTGGCCCTGCTGATGGTCGCCGGCCTGGCCGGGCCCGGTTACGCCCAGGGCTCCGCCCCCGTGGCGGAGAATCTGGAACTGAACACCTACCGGAACGTGTCCGTGGGCGGGAGCCTGTCGGCCTTTGACCCGGAGGGGGACGCCCTCCGCTTTGAGATCACCACCCAGCCCATCAAGGGCCGGCTGGAGCTCAAGCAGGACGGCAGCTTTATCTACACTCCGGACACGGACAAGAAGGGCCGGGACTACTTCGGCTACAAAGCCATCGACACGGAGGGAAACGCCTCCCAGGAGGCCACGGTCATCATCAAGATCGAGAAGCAGAAGAAGGATGTCTTCTACGCCGATATGGCCGGCCGGGCGGACGAGTACGCCGCCGTGGCGCTCAGCGAGGCGGGACTCTTCACCGGCGAGCAACTGGGCGGGGTCTACTGCTTCTACCCGGACAAGGCGGTCAGCCGGGGGGAATTTCTGAGCATGTGTATGCTGGTCTCCGGCGAGCCGATGTTCAGCGGCGTCCTCTCCACCGGCTATGCCGACGATGAGGCCATCCCGGCCTGGATGAAGAACGCCGTGGCCACCGCCGCTCTCTGCGGCGTGGATAACGGCCGGGTGGAGGAGACGGGGACAGTCTTCGACGCCGCCGCGCCCATCCGCAAGGCGGAGGCCGCCGCCATGCTGGACCGGGCCCTGAATGTGACCAACATCTCCTATATCCAGCTGGACGAGAGCCTGGAGACCGCCCAGGCCCAGGCCTGCGTCAACCTGAACGCCCACGGGATCCTGAAGGATACCCAAGCCATGGAGGACGCGCTGACCCGCAGTCAGGCCGCCCAGATGCTGGCCGCCGCCCTGCGTTTTCAGGAGAACCGGGGACTGTAAGAAACTTTCCGGCAGAGCACGCTCTGCCGGAAAGTTTACATAATCAATATTTAGTTTACATAAAACATTTCAGATAGCGGAAGACGAATTTCCGGAAGCGGTTCTGTTCTGCATAGACCTCCTTGGTCATCCCCTCCAGCAGGGCGCGGCAGGCGGCCAGCTCCTCCCGCCTGACCTCATGGTTGCTGAAGGCGGCCTTCTCGGCGCATTTGGTGATTGCCTCCGGCACAGAGGCCCCCCAGGCGGAGAGCTTTACCGCCTGCCGGTAGATGGCGACGGCGGCCTTGTGCCCGTCCCGCTGGCGGATGCGCCGCCGTAGCAGGGCCAGGCGGACCAGGCGCTGAAGGGGGAGCAGGGAAATCAGCAGCAAAACAGCGGCTACGATGCCCAGAGCTCTCCAGGGGATTGAGAAGCCCGCCGGTTCCGGCACGGCCGGGCCCTCAGGGGAGATGGGGCCTACGGCGGGCCCTGTAGGGCTGCTCTCCGGTGTGGGAATAGGCGTCTCCTCCACCGGCTCCGGGCTTGCTTCAGGGGCGGGGCTGTCGATGGCAGGGGACACCGGGACCGCCTCCGGCGGCGTCAGGCCGCTCCGGCCGGTGACCTCTACCGGAAGCCAGCCCAGGCCGTCGCTGTAGATCTCCACCCAGGCGTGGGCGTCTGAGCGGCAGACGTCCGTCCATTCGCCGCTCTCAGCCCGGTAGAGAAAGCCCTCTGTCACCCGGGCCGGGATGCCCAGGGCCCGGTACAGGGCCGCGGCGGCGGTGGCAAAGTGGATGCAGTAGCCCCGGCGGGCCTCGGTGAGAAAGTACACGGCGTAGTCTTCCGAAGGGTAGTCGCTAACGCCCAGGTCATAGGTCCCTGTCCGCTGCACATAGTCCGCCACGGCCTGGATCAGATCGGGAGAGGAGGCGGAGAGCCCGGCTCGTTCGGCCAGCTGGAGCAGGGCGGTCTCTGTAGCCGCCGGCAGGCGGGTATAGGCCTCATAGGCATAGGCCCGGTAGACCTCTTCCTCCTGCCGCAGCTCCGCCGGGAGAGGGGAGACCGCCCCCAGGCTGCGGAAGGGGACGGTGTACTCTGTCTGCCCTTCCGACGGGACAAAGCTGTCCGAGGAGGAGGGGAGGGCGCTGTAGTAGGGCAGAAAGCGATAGGCGGAGGGGGGTTCCAGGCGGAGCTCCAGCTCATGCTCCTCTCCGGCCGCCGCGGAGGCGGCATAGGAGAGGGAAGAGGGGAGCCCCGGTTCCTCCGCCTCCAGCCAACCCAGGCCCGTGTAGTCCCCGTAGGAGCGGGCACGGAGATACACATAGCCCTCCAGGTCCGTTTTGGCCCGGAGGATCACGTCGCTCATGCCGGTAAAATCATAGCCGCCGGCCAGCTCCAGGCTGCCGCCGAAGTCCATCTCCTCCGGGAGCGTCGAGGGGGGTGGGGCCTCCAGAACGACAGTCTCCGGCGTCGCGCCGGGGCGGGGAGAGGGCTCCTCGCCCCGGATCAGCTGCCGGATGCTCCGGCCAAACTCCTCAATGCGGAGGCTGATGGACATCTCCTCCATGGAGGACACATAGCTCTCCGGCGAGACGGCAAACAGCAGCAGGCCGGTCAGCAGCACAGCCGGAAGAGCCACGGCGAAAAAGACCCGGCCCTGGTGGCTGTTCACATCGTAGCGTCCGCCGCCGGAGAGCAGCAGGACCCAGAACAGTGTCAGCCCAGCTATGGCCGGGACGCTGGGCTTCCCTGTGACAGCCAGGCAGAAAAAGACCGGCGGCACCGTCCCGATGAGTGAGAAGAAGATCCGCCCGCCCCGGGAGGTGAGCCCCGTGGAGAGGTAGGAGGCCAGCAGAAAGGCCAGAAACAGCAGGATCAGGCTGTGGTTCTCGCTGTAGTCTGCGAAGACATAGCGGCTGCCGGGGGAGTAAAAGCGCTGATAGTAGGCCCCGGTGAGCCGGTCAAAAAAGTCCGAGAGCTGGAGGACCAGTTCCCCGTCATAGGTCCGGTAGGCAATGTACAGAATTAGGGCGGAGAGGGGCAGCCCCAGCAGGATGCCGTGCCGGAAGTCGGCGGAGATCCACACGCTCAGGCAGATGCAGGCCAGCCACAGGGGCATCAGGCCATCCAGGGTGAAGCCGAAGCAGCCGGCGGCCAGATAGGTGAACGAGAAGGTAAAGAGCAGCAGCAGGCCCAGGGTGGACAGGCGGTTGAGGAGACGATTCATCCCAGCCTCACCTCCCCGCCTGTGACCAGAAAGACGCAGCGGGCCATGGACCGGTCAAAGGGACGCGGTTCGCCCAGAGGAGCGGCGAGCAGGCGGCACAGGGCGTCCGCCGCGGCCTCCTCGCTGTCCACCGTCTCACCGGCCAATTGGTGGGGCAGCTCCCGTTTGCAGAGCTCCAGGGAGAGCCAGAGAAGGGTCTCCAGGCCGCGCTGGGGCTCCTCCTGCCGGGGGAAGAGCAGATAGATCTCGTTGTTCTCCGGGATCTGGGGCTCCCGGACGATGACCTCGTCGGTCTTGGAGCTGAGCTTCCAGTGAATGCTGTTCACCGAGTCCCCGGGCCGGTAGGGCCGAAGCTCGTGTTCCTCTGAATAGCCACCCCCGGCCTTGGGCCGCAGACGGACCGCCGCCTGGAGCGCCGCGTCCAGGTCCGGCTTTCGCTCCGGGGCCTTGGCCCGGGGCAGCACGGTGCAGCGGGCCTGGGCATCGGGAATAAAGCGCCGGGAGAAGAGCCCCAGCAGGTCAAAGCACTCGCAGGAAGCGACACGGCAGCACAAGAGCCCGCAGTCCCCGGTGGGGAGGGGCAGAAAGCCGTCGCTGGAGAGGATGCTCCGAAATTCGTAGTCCTGAAGCGTCATCTCCCCGGTGAAGCGGTTCTCGACCTCGATCTGCACCCGGACCCGGCTCAGGGGCAGCCGGGCACGGGTCTCAAAGCCCAGGCGCAGCTGGGCCTCCGCGCCTCTCTGACAGCGCTCCGTGGCCGACAGGGACAGGTGCAGGGCCCGCATGGAGGGCAGGGAGAGCAGAAACAGCAGCAGCGGCGCGACGGCCACGGCGGCCACCAGATAGGGCCCGAACCAGCCCACGTAGGCCAGGCGGAAGACAAACGCTGCCGCGACAGCCGCCAGATAGAGCAAAAAACGGGACAGACGCATGGCTACTTGATGGCGGGGGCCTTGACGGAGGAGAAGAGCTCCTCCAGCAAGGCGGCCCGCTCCGCCTCAGAGCTCAGCTCCTGGGTCCAGATCAGCCGGTGGCTGATGCAGTCGGAAAAGATGAAGCGCACGTCCTTGGGCAGCACGTAGTCCCGGCCCTGGATCCAGGCTGTGGCCTTAGCCAGGGCCGTCAGAGCCAGGGAGGCCCGGGGGCTGGCCCCCTGGAGGATGCGCCGGTCCTCCCGGGTCCGGGCGCAGAGGCGCACGATGTAGTCGATCAGCTCATCCTTCACAAAGACCCGCTCCACCTCCAGCCGCAGGCGGATCAGCTCCTCCCGGCTGACCACCTGGAGCACCGTGTCCATGGCGACGCCCTTTTGCCGGCGGCGGATCATCTCCACCTCGTCCTCGTGGGCGGGGTAGCCCATGGAGAGCCGGAGCATGAAGCGGTCCATCTGGGAGTCCGGGAGCATCTGGGTGCCCTTGGCTCCGGTGGGGTTCTGGGTGGCGATGACCAGGAAGGGCTGGGGCACGGCGTAGGTCTTGCCGTCCATCGTCACTTCCCCCTCCTCCATGGCCTGCAGGAGGGCGGACTGGGTCCGGCTGGTGGCCCGGTTCAGCTCGTCGGCCAGAAAGAGGTTGCAGAGAACGGCGCCCTTCTGATAAGTCATGGCGCCGGTGTTCTTGTCGTAGATGGAGTAGCCTGTGATATCCGAGGGCAGCACGTCCGGCGTGAACTGGACCCGGTTATACTCCAGGCCCAGGGCCCGGGACAGGGCCACCGCCAGGGTGGTCTTGCCCACGCCGGGGATGTCCTCCATCAGGATATGCCCGCCTGCCAGGACGGCCAGGAGCACCTTGATGATGATCTCGTCCTTGCCCACGATGGCCTTGCCCACCTCGTGGACGATGGACCGGGCGCTGCCGATGGAATTGATCGCACTCATACGCATTTCTCCGAAAGTACAGAAGATGAAAGAATTATATCATCCCGGCGGCGCGGTTACAAGCTTCTTAAGAAGAATTAAGAAAGCCGAAAGGCGCGAAATAATGCGGCTCTCCCTGTACAAGCGGAAATTTATTTGATATAATACTTTTTCAGAAATCTGGCCATGGAGGCATCAAAATGAACGAGTTTAAGCTGCACGCGCCCTATCAGCCCACCGGCGACCAGCCGGAGGCCATCGAGGCGCTGGTGCAGGGCATAGAGCTGGGGATCGACGAGCAGGTGCTCCTGGGCGTCACCGGCTCCGGCAAGACCTTCACCATGGCCAACATCATTCAGCGCCTCAACCGGCCCACCCTGGTCCTGGCCCACAACAAGACCCTGGCCGCCCAGCTGTGCAGCGAGTTCAAGGAGTTCTTCCCGGAAAACGCCGTGGAGTATTTCGTCAGCTATTACGACTACTACCAGCCGGAGGCCTACATCCCCCATACCGACACCTTTATCGAGAAGGACTGCTCCATCAACGACGAGATCGAGCGCCTGCGGCACAGCGCCACCTCCAGCCTCTTTGAGCGGCGGGACGTGATCGTGGTGGCCTCCGTATCCTGCATCTACGGCCTGGGGGACCCCATCGACTACGCCAACATGGTCATCTCCCTGCGGCCCGGCCAGGTCCGCAGCTTTGACGAGCTGCTGCGCAAGCTGGTGGAGATCCGCTATGAGCGAAACGACATCGCCTTTGAGCGCAACATGTTCCGGGTCCGGGGGGACACGGTGGAGATCTTCCCGGCCTACTCCAACGACAAGGCCATCCGTGTTGAGTTCTTCGGGGACGAGGTGGACCGGATCAGCGAGATCAACGTGGTCACCGGCGCTCCCACCCGTATCCTCAACCACGCGGCCATCTACCCGGCCAGCCACTACGTGACCACCAAGGAGAAAATGGCGGAGGCCATCGTCCGCATCCGGGAGGAGTGCGACGAGCGGGTAAAGTATTTTGAAAACGCCGGGAAGCTGATCGAGGCCCAGCGCATCCGCCAGCGGACGGATTACGACATCGAGATGATGCAGGAGCTGGGTTACTGCACCGGCATCGAGAACTATTCCCGGGTCATCTCTGACCGGGCCCCGGGCAGCCCGCCCATGACCCTGCTGGACTATTTCCCTAAGGACTTTCTGCTCTTCGTGGACGAGAGCCACGTGACCCTGCCCCAGGTCCGGGCCATGTACCGGGGGGACCGGGCCAGGAAGGAGAGCCTGGTGGACTATGGCTTCCGGCTGCCCTCGGCTTTTGACAACCGGCCGCTGAAATTTGAGGAGTTTGTCCAGCGCATCCACCAGCGGGTCTACGTCTCCGCTACCCCCGGCCCCTACGAGCGTGAGCGGGCGGGGCAGATCGCCGAGCAGATCATCCGGCCCACCGGGCTTCTGGACCCGGAGATCTTCGTCCGGCCCATTGAGGGCCAGATCGACGACCTGATCGGGGAGATCAACGCCAAGATCGAGCGGGACCAGCGCTGCCTGGTCACGACCCTGACCAAGAAGATGGCGGAGGACCTGTCGGAGTATCTGACCAGTTCCGGCATCCGCTGCCGCTATATGCACCACGATATCGGCGCTATCGAGCGGATGGAGATCATCCGGGACCTGCGCCTGGGGGAGTTTGACGTGCTGGTGGGCATCAACCTGCTGCGGGAGGGCCTGGATATCCCAGAGGTGGGTTTAGTCGCCATCCTGGACGCGGACAAGGAGGGCTTCCTGCGCAGCGAGACCAGCCTCATCCAGACGGTGGGCCGGGCGGCCCGGAACGCGGAGAGTAAGGTGCTCATGTACGCGGATGTGATCACCCCCTCCATGCAGGCCTGCATCGACGAGACCAACCGCCGCCGGGAAAAGCAGATGACCTACAACGCGGAGCACGGCATCGTCCCCAAGACCATCGTCAAGAGCGTCCGGGACCTGATCGAGATCTCCGCCGACGCCACCGCCGTCACCAAGGCCAACGGCGTCCGGATGACGGAGCGGGAGCGGAAAGAGCTGATCGAGCAGCTGGAGGGCAAGATGCGCAAGGCCGCTCAGATGCTGGAATACGAGATCGCCGCCCAGTTCAGGGACGAGATCATCCGCCTGCGGGGCGAGAAGTGAGGTTTGACTATGAAACTGATGATTTTGGACGGGAACAGCATCGTCAACCGGGCCTTTTTCGGCGTCCGGATGCTCAACGCCCCGGATGGCACGCCCACCAACGCCGTCTACGGCTTCGTCGCTATTTTGCAGCGGCTGCTGGAGGAGCAGAAGCCGGAGGCCCTGTGCGTCAGCTTTGACCTGCCCGCGCCTACCTTCCGGCACAAGAGCTACGCCGGGTACAAGGCCCAGCGCAAGGGCATGCCCGAGGAGCTGGCGGTGCAGATGCCCCTTTTGAAGGAGCTGCTGGACGATATGGGCGTCCGCCGCTACGAGCTGGAGGGCTATGAGGCGGACGATATCCTGGGCACCGCCTCCGCTGTCTGTGAAAAAGAGGGCTGGGACTGCGTCATCGTCACCGGCGACAAGGACAGCCTCCAGCTGGTCAGCGACAGGACCAGCGTATGCAACGTAAAGACCCGCATGGGCCAGACGGAGACCATTCTCTACACCCCCCAGGTCTTTGAGGCGGAATACGGCTTCGGGCCGGAGCGGATGGTGGACCTGAAGGCCCTGATGGGGGACAGCTCCGACAACATCCCCGGCGTCCCCGGCGTGGGGGAGAAGACCGCCCTGGACCTGCTGCGGCGCTTCGGGACCCTGGACAATATCTACGCCTCCCTGGACACCTTGGATATCAAGGAGGGCGTGCGCAAAAAGCTGCGGGAGGGGGAGGAGAGCGCCCGGATGTCCTATGAGCTGGCCACCATTGTCCGGGACGCGCCCCTGAGCTTCAAGCCGGAAGAAAACCTCTGGGATCACAACTACACGGCCGCGCTCTATGGGCTGATGAAGCGGCTGGGCTTCAACAAATTTATCGAGAAGTGGGGCCTGAGCCCGGAGGACGCTCCCTCCCAGGAGAACACAGTCCCTGCCATGGAGCGGCTGGAGCTCACCGGCGAGGAGGAGCTGGAAAGCTTCCGAAAAGCCGTGGAGAAGGCGGACCTGATCGCCGTCTGGCCCCTGGAGGGCTTGGACCGGCTGGAGGTCTGCGACGGGGAGCGGGTGTACACCGCCTCCTGGAACCTGCTGGGGGAGGCCTACGACGGCGTACTGCGCCTGGTCTTCGACCCGGAGAAAAAGAAGCTGGCCCATGAGCTGAAGGACCTGCTGGGCCTGCTGCTGGAGGAGAAGCTGCCGGCGGAGGGCTTCGTGTTCGACACCGTTCTGGCCGCCTATCTGCTGGACGCCACCGCCAGCGACTACAGCCTGGGCAGGCTCTCTATGGGCTGGCTGGGCGCAGAGCTGGGCGGGGCAGAGGCCGTCTACCGGCTGTATGAGCCCCTGTTTGCCAAACTCAAGGAGCTGGGCATGGACGAGCTCTACTTCACCGCGGAGCTGCCCCTCTGCCGGGTGCTGGCGGATATGGAGCGGAGCGGCTTCTTTGTGGACCGGAAGGCCCTGTACGAGTTCGGAGAGAGCCTGAACGAGGGCATCGCCGCCCTCCAGAGCAGCATCTGGGCCCATGCGGGCCGGGAGTTCAATATCAATTCTCCCAAGCAGTTGGGGGAGATCCTCTTCGACGAGCTGATGCTGCCCTCCGGGAAAAAGACCAGGACCGGCTGGAGCACCAACGCGGACGTGCTGGAAAAGCTCCGGGGCAAGCACCCCATCGTGGACGAGGTGCTGGATTACCGGATGCTGACCAAGCTGAAATCCACCTACGCCGATGGGCTGCTGAAGGTCATTTCCCAGGACGGCCGCATCCACACCAATTTCCAGATGACCGTCACCGCCACGGGCCGCCTGTCCTCTACCGAGCCCAATCTGCAGAACATCCCCGTGCGCAGAAAGCTGGGGGCCCAGATCCGGAATATGTTCGTGGCGGCGCCGGGCATGGTGCTGGTGGACGCGGACTACAGCCAGATCGAGCTGCGGCTGCTGGCCCACATCTCAGGGGACGAGGCCATGCGGGAGGCCTTCCTCAGCGGGGAGGACTTCCACGCGGTCACCGCCTCCCGGGTCTTCGGCGTCCCCCTGGCGGAGGTCACGCCGCTGCTGCGCAGCCGGGCCAAAGCCGTCAACTTCGGCATCGTCTACGGCATCTCCGCCTTCTCCCTGGCCCAGGACATCGGCGTCTACACCAACGAGGCCAAGGCCTACATGGACGCCTACCTGGAGAAATACAGCGGCGTGCGGGACTATATGAAGGCCATCGTGGAGAAGGCCCGGGCGGACGGCTATGTGGCGACCATCTACGGCCGCCGACGGTATCTGCCGGAGCTGAAGAGCTCCAACTTCAATATGCGCTCCTTCGGGGAGCGGGTTGCGCTGAATATGCCCATCCAGGGCACGGCCGCCGACCTGATCAAACTGGCGATGGTCCACGTCTATGAGCGGCTCCGGTCCGAAAAGCTCCGTGCCCGGCTGATCCTCCAGGTCCACGACGAGCTGATCGTGGAGTGCCCGGAGGAGGAGGCAGGGACCGTAGGGGAGATCCTGCGGCAGGAAATGGAGCAGGTGGCCCAGCTCGCGGTGCCCCTGACGGTGGATGTCCACTCCGGCCACTCCTGGGCCGAGGCCCACTGATGGAGCTTAGGATCGTCGACGCGGAGCCGCGGCATCTGGCCCAGCTCGTCAAGTTGGAGCATAGCTGCTTTTCCCTGCCCTGGACAGAGCAGCAGCTTTTAGGACAGCTGCGGGACGACATGCACGAGTTTTTGGCGGCGGAGGGCCCGGAGGGGGCGCTGCTGGGCTATGTGGGCATGACCTGCGTTCTGGACGAGGGCTATATCTCCAACGTGGCGGTGGACCCGGCCTGCCGCCGGCAGGGCATCGGGGACCGGCTCATCGAGGCCATGCTCCGCCGGGCGGAGGAGCGGGAGCTGGCCTTCGTGACCTTAGAGGCGCGGCAGAGCAATCTGGCCGCCCTCCGGCTCTATGAAAAACACGGTTTTGTCCCGGTGGGCAGGCGGAAGAACTACTACGATCTGCCCCGGGAGGATGCCGTTCTGATGACAAAATATTTGAAATGAGGGTCTGTTTTGCGTATTTTAGCCTTTGAAAGCACCTGTGATGAGACTGCCGCCGCCATCGTGGAGGACGGGCGGCGGGTCCTGACCGACCAGATCTTTTCCCAGGCGGAGCTCCACGCGGTATACGGCGGTGTGGTGCCGGAGATCGCCTCCCGCTGCCATGTGGAGTCCATCTCCCTTTTGGCAGAGCGGGCCGTCCAGGCCGCCGGGATGGAGAAGAGGGACCTGGACGCGATCGCGGTGTCCTATGCCCCCGGGCTCATCGGGGCCGTGCTGGTGGGGGTGAACTTCGCCAAGTCCTGCGCCCTGGCGCTGAACAAGCCGCTGATCCCCGTCCACCATATCCGGGGCCACATCGCGGCAAACTACCTGGCCTATCCGGAGCTGGAACCGCCCTTCCTGTGCCTGGCCATCTCCGGCGGCAACACCCTGCTGGTGGATGTGCGCGGTTACACGGATATGAAGATCCTGGGCGCCACCCGGGACGACGCGGCAGGGGAGTGCTTTGACAAGACGGCCCGGGTGCTGGGTCTGCCCTATCCGGGGGGCCGCCCCATCGACCTGCTGGCCCAGGGCGGGGACGACAGCCGCTACGTCTTTCCTATCTCCCACGTGGACGGAAACCCCTATGACATGAGCTTTTCCGGGCTGAAGACGGCGGTCATCAACCTGGTGCACAACACCCAGCAGAAGGGAGAGGAGCTGGACAGGGCCTCTCTGGCCGCCTCCTTCACTAAGGCTGTCAGCGACAGCCTGGTCCCCCGGACCATCCAGGCCGCCCGGGAGCTGGGCCGGGATAAGATCGCCGTGGCCGGCGGCGTGGCTGCCAACTCCCGCATCCGGGCGGATTTCCAGCGGGCAGCCGAGGAAAACGGCCTCAAGCTCTACATCCCGCCGCTGAAGCTCTGCGGGGACAACGGCGCTATGATCGGCGCTCAGGCCTATTATGAATACCTGGCCGGCGTGCGGGCCGGGAGCGATCTGAACGCATACGCGACTATGGACATATAGGAGACAGGGAGACCATGCCTGGGAAAGAGACAAAGAACGATACGCCCCATAAAGGCCACCGTGACCGGCTTCGCAGCCGTTTTATCGAACATGGTCTGGAGAGCTTCAACGAGATCAACGCCCTTGAGCTGCTTTTGTTCTATGCCATCCCCCAAAAGGATGTGAATCCTATCGCCCATGAGCTTCTGGACCGATTCGGCTCTCTGGACGGGGTGTTTGCGGCCTCTCATCAGGAGCTCTGTTCCGTCAAAGGGATCAAGGACGGGACTGCGGCTCTGATCCGCCTGGTGCCGCAGATCCTGCGTAAGAGCAAGGTCGCTGTGGCCAATGAGATGAAGACCATCCGCAGCACCAAGGATGCCGGAAACTATCTGCTGCCCCGCTTTATGAATGAAGAGGACGAGGTGCTGTACATGGTCTGCCTGGATACCCAGAAGCGGGTCATCAGCTGTACCGAGATGGGCCGGGGAGTGGTCAACGCGGTTAGCGCCAACATCCGCAAGCTGGTGGAGACCGCGCTGAAGCAGAAGGCCAGCTCCGTCATTATCGCCCACAACCACCCGGACGGTGTCGCTCTTCCTTCAGCGGAGGACGACGCGGTGACCAAGCAGCTCCGCTCTGCCCTGAGTCTGGTAGATATCCAGCTGACGGACCACATCATCGTAGCGGGCGACGACTATGTCTCCTACCGGGATTCCGGGATGTTTGACCTGTTCCGCTGGTAAAAAGATGGATTATGTAAATCAGAATATGTAATCAAATTGTCATCAATTCTTGCCTGACCATCGGATGAAGGCCCGGATTTTCCCGAAAGAAGCGGGCTTTTTCCTGCCTGGGGGTGTTGAAAACTCTGTTGAAAATGTTGATAACTCTTTGGAGAATAATTTTCACTTTCGATTATGTAACTTTTTGAAGCAAAATTTTATCCGCCAAAAAGTTCGGAAATTTTAAAGGAAAGAGAAACGATTTGCCAAATGGTTCTCTTTTGGATGATGGGAACGCTTGAGATTTTCCAATCGGAAACAAAATAATACAGAGCGTGATATTCTCGGAAAAGAAGACGGCGTTTTTTTCGTTGACTTCTTTGGCCGCTTATGTTAAACTGTTAAACGTTCAAGCGCTGGAATAGCTCAGTCGGTAGAGCAGCTGATTCGTAATCAGCAGGTCGCGTGTTCGAGTCACGTTTCCAGCTCCAAAGGAGCCTGTAAACCGCGGAATACCGCAGT